>NZ_NKUG01000011.1 GCF_014845095.1 Methylobacterium bullatum | reverse complement strand
CTCCCCACAAGCTCGACGGATCTCGGGCCTGCCCGAGATCCGTCGAGCTTGTGGGGAGGAGTTGGAGGTGGGGGTGGTTGGGCGACCCTCCGCTTGCGGAGGCTGGCGGAGCCACCCCCACTCCTGACCTCTCCCCACAAGGGGGAGAGGGACGCGGATCGCCTGAAAGAGCAGATGGGTGAATCCAGCCGGGGCAGCGGAAGGGAGGTTCCCATGGACAGGATCGCGCTCGAAGCCGCCCGCCTGTTGTTCTCGGAGGAGGGCGCGGGCTGGATCGTCGCCGCCCTTCTCGGCTTCGCCTGCCTGCACCTCTACCGGGAAGTGGGCCGCTCCCAGGAGGCCCGCATCGGCGATACCGGCGCCACCGCGACGGCTTTGGAACGGGCCTCCCAGGCGAATTCCGCCGTGGCTTTGGCCATCGAGAGCCGGACGCGGGTGCTCGAAGACCTGTCCCGTCTCGCGAGCGAGATCTCGCGCGGCGTCGACCGCAGCGACGAGCGGGCGCGGGAGAAGTTCGACGAGATCCTGCGCCGCCTGTCGGACACCCGCCACGAGGGGCGATGACGCCCCGTGCCCATACGACGGAGAACACCCGATGACCCGCCTCTTCCCGCCTTCCTCGCGGCTGCGCGCCGCCTCCTTCCGCCTCCGGGCCGCCGAGACCCGTTTCGAGCGCTCGATGACCGACCTGTGCCGGGCGGCCCTCGACCATATCGACCGCCAGCACCTCCTCGGCCTCGCCCTGCAGCGCCTCGTCGCCCAGCGCGCCGGCCCCTCGTGACGCCGCCGTCCGGGAACCGGAGGGCCCGCCATCGGCTTGCCCGCTCACCGCCTGTCGCGCCACGATCCGATCGTTCGGACACGGGGCGCGACGGACCCCGCATTCAGGGCGCATTCAGTGCCCGAAGACCATTGACTCAATCCATGCGTATCCTCCTCGCCCTGCTGTTTATCGGCCTGACCGTCGCGGCTTTCGCGACGGGGCCGATTCGCACGCTGGCGGAGGAGACGATGGCGCCCGGAACGGCCGAGGTCTCGGCGCCCATGCAAGCGGTCCCGCCGAGCGAGAGCTGTCTCAGCCCGGCAGATCTGCGCGAGGCGGTGGCGGACAAGCGGGTGATCGAGCCGGTGGCCGCGATCCGCGCCGCCCGGACGGTGATCTCCCGGGCCGAGATCCAGCGCGCCCGGCTCTGCCGGCACGGGGAGGGCCTCGCCTATCTCCTGACGGCCTTGCGCCGGGACGGACAGTTCGTCCACGTGTTGGTGGATGCCACCACCGGGCGGGTTATCGGCAAATAAAGGCGGGGGCGCCTATCGTTCTCCGCGACGGGGGCCTCAGCGCCGCCTCATCTTGGGAGTGAATCGCAGTGCGTCTGCTCGTCGTCGAGGATGACCGGGACATCAACCGGCAAGTGGTCAGCGCGCTCGAGGAGGCCGGCTACGTCGCCGACAAGGCCTTCGACGGCGAAGAGGGTGCCTATCTCGGCGAGAGCGAACCCTACGACGCGATCATCCTCGACATGGGCCTGCCGAAGGCGGACGGCGTCACCGTGCTGCAGAAATGGCGCCGCGCCGGCATCAAGACGCCGGTCATCATCCTCACCGCCCGCGACCGCTGGTCGGACAAGGTCGACGGGTTCGATGCCGGGGCCGACGATTACGTGACCAAGCCCTTCCACATGGAGGAGCTGATGGCCCGCGTGCGCGCGCTCCTGCGCCGCGCCACCGGCCACGCCACGAGCCAGATCTCCTGCGGACCCGTCGTGCTCGATACCCGCTCGGGCCGCGTCTATGTGGACGGCAACCCGATCAAGCTCACGAGCCACGAATACCGCCTGCTCGCTTATCTGATGCACCACACCGGCCGCGTGGTCTCCCGCGCCGAGTTGACCGAGCATCTCTACGACCAGGATTTCGACAGGGATTCCAACACGATCGAAGTCTTCGTCGGCCGCCTGCGCAAGAAGCTCGCGGTGGACCTGATCCAGACCGTGCGCGGTCTGGGCTACCTCGTCGACCCGAACCAGCCCGCGCCGCGGGTGTAGCTTCGATGGGGTTCAGGCTAGAGCCTGCGCGATATCGGTGTGGATGAAGTCCTGGCCCTTGAAGAGGAGCGGGACGCCGTTGTTCTTAGCCGCCGCATAGGCGAAGCAATCGCCCATATTGAGCTGTGCGGGGAGCCCTCTGCCCTTTCCGTATGTCTCGAACGCGTCGAGAGCGGTGGACGCATCGAGAGGCGTCACTGCAACGACGCGGATCGGGACAGCGGCAAGGAACATCTCGACATCGATTCGGGCTTCCCCAATACCGCCCTGCTTGGTCCGTGCGATGGCAAGAACGGATTCGTAGACCGCGATGGGCGACGTGATCAGCGTCGTCGCGCCTTCGAGGCGAGCAGCGAGGTCCGACGCATCGGATTCTCCCGTCAGGATGGCGACCAGTGCCGACGCGTCGACGAACATCAAGCGTCGCCGCTCATCTCGTCATAGAAGGCCTTGTCCGCCTTGAGGCCGGTATCCGGCCGGGATGCGACGCGCTCCCGGATCGGACGAATACGCTCCCACACGGAAACCT
This sequence comes from Methylobacterium bullatum, assembly GCF_014845095.1. Lineage (GTDB taxonomy): Bacteria > Pseudomonadota > Alphaproteobacteria > Rhizobiales > Beijerinckiaceae > Methylobacterium > Methylobacterium bullatum. Next base: position 49,686 of record NZ_NKUG01000011.1, on the reverse strand, counting down.
TCTCCTCCTCGCGCTTGAGCTCGTTGCCCACACCGAGCTTGATGGCGTCCGTCAGCGAAATGTGCTTGCGCTCGGCAAGAGCACGCACAAGACGATCCGCTTCCTTGTCGCGAATATGAAGAGCCATGGTCCGTTCCTCTTCCAAGAGATGTGTACATAATATGGACGGGCCGTCTACACCATCTCTGTGCCTCGCAAGACGCGCCTTTCCGGCACCTGTCGTGTACCAGGGCATAGCCCCCACGACAGCCGCGCCCAGATGATCGCCTTTCCCTCCTGGCTGCCGTTCCGGCGGCGCTCCATCGCCGTGCGCCTGGCAGGCTCGGCCCTGATCGCGAGTTCGGCGATCCTGCTGATCGCGGCCTGGATCCTCACCACGCTCTACCGCGAGAACACCGAGCGCTCCTTCGACAGCCGGCTCCTCGTCTACGCCAACAACCTCGCCACCGATCTCGTCTCGCCCAACGATCCCGAGAGCCGCTCCTTCAACCTGAGCGACCCGCGCTTCGACCTGCCCCTCTCGGGCTGGTACTGGCAGGTGGGGCGGCCGGATGCGCGCCCGCGCGACCTGCGCACCTCGCGTTCCCTCGTCGGCGTGCCCCTGAAGCCGGCCGGCACCCCGGACAACAATGCCGGGATCGGCCAGATCCGCCAGGGCTACGGCAAGGCCCAGGACGACCGGCCCCTGCGCATCATCGAGCGCGACGTCGATCTCGGCGAGGAGGGGCGCTACACCGTGCGCGTCGCCGGCCCCGCCGACGAGATCGAGAACGATGTCGGCCGCTTCCGTTTCTCGCTGATGGTGACGTTCGGCCTGCTCGGCCTGTTCCTGGCGCTCACGACCCTGCTGCAGATCCGCTTCGGTCTGGCCCCCCTGGCCAAGCTCCGCACGGCTCTGGGCGCGATCCGCCGGGGCGAGGCCGACCGGATCGACGGCGAGTATCCGCGCGACATCGCGCCGCTCGCCGGCGAGGTGAACCTGCTGATCGAGACCAACCGCGAGATCCTGGAGCGTGCCCGCACGCAGGTGGGCAACCTCGCCCATGCCCTGAAGACGCCGCTGTCGATCATCGTCAACGAGGTCGGCGCCAGCGACGCGCAGGAAGACCTCGCCTTCAAGATCCGCGAGCAGGCCGCGGTGATGCGCGACCAGGTGAACTACCACCTCGACCGTGCGCGGGCGGCGGCTTTGGCCGGCACCCTCGGCACCTCCACCGAGGTGGAGCCGGCACTCGCGGGCCTGGTGCGCACCTTCGGCAAGATCTACCGCGACAAGGACATCGCCTACGAGGTCCACGTGCCGCCGGGCCTGCGCTTTCGCGGCGAGCGCCAGGATTTCGAGGAGATGATCGGCAACCTCGTCGACAACGCCTCGAAATGGGCGCGCAGCCGCGTCTCGATCCGGGCGGAGACGGTGAGCGAGCACCATTATCCCCACCTTCTCGTCTCCATCGAGGATGACGGGCCGGGCCTGCAGCCGGAAGACCGCGCGGCGGTACTCGGCCGCGGCCGGCGGCTCGACGAGACCAAGCCAGGCTCAGGGCTCGGCCTTTCCATCGTCGCCGATCTGGCAGCGCTCTATCGCGGGCGCTTTCGCCTGGAGGAGGCGACGCTCGGCGGTGTGCGGGCCGTGATCGAGGTGCCCGGAGACGCGCCGAATGCCAGCGCCGGATGAGCGTCGGGCTATGCGAAACGCGCCGAATGGTGTTTCAGGCGGGGATGCCGCCGAGGCCGGCCCGTCTGAAACGGCACAGGTTCGCGTGACACCGTGTCGCCGGACCGGTCCCTGCGCTCGGACCCGTCCGGCGCTTACATGGTATGGCATGAGTTCGGGGTGAGATGACGGCGATCTGGTTCATACTGGCGGTGATGACGGGGGGCACCGTGCTGGCCCTGCTCTGGCCGATGTCGCTGTGGTCCAAGACCCGGCGGGCGGACGCCGCTTCCCCGCCACCGGCCGGAGCGCTCGTCACAGAGACCGGCTTCTACGAGGATCAGCTCCGCGAAATCGAGCGCGACCTGACGCGGGGACTGATCGCCCCCGGTGAGGCCGAGGCCGCCCGCACCGAGGCGGGCCGCCGTCTTCTGCGTGCGAGCCGCGAAAACCCCGAAGCCGTCTCCGACGGGATCGCCGAGCCGGCCCTGCGCCAGCGTCGGGCGGCCTCGGCCTTCGCGCTGTCGACGATCCCCCTCGTGGCGCTCATCGCCTACGGGCTCTACGGCTCGCCGCACATGCCGTCCCAGACGGCCTCCGACCGGCAGGCGGTGCAGTCGGGCGGACAGGACATGCTCAAGGCCATCGGACAGATCGAGGCACGGCTCGCCAGCGACCCGAGCGACGGTCGCGGCTGGTCGGTGCTCGCGCCGGTCTATGTCCGGCTCGGGCGCTTCGACGATGCGGCCCATGCCTACGAGGCCGCGACCCGCGTGCTCGGCGAGTCGCCGCAGCGCCTCTCCGACTGGGGCGAGGCCCTGGTCGCCGGCGCCAACGGGACCGTGACGCCCCGGGCGAAGGAGATCTTCGAGCGCGCGGCGAGCCTCGATGCCGGCGCCGCCAAGCCGCGCTTCTACCTCGCGCGCGCCGCCGAGCTCGAAGGCGACATCCCCGGCGCGGTCCGGCGGCTGACCGCCTTGATGGAGAATGCTCCGGCCGATGCGCCCTGGCTGCCGCTCGTGCGCGAGACCCTGACCCGCCTGCAAGGCGAGGCGCCGGCCACGGCCGCCAAGCCCGGCCCATCGGCCCAGGCTCCCGATTCCAGTGCTGCGGCGGATCTGCAGGCGATGCCCGCCGCCAATCGCGACGCGGCGATCCGGGGCATGGTCGACGGGCTCGACCGGCGCCTGACGGAAAAGGGAGGCACCGCCGACGAGTGGGTCCGCCTCGTCCGGTCCTACGGCGTGCTGGGAGATCGCGAAAAGATGAAGGCGGCCCTCGACCGGGCGCGGAACGCGGTCGGCAGCGAGGATGGAGCCGGAGCCAAGCTCGATGAGCTCGCCCGCGAGTTTGGCCTCGCCTCGGCGCCCGTACCGCCGGTAACTGCTGCCGATGCGGCCGAACGCGCCGGGACGGACGCCGCCGTGGCTGCCGTGAAGGCGATGCCGGCGCCCGAACGGGACGCGGCCATCCGCGGCATGGTCGCCGGCCTCGACCGGCGCCTCGCCTCCAAGGGCGGCACGGTGGATGATTGGCTGCGTCTCGTGCGTTCGTACAGCGTATTGGGCGAGCGCCAGCAGGCGAGCCATGCCCTCGACCGCGGCCGCATGGCCCTCAGCCCGGATGCCCGCGCCATGGAGAAGCTCGACATCCTGGCCCAGGAGCTCGGCCTGCGCGGCGGCAACGACAAGCCGTAATGCGGGCCGCGCCGCAGGACGCCCCCTGACAATCCGCCCCGGCCACGGCCCTTGACCCGGAGTGCCATGGGGCCGAAACCCAAGATACGCCAGTACCTAAAAGACGCCAGACGACAGGACAGCCGGATCCACCATTCCGGGCCTCCTCAGCGCCCATCATGAGGCGCCGGAACAGAAACGGGACGACACTCGTGACTCGCAAGAGCCGCCGCCTGATCCTGATCGCCGCCTGCGGTGCCGTGCTCGCCCTGGCCCTCGGCCTGATCCTGTCCGCCATGAGCGGGTCGATCGTGTTCTTCCGGTCGCCCACCGAGGTGACCGCGCAGGGCGTGGCGCCGGGCACCCGCTTCCGCCTCGGCGGGCTGGTGAAGGAAGGCTCGCTCCAGCGCGGCCCGGACCAGAACATCGATTTTGCCGTGACCGACACCAACGCGACGGTCCAGGTCCAGTATCGCGGACTGCTTCCCGACCTGTTCCGCGAAGGCCAGGGCATCGTCGCCGAAGGGCGGCTCGAGCCGGGCGGCATCTTCCGCGCCGACACGGTGCTGGCCAAGCACGACGAATCCTACATGCCCCGCGAGGTCGCCGATGCGCTCAAGGCGCAGGGACGGTGGCAGGAGGGCGGCTCCAAGGGAGCCTCCGCCGGGAAAGCCGCCGAGGGCGTGAAGACCGCCGACGGCGAGCCGACGCTCGGACGACGCAGCGAACGATGACCGGTATGACCCTGAGGAAGGACAATCCGACGTGCTGATCGAAGTCGGACATTTCGCGCTGGCATTGGCGCTGGCGCTTTCCCTGGTCCAGGCGGTGATGCCGGTCTGGGCCGCCCGCTCTGGGGATGCGGCCCTGCGCGCCGTAGCCACTCCGGCGGCGCTCGGCACCTTCGCCTGCATCCTGTTCTCGTTCGGGGCGCTCACCTACGCCCATGCCACCTCGGACTTCTCGGTCCAGAACGTGATCGAGAACTCGCACACGGCCAAGCCCTTCCTCTACAAGCTCTCGGGCGTGTGGGGAAACCATGAGGGCTCGATGCTGCTCTGGGTCCTCATCCTGGCCCTGTTCGGCGCCCTGGTCGCCGTGTCCCGGAACTCGGTTCCGCCGGTGCTCCGGGCCAACACCCTGGCGGTCCAGGGCCTCATCACCTTCGTCTTCGTGCTGTTCATCATCACGACCTCGAACCCGTTCATGCGGGTGAGCCCGGCGCCGGTCGAGGGCAACGACCTCAATCCGCTGCTGCAGGATTTCGGCCTCGCGATCCATCCGCCCCTCCTCTATGTCGGCTATGTCGGCTTCTCGATCACCTTCGCCTTCGCCATCGCGGCGCTGATCGACGGTCGCATCGACGCGGTCTGGGCGCGCGCCGTGCGCCCCTGGACGCTGATCGCCTGGAGCTTCCTGACCCTGGGCATCGCGATGGGATCGTACTGGGCCTATTACGAGCTCGGCTGGGGCGGCTGGTGGTTCTGGGATCCGGTGGAGAACGCCTCGCTGATGCCCTGGCTCGCAGGCACGGCGCTGCTTCATTCCACCGTGGTCATGGAGAAGCGCGACGCGCTCAAGGTCTGGACGGTGCTGCTCGCCATCCTCACCTTCTCGCTGTCGCTGCTGGGCACCTTCATCGTCCGCTCGGGCGTGCTCACCTCGGTGCATTCCTTCGCCACCGACCCGACGCGCGGCGTCTTCATCCTCGCCATCCTGATCCTGTTCATCGGCGGCTCGCTCAGCCTCTTCGCCTGGCGCGCGCCGATGCTGCGGCAGGGCGGCCTGTTCGCGCCGATCTCGCGCGAGGGCGCCCTGGTGATGAACAACCTGTTCCTCGCCGCCGCCTGCGCCACGGTCTTCGTCGGCACACTCTACCCGCTGCTCCTCGAATCCCTGACCTCCGAGAAGATCTCGGTGGGGCCGCCTTTCTTCAACTACACCTTCATCCCCCTGGCGATCCCGCTCCTCCTCATCGTTCCCTTCGGCCAGACCCTGGCCTGGAAGCGCGGCGACGTGCACGCAGCCTCGCAGCGCCTGTTCGCCGCCATGGGTGTCGCCCTCGCGGTGGGCCTCGCCGTGCTCGCCTGGACCTGGGGTGGCCCGATGATGGCGCCCATCGGCATCGGCCTCGGCGCCTATCTCGTCGTCGGCTCGGCCATGGAGATCGTGTCGCGGGCCCGTGGCTACGGCAACAGCCGGGCACGGACGGTGAGCGGCGTCATGCGACGGGCGCTGGGCCTGCCCCGCTCGGCCTGGGGCACGGCGCTCGCTCATGCGGGCGTCGGAATCGTAGTTCTCGGTATCGCCGCGCAAGGTTGGGCCACGGAAGCCCTGAGCACGGTGAAGCCGGGCGAGTCCCTCGCCTCCGGCCCTTACGTGGCGACCCTCGACCGGGTCGGCCCGCGCACGGGCGAGAATTACGAGGAGACGACGGCCTTCCTGACCATCCGCAACACGGCCGGTGACTTCATCGGCACCGTGGAGACGGGCAAGCGGTTCTATCCGAGCCGCAAGATGAACGTGACGGAATCCGGCCTACTCACCGTCGGCGTCAGCCAGGTCTATGCCAGCCTTGGCGAGATGGTCCCCGGCGGGGCCATCGGCCTGCGGCTCTACTACAAGCCCCTGGTGCTGTTGATCTGGCTCGGTTCCGTCGTCATGGCGCTGGGCGGGGCGGTGTCCCTCACCGACCGTAGGATGCGGGTGGGCGCGCCCGCACGGGCGAAGGAAAAGGCCAAGACCATGCCCGGCACCATGGCCCCCGCCGAATGAGCGCGGCCCGTCTTCCCCGCCTGCTCGTCGCGCTGGCGCTTCTCGCCGGCTCGACGGGCACCACCCTGGCCGTCCAGCCGGACGAGGTCCTGCCGGACGCCAAGCTCGAAGCGCGGGCGCGCGACATCTCCTCCGGCCTGCGCTGCCTCGTTTGCCAGAACCAGTCCATCGACGATTCCGATGCGCCCCTGGCGCGCGACCTCCGGCTCATTGTGCGGGAGCGCCTGAAGGCGGGGGACGACGACCGGCAGGTGCAGGATTATGTGGTCGGCCGCTACGGGGAATACGTCCTGCTGCGGCCGGTCCTCGCCCTGCACACGCTGCTGCTCTGGCTGACGCCCCTCATGGCCCTCGGCCTTGGTGTCTTTGGGCTCTGGCGTCTGTCGCGCCGGCGCGCGGATCACGAGACCAAGCTGAGCCCGGCGGAAGAAGCCGAGATCGCCGCGCTGACCCGGCGCGACTGACGGAACGCTCGCGCTGCATCGCAGCATGTTATCTTCCTAGGCCAATCCCGCATCGAACCGCCTTTCGGTCGAACGTCCATTTCCGGTCCTGGGAACGGCAGCTTCTGTCTGTCATGCTGTCGAGCTATGTATTATTGACATGTATCAAGGTATTTTTTGACGAGTCATGCAATCCAGGCATTGACGCATTGCAATATTTTCCTCTTCGCAGCGCAGCATAAAATCCGCATATGTCGGTCTCCCGGTGCAACCGGCTCTCCCAACGGGCACTCCCGGCGGACAGTAACCGCACAGGTTCCCTCATCATGCGCATCTCGTCCAAAGCCCTCCTCGCCGTAGCGCTCACCCTCGCCTCCGCCACGGCCTCCCCGGCGACCGAGCTTTCGCCGGCAAGCGCACAGAGCGTCGACCTCGGTGCCTATCGGGGCTCAGCCTATTATACGGTGGAGAAGGGCCGCTACCGCGTCGTCGCCACCCTGGCCAGCGTCAATTCCGGCAACGACCAGCCGCAGGTGATCCGGCTCGTGACCACCCTCAATCCCGAGCAGACGGTGCATCTCTCGGTGCCCGGAACCCTCGGTTCCGACGGACGCGAGACCACCATCGCCTTCTCGCGCAGCGGCGACCGGGTCGACGTCGCCTCCGCCGATTCCACGGCCTACTGAGCTACGCTTTTCAGCGACTCCTCGCCAGGCACCGACACCGGAGGCCGCCTCGAAACGGGCGGCCTCAAGCGTTTTTCTGAGGCATTACAGCTCGTTAGCCGCCTCGATTTAAACTCCCGGCAAGGTTCGGGACGTCATCAGCTTCGGAAAGCCCTCGATGACGGAACGAGTCCATGCGCCTCTCCCTCGGCAACAAACTCGCGGCCGTGATGGGCGTTCTGGCGCTCGGTGCCTGCGCCCTGTCCCTGTTCAACGATCGGATGGTCCTGCATCAGCAGGCGCGGACGGCCGAGATGGATTCGGTATGGGAACGCACCCTGTCGGCCCAGGGCCTCGCCCTCTCGATCGAACGCACCGTGGTCGCGGCAACGACGGTCTACACGGCGGACGACACCGAGGACGCCAAGGGGAAGTTCGGCGCCCTGAAGACCGCCCTCGCCGAGGTCGGTCAGCAGAAGGACGCGTTTCTGGGCCGGATCACCGGGCATGTCTCCGATACGGAACGCCTCAAGCTCGATCTGATGCTGAAGGAGTTCCTGGCCTATCAGACCGATACGGCGGAGCTCGGCCTCACCATCTCCCCGAAGGCGGCGCTGATCCAGGGCACCGACGAGGCCACGGTGGCGAGCCGCGCCAGAATGGTGTCCGCGATCACGCGGATCGGCAAGGACACCCTGGTGCGTCTCGCCGACGAACGCTCGGACGCCGCGGCGGAGATCGAGCAGACCCGTAGCATAAGCCTCGTGGCCTCCGGGGCGGTGATCCTCTTCACCTTCGGTTTCGCTCACTGGCTCGTCCTCAAGGAGATCCGCCAACCGCTGGCCCGCCTCGGATCGGCGATCGATGCCCTTGCCGCCATGGATCTCACCCGGGCCATCCCGTTGCTGGAACGACGCGACGAGATCGGTACCATGGCCCGCTCCATTGCGGTGCTGCGGACCGTCATCGTCGACAAGGTCGAAGGCGATGCGCGCGCGCTCGCCCATTCCGCTCTGGAAGCCGAGCGGGCCGCGCGCCTGGAGGCAGCCGCCCAGGCCTTCGAGCAGGAGGCTCAGAGGGTGGCGCAGGATCTGTCGAGCGCCGCCACTGCCATGGCGGGCGCGGCGGAGGCGGTGTCGGACGCCGTGCGGCTCACGCGGGATCAGGCCACCATCGTTTCGGAAGGTGCGGCCGGCGCGGGACAACAGGTGCGCAGGGCTGCGGCCGCCAGCGCGGATGTCGCGGGAGGTAGCGAGGCCATCGACCGGCAGTCGCGCATCCGCGATGGCTTGGGCGAACTGGCGCACCGCGAGGTCACGGCCACGCGCCGCGCCGCCGCGTTGCTCACCGAGGCGGGGCGCGAGATCGGCACCGTGGTCGAGACCATCGCCACCGTCGCCGCGCAGACGAATCTCCTAGCACTCAATGCCACGATCGAGGCGGCGCGCGCGGGCGAAGCCGGACGCGGCTTCGCGGTGGTCGCCGGCGAGGTGAAGGCGCTCGCCGCCCAGACGGCGGGCGCCACCGAAGCGATCAAGGGACAGATCGAAGCCATGCGGGGCGCCGCGCAGGACACCCTCCGGGCGGTGGAGGCCATCGGCGGAACGATGGATCAGATGGCGGGCGCGGATGCGGCCGTGGCCCTCGCTCTTGAGGCCCAGCGGATCGCGGGCGCACGCGTCGCAGACAGCGTCGCCGATGCCGAGGCCAGCGCCGACGCCGTGTCCGGCGGCATCGCCACGGTCGAGGAAGCCGCCGCGTCCAGCGCGCAGGCCGCCGAATCGGTGAGGAGTGTCGCCGGCCGCGTGGCGGCGGCGAGCCTCGCCCTCGACGAGAGCATTGCGGGGTTTCTCGCCAGCGTCCGGGCCGCTTGACGGAAGCTCGCGCCTCGCTTTCGCCCCAGTGAAATCGGAGGAGATCGTCAAGGCCGCCGGTCGCTGACGCACCGCGCGTTGAGATTTTGTTTACCTTGACTCGCGAGCGTCCAGCATGGCTTCGCCGATCGCTCCCCAATCCGCCCGCTGCTTCGGCGCCTCCTCTCTGGCGGCGCTTGTCCTCAGCCTCGGCCTTGCCGCTCCGGCATCGGCTCATCCGCATGTCTGGGTCACATCGAAGGCGGAGATCGATTACGGCGAGGGCGGCAAGGTGACGGGCATCCGTCACGCCTGGACCTTCGATGCCAGCTACTCGGCCTCGGCGATCCAGGGCCTCGACGCCAACGGGGATGGCACGGTCTCCCCCGACGAACTCGCGGGTCTGGCCACCGACAACACCGCCAATCTCGCGGAATTCGCCTACTTCACCAAGCTCAAGGTCGGCGGCAAGGAGCAGACCTTCGGCGACCCGGTGGAGCCGCGCATGAGAATGGACGGCGACAAGCTGACCCTCAGCTTTCTCCTCCCGCTGAAATCGCCGGTGGCGCAGGGGCGCGGGGTCGCTGCCTTGGAAGTCTTCGACCCGACCTATTTCGTCGCGTTCAGCCTCTCGGAGGATGCCGACACCGCCCGCCTCGTCGGGGCTCCCTCCGGCTGCGCCGCCACGATGACCCGCCCCAAGAAGGAGGCGCCGAAGACCGCCGATGCCAAGCCGGGCATGTCGGAGGCCTTCTTCGAAGCCCTCACCAACGCCTCCAGCTACGGCGTCCAGTTCGCCAACCGGATCATCGTCGCATGTCCGTAGGCACCGCCATCACAGAGCCGGCGACGTCCCGCAGCAGGCTCCCCCTACAGTTCGCCCTGGCCATCGCGGCCATCGCCCTCGTCGCCCTTGCCCTCACGGCGCTGTCGTGGCTCCTCGGCTCCAGCGTAGCTCCGCCGCCGCCCCGCTCCCCATTCGGGGTCGGATTTCGCGAGGCCGCGCCCTCAGCCACCGGGATCGGCGGCGGGCTGCTCGCCATGCAATCGAGCTTCTCACGCAGCCTGCAGGCCACCGTCGCCGCGATCAAGCAAGGCGGAAGCTGGGGGCCGATGGTCCTCATCGGCTTCAGCTACGGCGTGTTCCACGCCGCCGGGCCGGGCCATGGCAAGGCGGTGATCGCCGGTTACATCGTGGCCGGAGAACGGGCGCTGGCGCGCGGCTTCTCGCTCAGCGCCGCCGCGGCCTTGCTTCAGGCCCTCGTCGCCATCGCCATCGTCGCCATCGGCAATCTCCTGCTCAACGCCACCGCCGCCGGGATGACGCGGGCCGGCACGGTGATCGAGACGGTGAGCTTCGCCCTCGTCGCCCTCCTCGGGCTCACGGTGACGTGGCGGAAGGCCGGACGACTGGCGGGACTCGTCCACGGTGGTAACGCTGCCGCCTGCGCGCCCGGCTGCGGCCATGTCCACCTCACCGACGCCAGCGCCATCGGCCGCCTCGATTCGTGGCGCGAGCGGGCCGGCGTGGTGATCGCAGCGGGATCGCGCCCCTGCGCCGGCGCGATCCTCATCCTCGTCTTCTCCGCCTCGCAGGGCATCCTCGCGGCGGGCATCGCGGCGACTTTCGCCATGGCTCTGGGCACGGCCCTGACCACCGGGTTGCTGGCGAGCCTGGCGGTCTTCGCCAAGGCCCTGGCCCTGCGTCTCGCGGGCGGGCGCGGCGCGTCCGGCGCCGTTGCGGTGGGCGGGCTCGAACTCCTGGCCGGGGCCTTCGTCCTCGTGCTGGGCATCGCCATGCTGGCGGGGCTCGCCGTGGGCGTGGGCGACTGAGATTTTCCTCGTCACGGCACGCAATCCCGTGGCAGGTTCCGGGTACCCCGCCGGTTCGCGCTGGGGTTTTCCCGTGAAACCAGAGGGAGCCGGCACGCATGGCAACGGGTTTCGAGCACATCCTCCATTGGCGTCTGCTGCCCGGCTCGCACCCTTTCCCCGGTCCCGATGGCGGCACCTGCATCAACGAGGCGGCAATCGTCGCCGCAGGCTTGCCCTACCGGACGATCCGTTCCTCGTCGGATTGCCCGCCGTGCTTCTCGGCACCGCTCGCCGCCTACGCACTCGGCCTCAACGATGCGATGCCGGACGACCAGCGCCCCCGATTGATGGCCTTCGTCCTGCGCCTGTCCGGCTCCGCCGATACCCCGGAGGTGGAGGAGCGGCGCGTTCGCTTTCTCGCCCTCGAGAGCATCCGCCGCATCCTGCCTCCCCTCCTCGACCGCGCGGGTTTCGCGGATCTCGCCGCCCGTTGCGACGAAGCGCGAGATCTCGATGCCGGTGTCTCGGCGGCCCATGATGCCGCGTGGCGCGGAGGTGCGATCGCGCAGGCCGCCTCGCGGCAGAGGGATTGGAGACGGGGCGCCCTCGCCTCTTCCGTCGCTCGCAGCGCGGCGGCCGCGGTGAAATCGGCCAACTATTCCCGTTGCGCCGCCGAGGTCGCGGAAGGTGCAGCACCCTTCGCCGAGGGCGTCTGGGACAGCGCCGCGACCATCCTCCACGAGGCCCTCGCCATCGGGCGACGGGCGCCCGACATCGATCTCGTTCAGGCGCGGGAGCGGCTGGATGCGGCGCGGGCGGGCGCGGCGCGAACGCCTGCCGTCTCCGGCAGATGAATTAGCCCGCCACCGGCCCAGATGCGAGGTCGAGCTCGGTGGTCTGGCAGTTGTCGAGCCAGATGCCGGTGAGGTGGAAGAAGAACGTGCCATGGCCGACGACGGCGATGGTGCGCTCGCGCCGCTCGGTCAGCCAGTCGCGGAACGTCGCCACGCGGCGATCGAACAGGTGGCGCGGCTCCACATGCACGCCCTCCGCGATCGGCTCACCCTCGGCATGCCACCAGATCTCCGGCAGGTGATCGATATCGAGATGCGGGAATTCCGCCTTCAGCACGGAGGCGGCGCGCCCCACGTCGCAGCTGCTCTCCTGGCATTCGCGATGGAGCACTTCCACCAGGATCTCTGGCTTGGCCGGATGATCGCCGAAGATGCCGGCGGTGGTCTGGATGGCGCGGGTGAGCGGAGACGTCACCACCAGATCGAATGGGATGTCCCGCAGCCTCTCCCGGGCCGCCGCGACCTGAATGAGGCCTCGGTCCGTCAGCCGGGCGTCGATATGGCCGGGATCGCGTCCGGTGAGGCGATGGGCTGCGTTGAAGGTGGATTCGCCGTGGCGGATGCAGACGATGCGTGTCTCGGACATGCGGGCTCGGATCGGGAGGAACGACAGGGGTCGGATGCGTTGGACAAGCGCCTAGCCTGCATGCCGTTCCGCGAAAAGGCCGGCCATCGCCGTAACGGACTCGCTCCGTCGGCAACGCTCCGTCAACCTCGGTGGCGTTGAGTGGGCTTTTCGCCCTCGGATCACCGCGCGATGCTCCATGTCCCTCCCCCGTTTCCGGAAGCCTGCGCCGTCGCTTTCCCCGGCGACGATGCGGTCCGGTCCGTCGCCATGGCGTGGCAGGACTCTCTGATGCGCGAGCGCCGGATGGCCGCGAACACGGTGGAGGCTTATGCCCGCGACCTGAGGCAGTTCCTCTGCCATCTGCAGAGCCGCACCGGTGCCGTGCGCATCGCCGGGCTCGTCGCCCTCAAGCCGCGCGACATCCGTGGGTTCATGGCCGCGCGCAGAGCGGAGGGCGTGAGCGGTCGATCGCTGATGCGGGCACTCGCGGGCCTGCGCTCCTTCGCGCGCCATCTCGAACGGGACGGCCACGGCAGCGTGTCCGCCCTCGGCGCGATCCGCTCGCCCAAGGTCGAGCGACGCCTGCCGCGCCCGATTCCCATCGCCGCCGCCCGCGCCTTGACCGATATCGACATCCGCGCCGGGGAATCCCGCGAGCCCTGGGTCCTGGCGCGTGACGCCGCCGTTCTCGCTCTTCTCTACGGGTCCGGCTTGCGCATTTCCGAAGCCCTCGGGCTCACCCGCCGCGATGCCCCCGTACCTGGAGTGGAGTCGGTGACGGTGATGGGCAAGGGCGGCAAGGAGCGGATGGTGCCGATCCTCCCCGTCGTGGCCGAGGCGGTGGCGGCCTATCTCGCCGCCTGCCCCCATGCCCTCGATCCGGAAGGGCCGCTCTTCGTGGGCGTGAAAGGCGGCAAGCTCTCGCCACGGATCATCCAATATGCGGTGGCCTCCCTGCGCGGCGCCCTCGGCCTGCCGGACAGCGCCACCCCCCATGCCTTGCGGCACTCCTTCGCCACCCACCTCCTGGCCCGGCAGGGAGAATTGCGCGCGATCCAGGAACTGCTCGGCCACGCCTCGCTCTCGACGACGCAGCTCTACACCAAGGTCGACGCCGCACGCCTGATGGATGCGTTCGATCAGGCCCATCCCCGTGCGGGTGCGCGCGCTACGGATCGAGTTCTGGATAGTGCCGGAAGATCCCCTGCTGGTTGAAGGGAATGCGGCGCGGGCTCGCCAGATAGGCCGAGATCCTCGGCCGTTGCCGGACGGCGTCGTGCAAGGCGGCGACGTGGCGGTTCTCGGTGAGGGTCCGTTCCGTCGCGCGTGGGAAGGCGTAGAGCAACCCGTCCACGAGTTGGAACAGGGACAGGTCGGCGTAAGTCGTAGCCCCTCCGACGAGATGGAGGCCGTCGTTACGGCCGAGCACATGGTCGAACCAGGCGAGATACTCCGGAATCCGGTTCGCCTGAAAATCCTTCGCCCGCCGAAGCGCTTCGGGCTGCTGGTCCTCGTAGGTGAGGCTCACCGCGATGGGATGGTGGGTGTCGTGAGCTTCCGCCACCACATCGGCAACGGTCAGCTGGATCTGGTGGGTCCAGAGGCGGTCGGCTTCGCCTGCCGGGGCGAGGCCGAGCCGGGGACCGAGATAAAGCAGGATCGCCGCGGTCTGGCCGATGACGACGTCGCCGTCCCGGAGGAAGGGCGGCGCGTAGGCGGGCCGGGCGATCGACGGATCTTCCAGCAAGGCCGCCATGGCGCCGAGGCCCTGTCCGTCCTCCTCCCGTCCCCGGGCGACATCGACATACTCCGCCCCGGCTTCCTCCAGGGCGAGACGGACGAACTCGCCGCGGCCCTGGATCGTCGGCCAATAATAGAGTTCGTAGGGCATCCGGCTCGCTCAGGTTTCAAACCGCCGAGTACGACATGCATCCCGCCAGCCACCTCATCCTGAGGTGCAGGAGCGAAGCGGAGGCCTCGAAGGAGGGCTCCGCTTCGCGCAGCGATCCCTGGAGGTCTCCTTCGAGGCGGCTGTCGCCGCACCTCAGGATGAGGTGCGCGGGGTGGAAAAAGTGCCCCTGCTTCTCAGATGTGGATCGCCCGCTTGCCGACGGCGAGGGCGGCTTCCTTGACCGCCTCGGTCAGCGTCGGGTGGGCATGGCAGGTCCGGGCGACGTCCTCGGCGCTGGCGCCGAATTCCATGGCGACGGCCAGTTCCGCGATGAGGTTGCCCGCATCCGCGCCGACGATATGGACGCCGAGCACCCGGTCGGTCTTGGCATCCGCCAGGATCTTCACGAAGCCATCGGTGGTGTGGTTCACCTTGGCGCGGCCGTTCGCGGTGAAGGGGAACTTGCCCGCATTGTAGGCAATGCCGTCCTTCTTCAGTTCCTCCTCGGTCTTCCCCACCGAGGCGACCTCCGGATAGGTGTAGACTACGTTCGGGATCACCCCGTAATTCACGTGGCCCGATTGCCCGGCGAGGAGTTCCGCCACGGCGACACCCTCGTCCTCGGCCTTGTGAGCGAGCATCGGCCCCGCGATCACGTCGCCGATGGCGTAGATGCCGGTGACGTTGGTGGCGTAGTGGCTGTCGGTCTGGATGCGGCCCTTGTTGTCGAGCTGCACGCCCACCGTTTCGAGACCCAGCTTCTCGGTGTAGGGCACGCGGCCGATGGCAACGAGCACCACGTCGGCTTCGAGCTTCTCGGCATCGCCGCCGGCGGCCGGCTCAATTGACACGGTGGCGGCGCCGTCCTTCACCTCGACGCCGGTGACCTTCGAGGACAGCTTGAAGACGATGCCCTGCTTGCCGAGGATCCGCTGAAACTGCTTGCCGACCTCGCCGTCCATGCCCGGCAGGACACGGTCGAGATATTCCACCACGGTCACTTCGGAGCCAAGACGGCGCCAGACAGAGCCGAGTTCGAGGCCGATCACGCCGGCGCCGATGATGAGGAGCTTCTTCGGCACGGCCTGAAGTTCGAGGGCGCCGGTGGAGGAGACGACGATCGTCTCGTCTATGGTCACGCCGGGCAGCTTCGTCACGTCGGAGCCCGTGGCGATGACGATGTTCTTCGTCTCCAGCATCTGGTTACCGCCATCCTCGGACAACACCTCGACGCGGCCGGCACCGGCGACCCGGCCGAGGCCGTGATAGGCGTCGATCCCGTTCTTCTTCAGCAGGAACTCGACGCCCTTGGTGTTGCCGTCGACGCCGTCCTGCTTGAACGACATCATCTTCTTGAGGTCGAGTTCGGGTGCGCTGACGATCACGCCCATATCGCCGAAATGCTTCGAGGCCTCCTCGAACGCCTCGGAGGCGTGGAGCAGGGCCTTCGACGGGATGCAGCCGACATTGAGGCAGGTGCCGCCATGGGTGGCCCGTTTCTCCACCACGGCGGTCTTGAGACCGAGCTGGGCGGCGCGAATGGCGCAGACATAGCCGCCGGGGCCGGTGCCGATGACGACGAGATCGTAGGTGCTCATGGGCGGTCGGTTCCTGATGCGGTGCTCTCCGGCGAACCGGAGAGCGAAGGTTGTTTGGACGGAGCCCCGTTGCCGTCCTCGATGACGGACAGGTCGGTGACGAGGAGGACCGGCCGGTCCTCCTCGTCGAGGCCCCAATAGGAGGCGTAGACGCCGTCGCCCCAGCCGCTCTGGAACACGGCGAGCGTCGCCGGGTCGTCGGCCAGCGGCTTGAGCATCACCTCGGTGCCGCCAGCAGCTTCGAGGGGAGCGTGAATGATGTCGTCGTAGGAGGACCCATAACCGGGCCGCTTCTGCTCCCGGGCGTCGCGGCGCAGGAAAGCGCTCCGCGCCGCAACGTCCATCAGGGCGCCGAGCCCGGCATCGACAGGAAAGCCGTACACCTCGTCGTCCTTCAACGTCCGGGCATCCTGCCCAGGAAGCAGGGCCATCTGCCAGTGAGACGGCGTGCCTCGTGCGAAGCGGATTTCCGCGAGAGCCACCCGGTCCTGCGCCTTGTAGATCGTGATCGGGTAGCGCCCCGGCGGCACGCGGCGGGCGAAGGCGGGCCGCTCGGGCTGCACGGCCGGATCGGTGGCGACGATGGCGCCGGTCGGAAAGTCCGCCTCGCCGAGCGGCAGCCGGGTGATGGCGCGCTCGGCCAGCATGGTGTCGGAGAGCGCCGTGACCGCGAGGTTCGGGCCAGCCGGTATGTCGACGGGGTAAATCGGCAGCTCCCTCGTCCGGCCCCACCATACCGCTGCCAGCGCCGCCAACCCCAACGCGGGGACGGCGGTAAGCACGAGGCGCCGATTCATCGCGTCTGCGCCGGAAGCCGGATCAGAGATCCAGCACGAGACGTGCCGGATCCTCGAGCGCCTCCTTGACGCGCACGAGGAAGGTCACCGCCTCCTTCCCGTCGACGATGCGGTGATCGTAGGAGAGCGCGAGATACATCATCGGCCGCGCCTCGATCTTGCCGGCGCGAACGACGGGACGCTCCTCGATGCGGTGCATGCCGAGGATGCCCGATTGCGGCGCGTTGAGGATCGGGGTCGACATCAACGAGCCGTAGATGCCGCCATTGGTGATGGTGAAGGTTCCGCCCTGCATCTCCTCGATGGAGAGCTTGCCGTCCCGCGCCTTCTTGCCGAACCCGGCGATCGTCTTCTCGATGCCGGCGATGGAGAGGTCGTCGGCATTGCGCACCACAGGCACGACGAGGCCCTTATCGGTGCCGACCGCGATGCCGATGTGATAGTAGTTCTTGTAGACGAGGTCGGTCCCGTCGATCTCGGCATTGACCGCGGGCACGTCCTTGAGGGCGCCGATCACCGCCTTGGTGAAAAAGCCCATGAAGCCGAGCTTGGTGCCGTGCTTCTTCTCGAAGATGTCCTTGTACTGGGAGCGGAGGGCCATGACGGCGGACATGTCGACGTCGTTGAACGTCGTCAGCATCGCCGCCGTGTCCTGGGCGTCCTTCAGGCGGCGCGCGATGGTCTGGCGCAGCTTCGTCATCTTCACGCGTTCTTCGCGCGCGGCATCGTCGGGCTTCGAGGCCGGGCGCGGCGGCGAGGGAGCCTTGGCCTGGCGGGCCGGCTCCTGAGCAGGGGCCGGAGCGGACGGCGCCTTGGAGGTCGCCTCGATCATGTCGCCCTTGGTGACGCGGCCGTCCTTGCCGGTGCCGTTCACCGTCGATGGGTCGATGCCGGATTCCCGCGCCATCTTGGCGACAGCCGGGCCGTTATCTCCCGCCGGGCGATCGGATGCCGGCGCGGCGGCGTCGCCGTGATTGCCGTAAGCCGCAGAGGATTCTTCCGCCGGCGCCTTCGCTGCCCCTTCGGATTGTGACTTCGCCGGCTCCTCGGTGCGGGTCTCGGCCTTGGTCTCGGTCTTCTTCGGAGCGGCGGCCTTCGCGCCACCGCCGGCACCGGCCTCGACGATGGACCCCAGCAGGGCGCCGGGCTCCACGGTCTCGCCGTCCTTCGCAAGGATCTCACCGAGTTCGCCGGCGGCGGGAGCGTTGACTTCGAGGGTGACCTTGTCGGTCTCCAGCTCCACCAGGGGCTCGTCCGCCGCCACCGCGTCGCCCGGCTTCTTGAACCAGCGGCCGATGGTGGCCTCGCTCACGGATTCGCCAAGCGTGGGGACGATGATGTCGGTTGCCATGGTGTGTAGTCCGCCCGAATGGTTGGTCGTGTCGGATGAAGGGGAGTGCCGGAGGCGTCAGGCCGCCAGCGCCTCGTTGAGGAAGGCCTGGAGCTGGGCCTGATGTTTCGAGAGAAGGCCGACCGCCGTCGAAGCCGAGGCCGGGCGACCCACATAGCGGGCCCGCTTCACCTGGGACTGGGCCTGGCCGAGCACCCATTCGAGATACGGATCGACGAAGGACCAGGCGCCCATGTTCTTGGGCTCCTCCTGGCACCACACCACCTCGGCGTTGCGGAAGCGCGCCATCTCGTTGGCCAGCGCCTTGAGCGGGAACGGATAGAGTTGCTCCACGCGCATTAGGTAGACGTCGTTGACGCCGCGCTTCTCGCGCTCGTCGTAGAGGTCGTAATACACCTTGCCTGAGCAGAGCACGACACGGCGGACCTTGTCGTCCTTCACCAGCCGGACGCCGTCCTCCTCGTGCTCGGCATCGTCCCAGAGCACGCGGTGGAAGGTCGACCCTTCGGCCAGCATGTCGAGGTTCGACACCGCTCGCTTGTGGCGCAGGAGCGATTTCGGGGTCATCAGCACCAGCGGCTTGCGGAACTCGCGGTTCAGCTGTCGGCGCAGGATGTGGAAGTAGTTCGAGGGCGTGGTGCAGTTGGCGACCTGCATGTTGTCCTCGGCGCACATCTGCAGGAAGCGCTCGAGGCGCGCGGAGGAATGCTCCGGCCCCTGGCCCTCGTAGCCGTGCGGCAGCAGCAGCGTCAGGCCGGACATGCGCAGCCACTTGCGCTCACCGGATGAGATGAACTGGTCGATGACCACCTGCGCGCCGTTGGCGAAGTCGCCGAACTGCGCCTCCCACAGCACCAGGGCGTTGGGCTCGGCCAGGGAGTAGCCGTATTCGAAGCCGAGCACGGCCTCCTCGGAGAGCATCGAGTTGATGACCTCGAGATTCGCTTGGCCCTCGCGGATCGAGTTCAGCGAGGTGTAGCGCTGCTCGTTCTCCTGATCGATCACCACGGCATGGCGCTGCGAGAACGTCCCGCGCTCCACGTCCTGGCCGGACAGCCGGACCCGGTGACCGTCGATGAGGAGCGATCCGATGGCCAGAGCCTCGGCGGTCGCCCAATCGATGCCCTTGCCCGTCTCGACCGCCTTGGCGCGGTTGTCGAAGAAGCGCTGGATGGTGCGGTGGAGATGGAAGCCCGGCGGCGGCGTGGTGATGCGCTGGGCGATCTCACGCAGGGTGTCGGCGGGCACGCCGGTCTTGCCGCGGCGCGGATCGTCCACGTCTTCGCGCACCGCCTTGAAGCCGGACCAGCGACCGTCGAGCCAATCGGCCTTGTTGGCTTTGTAGTTGCCGGCGACCTCCAGCTCCCCGTCGAGCATGGCGCGGAATTCGGCCTTGCGCGTGTCGAACTGCTCCTGCGTCAGCACGCCTTCGGCGATGAGCCTCTTGGCGTAGGTCTCCAGCGCCGTCGGGTGCTTGCGGATGCGCTGATACATCTTGGGCTGGGTGAAGGCCGGCTCGTCGCCCTCGTTGTGACCGAAGCGGCGGTAGCACAGCATGTCGATGACGACGGGCTTGCCGAACTTCTGGCGGTACTCGATGGCGATCTTGGCCGCGAAGGTCACGGCCTCCGGGTCGTCGCCGTTGCAGTGGAAGATCGGCGCCTCCACCATCTTGGCGACGTCCGACGGATAGGGCGACGAACGCGAGAAGCGCGGATCGGTGGTGAAGCCGATCTGATTGTTGATGATGAAGTGGATCGAGCCGCCGGTGCGGTGTCCTTTCAGGCCCGACAGGCCGAGGCACTCCGCCACCACGCCCTGGCCGGCGAAGGCCGCGTCGCCATGGATGAGAAGCGGCACGACGCTGGTGCGCTGCACGTTCGGCTTGGCCCGCTGGTCCTGCTTGGCACGGACCTTACCCAGCACCACCGGATCGACGATCTCAAGATGGGACGGGTTGGCGGTCAGCGAGAGGTGGACGTTGTTGTCGTCGAACGTGCGGTCCGACGAGGCACCGAGATGGTACTTCACGTCGCCCGAGCCCTCGACCTCGGCGGGCGAGGCCGAGCCGCCCTTGAACTCGTTGAAGATCGCGCGGAACGGCTTCGACATGACGTTCGAGAGCACGTTGAGCCGGCCGCGATGGGCCATGCCGAGAACGATCTCCTTGGCGCCCAGCGCGCCGCCGCGCTTGATGATCTGCTCCAGCGCCGGGATCATCGATTCCGAGCCGTCGAGACCGAAGCGCTTGGTGCCGGTGTATTTGAGGTCGAGGAACTTCTCGAAGCCCTCCGCTTCCACCAGCTTGTTCAGGATCGCGCGCCGGCCTTCGGGCGTGAAGGAGATCTCCTTGCCCTTGCCCTCGATGCGCTCCTGAATCCACGCCTTCTCCTCCGGGTTGGAGATGTGCATGAATTCGACGCCGAGGGTCTGGCAGTAGGTGCGCTCCAGGATCTCGACGATCTCGCGGATGGTCGAATATTGCAGGCCGAGCACGTTATCGAGGAAGATCGGACGGTCCCAATCCTTCTCCTCGAACCCGTAATGCTGGGGATGCAACTCCTCGTGGTCGCCGCGCGGGGCGAGGCCGAGGGGATCGAGCTTGGCGTGGAGATGGCCGCGCATGCGGTAGGCACGGATCAGCATGATCGCGCGGACGGAATCCTTGGTGGCCTGCTCCACCGATACGCCGCTGGCGGCGACCACCGCCGCGCCGTTGGCGACCTTGGCGCCATCGAGCTTGGCGGTATCCGATTTCGCGCGGATCTTGTCGCCCACCGCCTTCTCGACCGTGGCCCAATTGCCGTCGAGGGCCGAGACCATCTCGCCATTGGCATGAACGGGCCAGTTCGGCTTCTGCCAGGAGGCACCCGCGGCGTTCTTCTCGGCAAGGCCGCTCTCGTCACCGAGGGATTTGAAGAAATCCTGCCACTGCTGATCGACCGAATGCGGATCACGGGCATAGGCCGCCTGCAATTCCTCGAGATAGGCGGCATTGCCACCGGTGAGGAACGAGGTTTCGAGAAGCGCGTCCTGGCGGGCCATCGTCGATCATCCTACCGCTTTTGTCGGGGAAGCCGCCCCTGCGGCCCGCCCCTGCTCCCCCCCGTGGCGCCGATGGGCGCTTAGATGGGGATGTCCGAGTCGACGCGGCGATCAGGCCGCGTCGCTTCCTAGATAGAGGCTGCGGGACGATTTTGCACCGCAACACAAGTGACAGATTCCCGTCAGCCTCAACCCTTGAGGACGTCGACGAGTGTGCTGCCGAGGCGTGCCGGCGAGGGCGAAACTCGGATGCCGGCGGCTTCCATCGCCGCGATTTTGTCCTCGGCGCCGCCCTTGCCGCCGGAGATGATGGCGCCGGCATGGCCCATGCGGCGGCCGGGCGGGGCCGTGCGGCCGGCGATGAAGCCGACCATGGGTTTCTTGCGGCCGCGCCTGGCTTCGTCGGCGATGAACTGCGCCGCCTCTTCCTCGGCGGAACCGCCGATCTCGCCGATCATCACGATCGACTCGGTCTTGTCGTCGGCGAGGAACAGTTCGAGCATCGAGATGAACTCGGTGCCCTTCACCGGATCGCCGCCGATGCCCACCGCCGTGGTCTGGCCGAGACCGGCATTCGAGGTCTGGAACACGGCCTCGTAGGTCAGCGTGCCGGAGCGCGAGACGATGCCCACCGAGCCGCGCTTGAAGATGTTGGCCGGCATGATGCCGATCTTGCACTCGCCGGCGGTGACGACGCCGGGGCAGTTCGGCCCGATGAGGCGCGACTTCGAGCCCTCCAGCGACCGCTTCACCCGCACCATGTCGAGGACCGGAATCCCCTCCGTGATGCAGACGATGAGCGGGATTTCCGCCTGGATCGCCTCGCAGATGGCATCGGCGGCACCGGGCGGGGGTACATAGACGACCGATGCCGTCGCGCCGGTCGCCTCGCGGGCTTCGGCCACGGTGTCGAAGACCGGGAGGCCGAGATGGCTCGCGCCGCCCTTACCCGGTGAGGTGCCTCCGACCATCTTGGTGCCGTAGGCGATGGCCTGCTCGGAGTGGAAGGTCCCGTTCTTGCCGGTGAAGCCCTGGCAGATGACCTTGGTGTTCGCGTCGATCAGGATGGACATGGGTACTCTCAGCCCTTCTTCACGGCGGCGACGATCTTCTGCGCGGCATCGTCGAGGTCGTCGGCGGGGATCACGTTGAGGCCGGAATTCCGGATGATCTCCTTGCCCTTCTCGACGTTGGTGCCCTCCAGTCGCACCACCAGGGGTACTTCGAGGCCCACCGTCTTCACCGCGGCGATCACGCCGTTGGCGATCACGTCGCACTTCATGATCCCGCCGAAGATGTTGACGAGGATGCCCTTCACCTGCGGATCGGCGGTGATGATCTTGAACGCCGCCGTCACCTTCTCCTCGCTCGCGCCGCCGCCGACATCGAGGAAGTTCGCCGGCTCCTCACCGTAGAGCTTGATGATGTCCAGCGTCGCCATGGCCAGGCCCGCGCCATTGACCATGCAGCCGATGGTGCCATCCAGCGCGATGTAGGCGAGGTCGTATTTCGACGCCTCGATCTCCTTGGCGTCCTCCTCGGTCTCGTCGCGGAGCGCCACGATGTCCGGATGACGGTACAGCGCGTTCGAATCGAACGAGATCTTGGCGTCCAGGCATTTGAGATGGCCGTCGCCGGTGAGCACCAGCGGGTTGATCTCCAGCATGCTCATGTCCTTGGCGGTGAAAGCCGCGTAGAGCTTGGTGGTGAGGTCGCCGGCTTCCTTGGCCTGCGCGCCGGTGAGGCCGAGAGCCTTGGCGACGGCCCGGCCGTGATGCGGCATGATCCCGGTGGCAGGATCGACCGAGAAGGTGATGATCTTCTCGGGCGTGTCGTGCGCCACGGTCTCGATATCCATGCCGCCTTCCGTGGAGACGACGAAGGCGACCCGTCCGGTCTCGCGGTCGACGAGCATCGACAGGTAGAACTCGGCGGCGATCTGCGCGCCTTCCTCGATGTAGAGGCGGTTGACCTGCTTGCCGGCCTCGCCGGTCTGGATCGTGACCAGCGTCTGGCCCAGCATTTCGCCGGCAAACTGCTTGACCTCGTCGATGGACTTGGTGACGCGCACGCCGCCCTTGGCACCGGCGGGCGCGCCCTTGAAGGTGCCCTTGCCACGTCCACCCGCATGGATCTGCGACTTCACCACCCAGACCGGACCGCCCAGCTCCTTGGCGGCTGCCTCGGCCTCTTCCGGCTTGAAGATCGGCACGCCGCGGGAGACGGGCAGGCCGAACTCCTTGAGCACCGCCTTCGCCTGATATTCATGGATGTTCATTAGGAAATTTCCTCGCCTCGTCCCGCGGCAACGCGCGGGATTGGAAGACACGACACACCGGCCTCGTTCACGCCGACGGGAAACCCGCCGACGCGCGACGCTTCTTGTGAGATTTCAGGCCAGCGCCGGGTTCACGGTCTTGCAGGCTTCGATCAGGGTCTTCACGGCGCCCACCGACTTGTCGAACATGGCCTTCTCGTCGGCGTTGAATTCCACCTCGAGGACGCGCTCGACACCGCCGGCACCAATCACGATCGGGACGCCGACATACATGCCGTCGATTCCGTACTCGCCGCTGAGATAGGCGGCGCAGGGCAGCACCCGGCGCTTGTCGCGCAGGTAGCTCTCGGCCATGGCGATGGCGGAGGCGGCCGGGGCGTAGAAGGCCGAGCCGGTCTTGAGCAGGTTCACGATCTCGCCGCCGCCCTTCCGGGTCCGCTCGACCATGGCGTCGAGCTTCTCCTGGGTCGTCCAGCCGAGCTTGACGAGGTCCGGCAGCGGCACGCCGGCCACGGTGGAGTAGCGCACCAGCGGGACCATGTCGTCGCCGTGGCCGCCGAGCACGAAGGCGGTGACATCCTCCACCGAGACCTTGAACTCGTCGGCCAGGAAGTGGCGGAAGCGCGCCGAATCGAGCACGCCGGCCATGCCGACGACCTTGTTGGTGGGCAAGCCGGAGAACTTCTGCAGGGCCCAGACCATGGCGTCGAGCGGGTTGGTGATGCAGATCACGAACGCGTCCGGAGCGTGCTCCTTGATGCCGGTGCCGACGGCTTCCATCACTTTGAGGTTGATACCGATCAGGTCGTCGCGGCTCATGCCGGGCTTACGTGGCACGCCTGCGGTGACGATCACCACGTCGGCCCCGGCAATGGCCGAATAATCGCTGGCGCCCGTATAGGTGGCATCGAACCCGTCGACCGGAGCGGATTCCGCGATGTCGAGGGATTTGCCCTGGGGAACGCCATCGACGATGTCGAACAGGACGACGTCGCCGAGTTCCTTCAGGCCCGCCAGATGCGCGAGGGTTCCGCCGATCTGCCCGGCGCCGATGAGCGCGATCTTGCTGCGTGCCATGGAAAACGAACCTCCAGTATCGGTGCCGATCCGCGATGCTCCGTCCGAACGGACGGGCTGATTGTCGAGGTCGCGATCGCACGTTGATTTCGCCGCGACGGTGTGGCGGAAAAGTCCCCATGCTTCAACCCGACGTGGTCGGCGCCAAGCAGAGTTCGGGCCAGAGGCGGATCGGGCCGAACGAAGACGGCCGAGATAAAATCCTGTTGGTCGAAGGATTTAGGCGGCCGAAGCTCCCGCCGGTTCGACGGCAAAGCTTCGGTGACAGGCTGAGATAATTGTCACTTTGCCTAAAGTGCGCCCATCCGTAGCACTTTCTGGATGGCCTGGATCACGGCGCCGAAGCGTGCCTGAATCAGGTCGACGGGCAGGTCGGAATCGTGCTGCATCGCCAGCGGATGGGTGAACCGGTAGCTCGCGTCGAAGATGTAGGCGATCGCCCGTTCGCGGTCCCGGGCTACGAAGGCGCCCGCCGCGATCCCCTCCTCCACCACCCGTTCGACCAGGCTGCGCAGGCGCACCCGATGACGCCGGGCGATGGGCCGTGCCGCAACTGTCGCATCGAGATGAACCGCGAACAAGTTAGGCTCCCGCGCCAGCACCTCGCGCTGGGCGCTCGCCAGGGCCATCAGCAGGCGCTCGATCTTGTCGTCGGCGGGGTCGGGCGCATCGGCGATGCGGGCGAGTTCCGCTTCCACATCCCGGAGCCAGCGCCCTGCGACGGCATCGAGCAGGGCGTCCTTGGAAGGAAAATATCGGTAGACGTTGGCGTGGGTCATGCCGGCTTCGGCGGCCACGGCCACGACCGTCACCCGTTTGTGCCCGAGGCGCGCCAAGTGTTCCGTCGCAATCGCGAGGAGGCGGGCATCCACCGAGAGCGGTGCGGGGCTGGACCGGCCAATTCGGGCCTTGGACCTGTCGGGTGGACGAAGACCCATCATGGGTGAAGCATCATCGCTGCCGGCCGAATCATAGCCGACCACAAAGGACGTACCTGCCGTCTCCATCGATACTCCAGCCGGCGCTGATAAGGAGGGCGGGCCGTATCCGGAGTCGGCGTCGCCCCCGCTCGTCTCGCTGAGTCCGAGACAGCAAGAGGGCCATAGCCGGTCAGAAGCTGTTCTTCCAGGCCCTTAATGCAGTGAACACTACCTCAGCGGGTGAATTAGGCGAAAGATTCACTGCTTTAGCCAAAGCGGGCTCCGTGGAACGGAGGAATGGATTGGTCGCCCGCTCGTGTTTCATCGTCGTCGGAACGAGAAAGCGGCCGGCTGCCTTGGCCTCCTCAGCCTGCGCCATGCGATCCCTCAACGACTGGCTGTCGGGATCGGCGGCGAGGGCGAAACGGGCGTTGGCGAGGACGTAATCGTGGCCGCTGAAGACCTGGGTGTCGTCGGGCAGGAGAAGAAACCGCTCGAGCGAGTGCCACAGCGATTCGGGGCGGCCCTCCAGCACCCGTCCGCAGCCGAGGGTGAACAGAGTGTCGCCGGCGCACACGATCCCCGCCTCCGCGAACCAGTAGGTGACGTGGTCGAGGCAATGGCCGGGCGTCTCCCAGACTTCGGCTTCGAGGTCGCCAACCCTGACGAGATCCCCCTCGGCGACGGAGACGTCCACCTCCGGCACGTCCGGGCCCGCCTTGCGCGGAGCGGTCACCCTCGCACCCGTGCGCCGCTTCACCTCCGGAATCCCCTCCACATGGTCGAGATGCCGGTGCGTCACGAGGATATCCGTGAGAGTCCAGCCCGTCTCGTCGAGGGCCTTCAGCACGGGAGCCGCCTCGGGCAGGTCGATGGCGGCGCAGGCTCCGGTCGCGGGGTCGCGGATCAGCACGCCGATGTTGTCGCTGCGGCAGAGGAAGGTGCGGATCTCGGGGCGGGAGACGGTCACGAGGCGTTCCTGTCTGTGGCGCGGGTCGCTCGCGGAAGAACCGGACGCGGCGGCGAGGAGTTCCGCCCTCCGCGGCATGCCGGCTTGTGGGCGAACGGTCTCGTCCCCATTGATCCGATTCCGACCCTGCGTCAAAGAACCCTGCAACCTCGACAACGTCCGGCCGCGCCGGAGCAAGCCGCCCCATGCGCCTCGACGTGACCGATCTGCGCGCCTTCTATGCCAGCCCGCTGGGCGGTGTGACCCATCGCATCGTCGGGCGGGCGATCCATGGGTTCCTCGGCTCGGTCTCGGGCCTGAGGGTTCTCGGCCTCGGCTATGCGACGCCCTATCTCGGGCCGGTCCACGTGATCGCCGAGCGCACCCTCGCCTTCATGCCGGCGACCCAGGGCGTCGTGAACTGGCCCGGCGGCGGACGATCCTGCTCGGCCCTCGCCGACCCGACCATGATGCCCCTGCCGGAAGCGGCGGTGGACAGGGTGATCCTGGTCCACGCCCTCGAATCGGTGGAGAGCCCCACCGAATTGCTGCAGGACGTCTGGCGAGTGCTGACGCCCGGCGGGCGGATGATCCTCGTCGTGCCCAATCGGCGCGGGGTCTGGGCCCGCCGCGATACGACGCCGTTCGGCCACGGCCAGCCCTACAGCCGCTCCCAGCTCGGACGGCTGATGCGGACCACCCAGTTCTCGCCGGAAGGATGGGCCGAGGCCCTCTACATGCCTCCGGTGAACAGCCGGCTCTGGCTGAGGACGGCCGGCGCCTGGGAGAAGGTCGGCACCGGCCTCTCCCTCCCCTTCGCAGGCCTCCACGTCATCGACGCCACGAAGCAACTCTACCGTCCGGTGGCGGTCCGTCAGGTGCAACGGGCCGCCCGCTTCGCTCCGGCGAGGGTCCTCGTTCCCACCCCTTCTCCGGGTTGAACCCGAACACCCGCTTCAAGGCATTCGCTTCCATGTTCAGCCTCATCGACCCGGAGGCGGCGCTCCACAGCTTCGTCTTCGCCTTCTCCAGCCTGTTCTCGATCGTCAACCCGGTGGGCTCGGCGCTGATCTTCTCACAGATCACCGCCCAGAACTCGCATCAGGAGCGGGTGGAGATCGCCAAGCGCATCGGCTTCTACTCCGCCTTGATCATGCTAGCTGCACTATGGGCGGGGGCGCCGATCCTGAACTTCTTCGGGGTGTCCCTGGGTGCGCTGCGGATCGCCGGCGGCCTCGTGGTCGCGGCCTCCGCCTGGACGCTGCTCAGCGCACCCGAGGTCCGCGAGGCCCGGAAACATGCCGAGGCGACCCATGACACTACCGACAGCGTCGCCGACGTGGCGTTCTTCCCCCTGACCCTGCCCTTCACCACCGGCCCCGGCACCATCGCGGTAGCGATCGCCCTGGGGTCGAACCGGCCCGCTCCCGGCCCCGACCGCATCGGCTTCTATCTCGGCATGTCGCTGGCGGCCCTCGCCATCGCGATCCTAGTGAGATTCACCTACGGCTCGGCCGACAGGGTGGTGACGGCCATCGGCCCGGTGGGAGCGCGGGTCCTCGGCCGGCTCTTCGCCTTCCTGCTGCTTTGCATCGGAACTCAGATCACCGTGAACGGCGTCGGCGACGTGCTCGGACCGATCCTCGCCACGAGACACTGAGCTTTCACCCCTCATCCCCCTCGCCTTGGCATAGGCCGGCCGAGGCTGTACCGCAGGCGCGACGTTTCGAGGAAGGGCGACAGGATGCGGCTCGCAGTGGTCGGCGCCGGGGGGCGCATGGGGCGGATGCTGATCCGGGCGGTGGCGGAAGCCGAGGGATGCACCCTGAGCGGCGTCGTCGCGCGCGAGGGTTCGCCGGCCCTCGGCCAGGATGCGGGGGCGCTGGCCGGCCTGCCGCCCCTCGGCGTCGCCGTCTCCGACGATCCGCTCACGGTCTTTGCCGCCACCGACGGCGTCCTCGACTTCACCACGCCGGCCGCCACGACGTTCTTTGCCGAACTCGCCGCCCAGGCCCGCATCGTCCACGTCGTCGGCACCACCGGCCTCGCCGACGCGGACATCGCCAAGCTCATTGCGGCGGCGCACCATGCCCGCATCGTGCGTTCGGGCAACATGTCGCTAGGCGTGAATCTGCTCGCCGGGCTGGTGCGCAAGGTCGCCGCCGCGCTGGATCAGGATTTCGATATCGAAATCGTCGAGATGCATCACCGCATGAAGGTGGACGCGCCCTCCGGCACGGCGCTCCTCCTCGGGGAGGCGGCGGCGGAGGGGCGCGGAGTCAGCCTCGCCGAGACCCGTGTCTCCACCCGTGACGGCCATACCGGCGCGCGGCGTCCCGGCGATATCGGCTTTGCCACCCTGCGCGGCGGCACGGTGGTGGGCGACCACAGCGTGACCTTCGCCGGCCCCGGCGAGCGCATCACCATCAGCCACCATGCCGAGGATCGCGCGATCTTCGCCCGTGGCGCCGTGCGGGCGGCGTTGTGGGCCCATGACAAACCTCCGGGCCTCTATGGCATGGCCGACGTCCTCGGGCTCTGATACGAGCGCCCGGTCATTGACTGTTCAGGTCGGCCGGTACACCAGCCCCGCAGGCGCAGATTCTGTTGCGTCGCACCATTCACCGAGAAATAGGATGGACGTCCGATGGAGCGCCTGCTCGTCCTCGCTCGCCACGGCCAGAGCGAATGGAACCTCAAGAAGCTTTTCACCGGCTGGCGCGATCCGCAACTCACCGAGCTCGGCATCACCGAGGCCAGGACCGCCGGCCGCTGGCTGAAGCAGCAGGGCTATGCGTTCGATGTCGCCTTCACCTCCAACCTGCAGCGGGCGCAGCATACCTGCGCGCTGATTCTGGAGGAGATGGGCCAGGGCGGCATCGAGACGGTCCGGTCCGAGGCGCTCAACGAGCGCGATTACGGCGACCTGTCGGGCCTCAACAAGGACGATGCCCGTGAGCGCTGGGGCGACGCCCAGGTCCACCAGTGGCGCCGGTCCTACGACATTCCGCCCCCCGGCGGGGAAAGCCTGAAAGACACCGCGGCGCGCGTGCTGCCCTATTACATCCAGACCATCCTGCCACGCGTCATGGCCGGCGAGCGCGTCCTGGTGGCCGCCCACGGCAATTCGCTGCGCGCGCTCGTGATGGTGCTCGACGGCATGACCACGAAGACCATCGCCAGCCTCGAGATCGCCACCGGCATCCCGCTCGTCTACCAGCTCAAATCCGACACCACGGTGGAGAGCAAGGCCGTGCTCGAGAGGGACATCGACCACGACGCCTGAATGCAAAGTGCGGCGAAGGCCGCGCCGGGCATCGGTGCGTAGTTCGGGAACGGACATCCGGAACGCCTCTGTGCCCTCCCTCCCTCATCCGAGAGACGCGGGGCCAGCGGCGTGGAGCCACGGCCCGGTCGCGGGGCGACCGCAACGCTTGACAGCGGGAAGGCGTGGGCCGACCCATCGTCGGCGAGCCTTCCTCACGGAGGCCGCGCGAGCCCTTCGCCTTGAACGGAGACGTCTCGCATTCGAACACATGGCCCGGAGCCGCGAGAGGCGGCTCCGTCGCGGAGAATGGATCCGATGCGTCTGCGTAATCTCGTCCGTCCGGTCGTGGCACTGGCCCTGATCGCCGGGCTCTCGTCGGGCGCCATCTCCGTGGCCGGGGCCGCCGATGCGATCTTCCCGCCGAGTTCGCGCTTCGGCTTCACGCCGGCCTCTGACATGGCGCTGTCCAAGCGGTTCTCGGGATTCGAGCGGCTGGAAGGCGGCGCGACGCTCTCCATCGTCGAGCTGCCGTCGACGGCCTTCGTCGACCTGGAGAAGAGCTTCACCGACGAGAACCTGCGCACGCAGGGGTTCGTCGTCGCGACGCGCGAGGCCATCAAGGTCGCGGGCGACGTGGACGCGGTACTCTTCACGGGAGAGCAGCCGGCTCCGGAGGGCGCGGCCACCCCGGCCATCAAGAAATGGCTCCTGCTCGTCGGCGACACCACGGTCACGGGCATCATCATCGCCCAGACCGTGCCGGATGCCGAGACGCCGGAAACCATGCGGAACATGCTGACCAGCGTGAAGATCCGGCCGGAACTGACCCTGGACGAGCAGGTCGCGGCCCTGCCGTTCCGCATCCGCGAGTCGGCCGGGTTCCGGCCTGTCCGGGTGCTCGCGGGCAATTCGGTCCTGATGACGCAAGGCCCGAAGGACCAGATGCTGAATCTCGAACAGCCCATCCTGGTCCTGGCCCAGGCAGTCCAGCAGCCGCCGCAGCCGGAACAGCGCGATGCCTTCGCCCGCGCTGCGCTCTATTCGAACCAGACGATGAAGGATTTCGCGGTCGAGCGTTCGCAGACCTACCGCCAGAACGGCGTCGACTGGCACGAGATCGTCGCCCGCGCGGTCGACGGCCCTTCGAACACGCCGGTGGTGGTGTCCCAGACCATCCGCTTCGCGCCGGACGGCTACCTCCGCGCGCTCGGCGTGGTGCGGGCCGACCAGCGCAGCGCCATGCTGTCGAAGTTCCGGGAGGTCATCGACAGCGTCGAGGTGAAGTAACGGCCTCGTCGCCTCGTCGCGGACGCACCATCCGGGACGAGGCCATTCGTTCGGGCGGATGCCTCAGGCGGCATCCGCAGGATTGGCCGCCGCCTTGGGTCCGCCCTTGGCGACACCCACGAGGGCCGGGCGCAGGACCCGGTCGCCGATGACGTAGCCGGACTGCATCACCTGCACCACCGTCCCGTTCGGGACCTCGGCATTGGGGACTTCGAACATCGCCTGATGCCGGTTGGGATCGAAGCGCTGGCCCTGAGGCTCGATGAGTTTCACCCCGTGCCGCTCCAGGGTCTTGGCGAGATCGCGCTCGGTGAGCTCGATCCCGTCGATCAGCGCCTTGAGCGGACCCTCGGCGGTGGAGGCGGCCTCCGCCGGCACGCTCTCCAGCGCACGACGGATGTTGTCGGCCGCGTTCAGCATGTCGCGCGCGAAATTCGTGACCGCATAGGTCCGCGCATCGGCGACCTCGCGCTCGGTGCGCCGGCGCAGGTTCTCCATTTCGGCCAAGGTGCGCAGGACGCGATCCTTCAGCTCGTCGCGCTCGGTGATCAGGCTCGCCAAGGCGACGGCGTTGTCCTCCGCGCGCGCCTCGGGCTTCACGTCGGTCTCCGGCGCCGTCTCGGCGCGCTGCCCGTCATGCTCCATGTCGTTCGCCATCATCGCTCTTCGTCGATCGCAAGGTTGCTCGCCCCGCGCCAGTCGCCGGTCTCTGTCGCCGGAGACCGTCGGCACGCGGTCGATCGGAATGGGGCCGGGCACGGCGCCGAGAACCCGCTCGACGGGGTTCGGCACCATGCTCCGGGATCGCAGCTGATATCAGACGCGCGCGGGATGAAATCAAGCCGAGCGCCGTCCCGCCCCTCTTCTCCGCCTCAGCCCCCCGCGAGATTCAGGCCTGCAGGGGGCTCAGGCTTCCCGCGGAGGCGGGGACTCCACCAGTGCTTCCAGCCCCTCCGCCCTCAAAGCGGCAACGTCGCTGGCGAAGATCTCCATCACCGCGTTGCGGATCGCGGCCTGCCGGTCGGGCTGGGTGACGCGGGTCCCGGTGAGGTCGGTGACGTAGAAGACGTCCACCGCCCGCTCGCCGAAGGTCGCCACATGGGCCGACGTGATGTTGAGGCTCAGGCGCCCGAGGGCGGTGGTCAGCTCGTAGAGCAGGCCCGGCCGGTCGAGGCCGGTGATCTCCACCACGGTCTCCCGGCTCGACAGGGCGTTGTCGATCGCCATGTCCGGAGGGATCAGGAAGGTGTTGGAGCGGTTGCTCGGCGGGTGCCGGTCCGCCACGAGATCGGCGATGCGGATCTCGCCCCTCAGCGCCCGCTCGATCGCCGTGGTGATGCGCTTGGCGCGGCGCAGTTCGTCGTCGTCCCGCTCGAAGGCGCGGGAGATGAAGATCGAGTCGAGGGCGAAGCCGTCGGTGGTGGTGAAGATCTGTGCGTCGACGATGTTGCCGCCGAGCGCCGCGCAGGCCCCGGTGACGATGGCGAGAAGGCGCGGGTGATCGGGCGAGTAGATCGTGATCTCGGTCACGCCCCGGGTCGGATCGGTCTCGTAGACGGTGGCGACGGTGCGCCCGTCTTCCATGACACCGCGCACGAACCCCGCATTCTTGAACTGGCGGACGGCGTCGACCTTCAGCCAGTAAGCCTGGTTGTGCCGGGCGGAATAGGCGTCGAAGAAGGCCGGATCCCAATCCGCCAGCTGCTCGCGCAGTCCCATCTGGATGAGGCGGACCCGGTCGGTCCGGGCGATCTCGGAATGACCGCCCGACAGGAGCACCTCGGTCTCGTCGTAGAGGGTCCGCAGCAGCGTCCCCTTCCAGGCGGTCCACACGCCCGGTCCCACCGCCTTGATGTCCGCGACGGTGAGGATCATCAGGAGCTTCAGCCGCTCCATGGTCTGCACCACGGAGGCGAATTTCTGGATCGTCTTCGGGTCGGAAAGATCGCGGCTCTGGGCCGTCATCGACATCAGCAGGTGGTGCTCCACCAGCCAGGCCACGATCTCGGTCTCGGTCTGGGTGAGGCCGAAGCGCGGGCCGATCTTCTCGGCGATGGCCGCGCCGGCGATGGAATGGTCTTCCGGGCGCCCCTTGGCGATGTCGTGCAGGAGCACCGCGACGTAGAGGGCGCGCCGGTGGCTGATCGTGTCGATGAGCCGCGTGGCGATGGGGTGGTCCTCGGAGACCGTGCCGGAATCGATGGCCGCCAGGACGCCGACGGACCGCAGCAGATGCTCGTCCACCGTATAGTGGTGGTACATGTTGAACTGCATCAGCGCGACGATGCGGCCGAAATCGGGGATGAACCGGCCGAGCACGCCGACCTCGTTCATCAGCCGCAGGATCGTCTCCGGCGAGTTCTTCGACGTCAGCACGTCGAGGAAGAGCCCATTGGCTTCCGTGTCCGAGCGCAGGGAATGCCCGATGAGCCGGAGCGAGCGGGTGGCGGCCCGCGTCGCATCCGGATGGATCGGCAGGTTGTGGCGGTCGGCGAGCCAGAACAGGCGGATCAGGTTCACGGGATCCCGCGAGAAGGCATCCGCCGTGCGCAGGTTGATCCGGCCGTGATCGTCGATGAAATCCTCCGCCTCGATGGCGGTGGCACGGAAGCGATCGCGGAAGCGGCCGATCCAGCGGTCGAGGACCGGGGTGCGCTTGGCGTGGCGGGCCTCGAGGGCGGCGCAGACGATGGCGGTGAGATCGCCCACTTCCTTGGCGATCAGGAAATACGCCTTCATGAAGCGCTCGACGCCCGATAGGCCGCCGCGCGGCTCGTAGCCGAAGCGCTCGGCGATCCTCGGCTGCAGGCCGAAGGACAGGCGCTCCTCGGACCGGCCGGTGACGAAATGCATGTGGCAGCGGACGCGCCAGAGCAGCTCCTCGCAGCGCTCGAACACCCGGTACTCCTCCGGCGTGAACAGGCCGGCGGGGACGAGTTCGCTCTGGTCGCGGACGCGGTAGGTGTATTTCGCGATCCAGAACAGGGTGTTGAGGTCGCGCAGGCCGCCCTTCCCGTCCTTGACGTTGGGCTCGACGAGGTAGCGCGAGGCGCCCGCCTTCGTGACGCGGGTGTCACGCTCGCGCAGCTTGGCCTCGACGAATTCCGGCGCCGTCCACATGACGAGTTCGGTGTCGAACCGGGTCACCAGCTCCTCGTACAGCGCCCTCGCGCCGAAGAGGTAGCGCGCCTCGAGGAGCGAGGTGCGGATCGTCATGTCGGCCCGCCCCTCGCGCAGGCACTCCTCCACCGAGCGGGTGGCGTGGCCGACCTTCAGCTTGAGGTCCCACAGCACGTAGAGCATCGCCTCGACGACGCTCTCGGACCAGGCGGTCTGCTTGTAGGGCAGCAGGAACAGGAGATCGATGTCCGACCCCGGCGCCATCGTCCCGCGACCGTAGCCGCCGGTGGCCACCACGGCGAGCTGTTCGCCGGTGGAGGGATTGTCGTTGGGGTAGAGCCGCCACACCACCGCATCGTGGATCGTGCGGATCACCGCATCGGTGAGGTTGCTGATCCGCTGGGCGCAGGCGGTGCCGTCGCGCTCCTCCATCAACCGGGCTTCGGCATCGGCATGGCCGAGCTCGATGATGCGCCGCAACTCCGGAACGAGAAGCGCGCGCAGCTGCGTCGCCTCGCGCACGTCGCGGTCGAGAGTGGTGAGGACCGTCTTGAGGGCGTCGGCGGCGTCGAACATGCGCAAACCCGTTATCATGTTCCCGGAGGGACACCAGAGACAACGCTAGGCAGCTGCGTAGATGTGATAGGCAATCCGTAGGATATCGTTCTCTCTGCCGGAAAATTCGTTTGACGAAACGAACGGTCCTGGCTACCTCGGATGCCCCGCGTCACTGCCGGGACCATGGAGACGATTGACCGATGACTCTGTCCCGTCGCGCCATCCTGAGTGTCATCTGCGGCGCCGCGTCGCTTCTGCTGATGCCGCGCCCCGGTGAGGCGGCGGAGGTCAAGGAGATCCGCCTCGATTGGGCGACCTACAACCCGGTGAGCCTGATCCTGAAGGAGAAGGGCTTCCTGGAAGAGGCCCTGAAGGACAAGGGCATCACGGTCCGCTGGACCCAGTCCCTCGGCTCCAACAAGGCGCTGGAATTCCTCAATGGCGGCGCCATCGATTTCGGGTCCTCGGCCGGGGCCGCGGCCCTGCTCGCCCGGATCAACGGCAACCCGATCAAGGCGGTCTACGTCTTCTCGCGGCCGGAATGGACGGCGCTGGTCACCCGCAAGGACAGCGGCATCACCAAGCCCGCCGATCTCAAGGGCAAGCGCATCGCGGTGACCCGCGGCACCGACCCGCACATCTTCCTCATCCGTGCGCTCCAGGGCGCCGGCCTGACCGAAAAAGACGCCAAGCTCGTCCTGCTCCAGCATGCGGACGGGCGTACCGCCCTCGACCGGGGCGACGTCGATGCCTGGGCCGGCCTCGACCCGATGATGGCGGCCTCCGAGATCGAGAACGACGACGTGCTGTTCTACCGGGACGCCGCCGCCAACACCTGGGGCGTCCTCGACGTGCGCGAGGATTTCGCCAAGGCCAACCCGGACCTCGTCCGCACCGTGATCGCCGCCTACGAGACCGCCCGGACCTATGCGATCAAGAATCCCGACGCCCTGAAGAGCGCGCTCGTGGCCGTGACGAAGCTGCCCGAACCGGTGATCGCCCGGCAGATCGAGCGCACCGACCTGACCCAGCCCGCCATCGGCAAGGCCCAGGCCGAATCGATCGCCGCCGCCGGCATCGCCCTGCAGCAGGCGGCGGTGATCCCCGCCGGTACCGACGTGAAGGCGGCGGTGGACGGGCTGATCGATCCGCAATTCGCGCCTGCCGCCCGCTGATCCGTGGCCGGACCCGAAGCGGACGACACGAAGGCGGCGCCGAAGCCTCGGCGAGAGACGGTATGGGACCAGGGCGGCCGCGTCGCCCTCGGCCTAATCCTGCCCCTCGCCCTGGTGATCGGCTGGGAATCCGCCGTCCATACCGGCCTCGCCCAGGGGCGGCTGATGCCCCCGCCGAGCCGGATCGCGGTGACCCTCTACGATCTCGCCGCATCCGGCGACCTCTGGATGCACGTTCAGGCGACGCTGGTGCGCGTCGCCCTCGGCTTCGCCTTCGGCGCGGTGGCCGGCATCGCGGCGGGCGCCCTCACCGGGGCGCTTCCCACCGCCCGCCATATCCTCGATCCGACGCTCCAGGCGTTGCGCGCCGTGCCGTCCCTGGCCTGGGTTCCGCTGTTCATCCTCTGGCTCGGCATCCTCGAGACGCCGAAGGTGGCGCTGATCGCGGTAGGGGTGTTCTTCCCGGTCTATATCGGGGTAGCGGGGGCCATCGCCTCCGTCGACCGCAAGCTGATCGAGGTGGGCCGCATCTTCCGGCTCTCGACCCTGCAGCTCGCACGGCGCATCCTGCTCCCCGCCGTGCTTCCGGCGACCCTCACTGCGCTCCGCACAGGCCTCGGCCTCGGCTTCCTGTTCGTGGTCGCCGCCGAGCTGATGGGAGCCTCCGAAGGGCTCGGCTACCTCCTCATCGACGGGCAGCAATTCAGTAAGGCCGACCAGATCCTTGCCGCGATCATCGCCTTCGCCATCCTCGGCAAGCTCGCCGATACCGTTCTCGTCGCCGTGACCCGGCCTCTCACGCGCTGGCAGGACACGGCGCGGGAGACGTTGTAGGTCCCCTCACCGGTTCGAAGAAGGCTGGCGCCCCGCGATGCTCACCCTCGATAGCCTGTCCAAGACCTATTCCGACGGCACGCGGGCGCTGGAGCGCATCGACCTCGCCGTGCCGCAGGGCGAGATCGTGGCGCTCATCGGCGGATCGGGCTGTGGCAAGACCACCTTGCTACGGCTCGTCGCCGGGCTCGACCGGGCGAGCGAGGGCAGCATCGCCCTCGACGGGGAGACGATCGCAGCGCCGCATCCAGGAGTCGGCCTCGTCTTCCAAGAGCCCCGCCTGCTGCCCTGGCTCGATGTCGCCGAAAATGTGGGCTTCGGACTGAGCCATCTCCCCAAGGCCGAGCGCAGGGCTCGCGTCGCCCATGCCCTGGAGATGGTCGGGCTCGGCGAACATGCCCGCCGCTGGCCGAGGGAACTCTCGGGCGGGCAGCAGCAGCGCGTGTCCATCGCCCGTGCCTTCGTGGCGAACCCGCGCGTGCTCCTCCTCGACGAGCCGTTCTCGGCGCTGGACGCCTTCACCCGAAAGGACCTGCACGGCCATCTCCTCGCCCTCTGGCAGGAGACGAAGCCGACGATCCTCATCGTCACCCACGATGTGGGAGAGGCGGTGGCGCTGGCCGACCGGGCGGTGGTGATGCGCCCCAAGCCCGGCCGCCTGGACGATGCCATCCCCCTGGCGCTGGCCCGCCCGCGCGATCCGGCCTCGCCGCATAGCGAGGCCGCCACCCGGCGCATCCTCGCCGCCCTGGACCGCTCGCTGAAGCCGGCCCAGGCGGCGGCGCCCACCGAGGCGGCGCAATGGTGGTGAGGGCTTCTCTGGCGTCTGCCTCCATCCCAGGTTAGATGCCCAAGCAAAGAAAAAGATCACAATCGCACCAAGACGATCGAGGACACACCCGATGGACGCCACCACCCTGCGCTCGCTCCAGGCCCCGCTGAAAGACCAGTACCGCAGCGCGCCGGAATCCGCCGTCATCACGCTGAAAGCCAAGGGCACGCTGGACGACAGCTCCATCGCTTGCAAGGTCGAGACCGGCCGGGCGCTCGCCGTCGCCGGACTTCACCCGGCCACCGGCGGGTCGGGGCTCGAACTCTGCTCGGGCGACATGCTGCTCGAGGCGCTGGTCGCCTGCGCCGGGGTCACGATCAAAGCGGTGGCGACCGCCCTCGAGATCGAGCTGCGCGCCGGAACTGTCAGCGCCGAGGGCGACCTCGACTTCCGCGGCACGCTGGGCGTCGACAAGGAAGCCCCGGTGGGCTTTCGCGCGATCCGCCTGAACTTCGCCCTCGACACCGATGCGCCGCAGGAGAAGCTCGACCAGCTCTTGAAGCTGACCGAGCGCTATTGCGTCGTGTTCCAGACCCTGAACCACAAGCCGGAACTGGCGGTCCACGCCTCGAAGGGCTGAAGCGACGAGGCCGCTGCGTCCGAGGCGGAGTGGCGCGGGATCCGATGCTCGGCGGATCCCGGCCGGCATTCGCTTCGGCCGGTGACATACGGGCTGTTACCGCGCGGCGGGCGCGTCGCCGGCCTGATGATACACCGCAGCGGTCTCATCCTCATGGAGGAGGCGCCAGCCCTCCAGGCGGCGCAGCTGATCGGCGCTCCGCCCTTCCCTCCGCACGAGGGCCCAGGTGACGCGATAACGCGCCAGCAGGGCGGCGAAGCGCTCGGGCTCCGATGCGGCGAGCGCCCGGTCGAGGCCGTTCATGAAGCCGCCGAGGAAGAGCTGATCGCTGCGCCCGTCGATGAAGGTCGGCACGCCGGAGCGGATCAGGAAACCGCCGAAATCGTAGTCGTTGTAGACCGGGCCGGTGAGGCGCAGTGCGCGCGCCGCGTCGAGGGCGGCCTGTGGCGTCATCGCTTCGCTGGGACGCGGCGAGACCAGGGCCGCCATCGTGATCGCCGCGACGGTACAGGCCAGAATAATGAGGCCGAGCCCCCGTGAGGCGGCGATGGTCGGAGCGCCACGCAGCGCAGGGAATCGCGCCATGGCAGGCCCCGCCACGAGGATCGGCGCTGCCAGGACGAACAGATCCGCGAAGCGCGCGTGGCGGATCATCATCACCCCGAGGAGCGTGACCACGCCGAGCCGGAACAGGGTTTTTCGGGGGGCTGTCAGCAGCAGCACGATACTGCCGATGAACATCGCGACGGCAAGGATGCCCGCGCCGTTCAGTCCGAGGGGCTGCCATTCGTCGATGAAGGGCAGGGATTCGCCACTGTTGAACAGGCCGAGATTCACGAGAAACGGCACGTAGCCATAGGGCGTCAGGCAGGATGCGACCGTGGCGAGGGCGAGGAAGCGTGCCCATCGCAAAGCCCTGCCGATCCATTCGGAGCGGGAGCCGGAGAGCACGCCCTCGCCTGCGAGGATACCGGCGATGACGAGGCCGATCGGGTAGCTTCCGTGTAGATTGGCCCAGGCCACCATCACCGGGATGAGCCAGAACGACGGCGCCCTCCCCCGCTCCAGTGCCGCCACGAGGCCCGTCATCCAGACGAGGAGGACCGGCACCGTGAGGATGTGCGGGCGTGCGAGCAGGTGCGGCGCGAGGACCACGAACACGGCCGTGATCGCCAACAGCGCCGCGGTGGCGGAAACACGGCATTGCAGCCACAGGTGCAGGCCGGCCAGCGAGCCGGCAACGACCAGGATGGTGAGCATGCAGACGCCCCACCAGCCGGCGACCGCATAGGCCCCATAAAACAGCACCTGCGAGGCCCATTCCTTTGCGATCCAGGGCGATCCGGCAAAGGTGTGGGAGAACAGGTCCGTCCAGGGCACGGTGCGATGTGCGACGATCCAGCGGCCGATGGCCATGTGCCACTGGCTGTCGGGATCGTTGAGCAACTGACCGGCGCGGATGGACAGCGTGAGGACCACGACCAGGAACACGAGGATCGACGAGGCTCCCCACGCCCCCGGCACGAACGGTCGCGACGCCCCGCCGGGGGACTGCCTCGAGACCGGGATGGAGGCCGGATCGGATCTCATCCCGTATGCCCTACCGGCTGTCGAGGATCCTGTGGCATCTCGGAAAAGACGTGCCGGCTCAGGATCACGTAATTCCCAGCGGGAATCCCGGTGCAGACGGCGAGGATCGAGAGCCAGGAAGGCCCCTCGAAGATCCCGCCGACGATGGCGGGGATCGCTGCGGCCGCGCCGTAGCCGGCCATCGTCAGAAGGGAAAACCGCAACGCCGCGCGAGGCGCCGGCCGTCTGTCGCCGAAGGTCAGCCAGCGATGACCGGCATAGGACCAGAGCGAGGCGAGGGCGTAGGAAAGGGGCGAGGCCAGGGGAAGCGGAAGCCCGACCACCGTCGTCCCCACCAGGCTCAGGCAGGCATAGAGCAGGGTCGCGATGCCGCCGACC
Organism: Methylobacterium bullatum; assembly: GCF_014845095.1. Taxonomy (GTDB): domain Bacteria; phylum Pseudomonadota; class Alphaproteobacteria; order Rhizobiales; family Beijerinckiaceae; genus Methylobacterium; species Methylobacterium bullatum. The sequence goes on along the minus strand of NZ_NKUG01000011.1, from coordinate 9,855 downwards.
AGGAACATCCGGGCGAGCCGTATGGGCAGGGCGCGACCACTCACCGGCCGGTACCGGAGAACCGGCCGGAAGAATGGCTTTGCGTGATGGGGTGCATCGACCGGGCCGGAGGGTTTGAAACCGGCCCCGAGCGTTAGGCTGCCGCGCTTAAAGGCGGCTTAATCCCGTCAAACCGAGGCGGAGAGCCGCCCTTCGATCGCATCCCAGACCGAGACCGCGAGATCCGGTCCACCGAGCCGCTTGATTGCGCGGATACCCGTGGGAGAGGTGACGTTGATCTCGGTGAGGTTGCCGTCGATCACGTCGATACCGACGAGGATGAGGCCGCGCCGGCGAAGCTCCGGCCCGATCGTGGCGCAGATGTTCCGCTCGCGCTCGGTGAGATCGGAGGCGGCGGCCGCCCCGCCGCGCACCATGTTGGAGCGGATGTCGTTGAGCGCCGGGACACGGTTGATGGCGCCCAGAGGCTCACCGTCCACCAGGATGATGCGCTTGTCGCCCTCGGTGATCTTGGGAAGGAAGCGCTGGACCACCCAGGGCTCGCGGAACGTCACCGAGAACAGATCGAACATCGAACCGAAATTGGCGTCCTCCGGCAGCACCCGGAACACCGCCGCGCCGCCATGCCCGTGCAGGGGTTTCATGACGATGGCGCCGTGCTCGGCGCGGAACGCCTCGATCTCAGCCTTGTCGCGGGTGATCAGGGTCGGCGGCATGAGTTGTGGGAAGTCGAGGACGAACAGCTTCTCGGGCGCGTTGCGCACCTCGGCCGGGTTGTTCACCACCAGGGTCCGCGGATGGATCCGCTCCAGCATGTGGGTCGCGGTGATGTAGGCCATGTCGAAGGGCGGGTCCTGGCGCATCAGGACCACATCCACATCGGCGAGATCGACACGCTGCATGGCCCCGAGGGTCGCGTGGGCGCCCTCCACGTCCTGGACCCGGAGGGGCTCGACCCGCGCCGTCACCACCTGACCCTGCATGGAGAGCCGGTCCGGCGTATAGAACAGGAGATCGTGTCCCCGCGCCTGCGCTTCCAAGAGCAGAGCGAAGGTGGTGTCACCGGCGATCCTGATCGCCTGGATCGGGTCCATCTGAACCGCGACGGTCAGGGCCATGGCGCACGAGCCTCATTCACGATCGAGCATGGTCGAAGGTCGGGGGAGCCGCCCCCCGGTCTTCCACCGGAGTCGCAGGCCTATTCGATGGCCTGGCTTCCGTCGACAGGCTTCTTGCCGGGAGATGTCGGAGACCGGGCCTGCCCCTTACCGGGACTTGCCACCGCTGCGACGGTCGTAATCGCCGATGGCGTTGCGGCATTCGGCCGACAGGCGGGGACGGTTGCGCTCCATGCACTTCTCGGCCTCGTTGCTGTTGGGATCGACGCCGGCACAGAGGCGGAAATAATCGTTGGCGCAGCCGAGTTGCAGGCCCTGGTCTTCGCGCTGGGCCTGGGCCGGGCCGGCGGCCAGAAGCAGAAGGGCGAAGGGTGCAGCCTTCAGGGCCAGGGACCGGCCCTTCGAGGGGCTGGAGGATCGTGTGGTCGCCACGCGCATTCTGCGTTGTCCTTCGCTCGGATCGGAGTGTGGCGGCATATCGGGCGCAGCCATGGCTTAGCAAGCGCGCGGGACACCGTCCCGGTTCCGGCTGGATATGAGCGGAACCATGGGCGTGGCGCCCCGGTCACAGTTTTTCGAGATCCCTCGACAAAAAGGCCCCGCTCATTGGGGAGCGGGGCCGAGTGCAAGGGAGGAAACGCCCGCCATGGGCAGTAAAATTCAAAGCAAGTTGCAAGCCAGAGCAGATTCCGCGGCTTCAGTTCCGACAGGCGTCGCGGCTGCGGCGATATTGCCACGGAGATTCGGTCCCTACCGCCACCGCCCGGCGCTCTCCCGCGATTCGATGGAGAGCGGAAACTTTTCATTAACCACCTCGTGATGCTCTCCGCTCTGCATCACGATCGATTGAGAATTCGACGGGATCCGCCCCGGGAGAGTTCGAGGGGACGTTTCCGACGGGTTCGGGTGGTGCGTATCGAGGATCGATGGGATCGCCAGCGATGACGCCTGACCGCAAGTCCCAGAGTGCCAAAACACACCCCAGTGAGCCATCGGTCGGTCTGGGAGACCGTTCGCTGCCGCTGCCGACGGCCAGCGTCGTGGCGTTCCGCCAGGGCTCCGGTCGCCGGTTCCGCCGGGATGACGAGAACGACAGAGCCACGCGGGGCGAGATCCTGCTGTTCACCGGCGTCCGCTACGAGCGCATGCCCGAACCGGCGATGTCCACTCCCCGGCAGCGCCGGCACTCCTGACACCCCACGCCTCCGGTCACCGTGAGGCCCGACCAGGCACCGTCAACCCGAGGAAGTGCGATGCCGGCGTCCCACCCCGTCCCCCCCACTGGGCGCTTGATCAAGACCGCATCCGCTGCCGCGATGCTGCTGATGGGCGGCTGCGCCCAGAAAGGCGATTTCGGCCGCCCGGCCCCGAGCGCCTGGAACAGCCTCGTGGCGACCACCGGCACCTTGGCCGCGCAATACCGCAACGAGCCGGCCTCGGATTTTTCCCTCACCGACGACGAGCGCACCCTGCGCGACCGGGCCTGGCGCTTCCTGATGCCGGCGGCCGAGAGCGAGACCTTCGCCGACGCCCTGGCCAACCTCACGCGCACCCGCGTGCTGCCGCCGAGCTGGCGCGAGGACGACGTCACCAGCTATCATGCCGCCCTGGTCGCGGAACCCTTTCGCTCGCCCGTCTCGCGCTATCGCCGACTGGCGGACGACATCACGGCGGATGCGCGCCTGATCCCGCTCTTCGTGGCCACGGCGGCGCGGGTGGCGAATGCCGATACCCTGCGCCTGCGCAGCCTGCCCTTCGTGAAGAGCCTCGACGACGAGAGCATCCGGCAGGCCGCCATGCGGGTGGCCGAGAACCGCTGCCTCGTGGCCTGGGTCCGGCTGGAGACGGGGGTTCGCGCGGAGCGTTACCGCTACGCCCTGCAGCATCTCCTCGTGGAGGTCCCCTCGGTCGAGGCCGTATCGGTCGAGCGCAGTCTCGCCGGTCTCGACGGGCGCCGGGTGATGCTCGACCCGCTGCTCCCGGCGGCGGCCGAAGCGCGCTGCGGATTGGTGGAGGCACCCGCCCCCCAGGCCGCCCGACCCATCGTCGCGAAATACTGAGACGGGCCGCCCGCCCGGACAGGGCGTCGGTCGGCCGTCAGCCGCCGGATTTCGCGGCGTCCTCGGTGGGACTGTCGATGGTGCAGGAGACGGCCTGGACCGCCTCGTTCGCCGCCTGCCGCTGGCTCGGAAGGGCCGCGACCACGCGCACCACCACGAAACCCTCCCGTTCTGTGGCGACGATGCGCACGTCGCGGCTCACGTCGTTCTCGTCCTCGTTGGCCAGGGCCTCGTCGTATTGGGCGCGGGTGAGGATCACGAGGTCCAGGGCGCCGCGCACCGCCGCCTGGTCGGTGACGGCATAGAAGGCTCCCCGCCGCCCATGGACGGCCAGGGACAGCATCAGCGCGCCGGTCCGGGCGGAGACCCGCATCGGGCCATCGGCGAGGTTGTAGGCGCAGATACCCACCGCGACCGAGGGATCGGGGATCGGCAGCCACGCCTCGGTGGGGGCCGGGTTGATGCCGGTGGAGAGCGTATAGACCGGCATCGCGTGGTCCAGGGCCTCGCTGGTGCGCGCCTTCGTCAGGGCGTCGGATTCCGACAGGCTCGGGATCGCGAGCACCACGGCGATATGGACCAGCCCCGCCAGGACGAGGCCGGCGAGGGTCGCGAGAAGGAAACGGCCGGTCGGGTTCATTCCGCGCATTCCGTGCGGGAGATCGTGGGAACCGCAGACCGCTCCACCGTGCCGGCGCTGGCCGCCACCGGCGTGTCGTAGAGACGGAGCGCGAGCCGCACCGGCCCGGCGGCGCGCGGCATGGGCAGCCAGTTGCCGGGCTGGACGTCCGAAGCGAGCACGATGGAGAAGCGCCCGTCGACGTCGCGCAGAACCTCCGTGGAGGTGAAGCCCTCGCGCAGCACAGGCCGTTCGGGGTCACGCTTGCCGCGCCCGGCGACGGTGATGGTCCAGGCCCTGGCGGGAGGCGTCGCGCCGGCGATCCGGTAGGTGCAGGCGGCATTGAGGGCGCGGCCCTCGTCGTCCTGGGAGGCGGTGAGAAGCAGCCCCTCTCCCACCGCCAGGGGAATCTCACCGCGCCGGGCATTCACCGCGCGGGCATAGGGGTCGGCGCCGAGGGAGCCCGTGCGCGGCCACGCGATCCAGCTCCCCACCGAAACGCCACCGAACGGATAGCCGCCCCGCGTGGCGTAATCCGCCGTCGCCAACCCCAAGCCCGCGCCGAGGGCGAGGGTGTAGAAGACGAGCCCGACGCGCGAGGTCCGACTCAGGACGGCGCGAAAGGCGCGGCTTCCCCGGACGGCGACGCCCGCGATGCCGGGCATCGCGCCGGACCGGGCAGGGTGATCTGTGGTGCTCATGCGGCGGCTGACATCCTGGGGCCGTGTGGACACCGTCGCTACGGAATGCCGATGCGGCCGACCGGGCGGGCGCCATCGGCGACGGCGCCCGTGGTCTCCCCAGCGGCGGCGCGGGCGCCGGCGGGCGTCCCCGCCTCCACGGTGCGGAACAGGCCGTTCATGCTGCCGATGACCTCGAACGAGCGCCGCGAGAGCTTACCGGCCGCGCTGGCGGCCGCGTTGGGTGGCGAGGACGACCCCGCCTGCGCCATCGGACGGGTGTTCTCCTTGAGGCCCGGCATCGCCTTCAACTCGATGCCCTGGTGGGCCGTCTCCATCACGTCGTGCCAGGCCATGGCGGGAAGCGAACCGCCGGTCATCTTGTTCGTGGAGGTGGAATCGTCGTTTCCGAACCAGACGGCGCCCACGTAATTGCCGGTATAGGCCACGAACCAGGCGTCCTTGTAGGCGTTGGTCGTCCCGGATTTACCCGCGACCTTGATGCCGTCGAGCTGCGCGCGACGGCCGGTCCCCTCCTCCACCACCTTGTTCAACATGAAGTTCATGTCGGCCACGACCTGGGGCGAGAGGATCTGCTCGGGCTTCTCGTCGGCATGGCGGTAGATCACTTCGCCCGAGGAGTTCTTCACCTCCATGGCCGCATAGGGCTTGGCTTTGCGGCCGCCATTGGCGAACACCGCATAGGCCGCCGCCTGATCGATGACGTTCACCTCCGCCGAGCCGATGGGAAGCGAAACGGAATCGGTGAGCGGGGTGGTGATGCCCATGCGATGGGCCATGTCGATGATCTTGGCGCGCCCGGCCTTGGCGGCGGGGAAGTCGCCCTTGATGCCGATGGCCTTGCCCAACGCGACCGAGATCTGGATCGGGATCGTATTGATGGATTTCGCCACCGCCACGGTGAGGTTGGTGGCGCCGGAGAACGAGCGGCCGTAATTCTGCGGGCACCAGTTCCCGAGGCAGATCGGCCGGTCCACCACCCGGGTGTCGGGCCGGTAGAGGCCGGCGGCGAGGCCCGCCGCATAGACGTAGGGTTTGAACGAGGAGCCCGGCTGGCGCAGGGAATCGGTGGCCCGGTTGAACTGGCTCTCGCCGTAATCGGCCCCGCCGACCATGGCGCGCAGCGCCCCGTCCGGATCGAGGATGACCATGGCGGCCTCGTCCACGTCGTACTGGTCGCCGTACTGGCGCAGGATGTTCTCCACCGCCTGATCGGCACGTTTCTGGATACCGATATCGAGGGGGGTCTTCACGATCAGCACGCGGTCGCCGCGCAGCTTGCCGGAATCCGCCATGCCCTTGATCTCGCCGAAGGCCCAGTCGAGGTAGTAATCGGCGGTGATGTCGCGGGTGCGGGTCACCGGCGTCGCCGGGTTGCGCAATGCCGTCTGGATCTGGCCTTCGGTGACGAAGCCGGCTTCCACCATGTTGTGCAGCACGTCCACGGCGCGGGCGCGGGCCGCCGGCAGGTTCACATGCGGCGCGTATTTCGTCGGTGCCTTGAACAGGCCGGCCAGCATCGCGGCTTCGGCGAGGCTCACGTCCTTTAGGGGCTTGCCGAAATAGTAATCGGCCGCCGCGACCGCGCCGAAGGTGCCGCCTCCCATATAGGCACGGTCGAGATAGAGCTTGAGAATCTCGTTCTTGCTGAGATGACTCTCGAGCCAGAGCGCCAGGAACGCCTCGTTGATCTTGCGCTCCAGGGAGCGCTCGTTGGTGAGGAACAGGTTCTTGGCGAGCTGCTGGGTGATGGAGGAGCCACCCTGCGTGTTGCCGCCGCCGCGCGAGTTCGACACGAGCGCGCGCGCCGTGCCGATCGGGTCGATGCCCCAATGCTCATAGAAGCGCCGGTCCTCGGTGGAGACTAGCGCCTTGATCATGCTGTCGGGAAAGTCGTCGAGTTTCAGCGAGTCGTCGTGCTTGATCCCGCGCCGCCCCACCTCGACGCCGTAGCGGTCGAGGAAGGTGACGGCGAGATCCTGCTGCTTCAGCCAATTCTCGCTGGTGAGGTTGAAGGCGGGCTGCGCGAGGGCCAGCATCAGCACGGCGCCGCCGGTGCCGAGTGTCACCCCCTCGCTGGTGAGATCGAGGGCGACACGCTTCCAGCCACGCACCGAGAAGACCTGCATGCGCTGCTCGAATCGCTCGTAGGTCTCGGCGGTGGAGCGGCCGCTATCGTACAGGCTCGCATTCACCCAGGCATCGAAGCCGAGGGCGGCGCGTTTCAGGCGCGTCAGGAGCGAGGTGGCTTTGGGCAGGCGCACGACGTGATCTCTGTCCTCAACGCACGGCCGGCACCGCTCACCGATGCCGCAGGGCAAGCACTACCAAGCTCCGCGCGTCTTCGCGAGGCCCGGCAAAGCACATCGTCCGCCCTTCCGCGGGTGCGGCACGACCGGCTTCCCACCATAATGCGTCGGAAAGCGAAAACGCCGCGACGTCGGCAAGAACAACCCTTCGTCAACCTTGATCCGGGAATGGGGCGCGGAGGTGGCGCGGCTTGCCGATCAGGCCCACATGCGTCAAGGAGCCTGCGCGCTCCGCCCTCCCGTTCCGAACCCCGAAGGTGCTCCCGATGAGGGACCGCACATCCCCCCTCCTTGCCCCGGACGCGATGGCGCCCGAGCCATCGAAGCCGTTCTGGCGGGAGAAGACCCTCGACGAGATGTCGTCGTCCGAGTGGGAGAGCCTGTGCGACGGCTGCGGCCGGTGCTGCCTGCTCAAGCTCGAGGATGACGATACCGGCGAGGTCTACCACACCGATGTCGGCTGCACCCTCCTCGACGGGCTCGCCTGCAACTGCCGCGATTACGTCAACCGCCAGAGACGGGTGCCCGATTGCGTCCGCCTGACGCCGGAGGCGGTCCGCACCATCCAATGGCTGCCGCCGACCTGCGCCTATCGCCTCGTGCGCGACGGCCAGGATCTCTATCCGTGGCACCCCCTCGTCTCAGGCCGCCAGGCCAGCGTCCACGAAGCCGGCATCTCGGTGCGCGGCCGGATCTCGGGCAACGAAGAGGAGTTCACCACCGACGAACTCCTCGACCAGATCGTCACCTGGCCCGGCCGCACCCCGGAGACCGAGGACGAGGATTAGGCGCCGCGAAGGCGCCTCACGGATCGAGGCGGAAGCGGTCCACGTCGCGCAGAAGTTCGAGGAAGGCTCTCGCACCGTGGTCGAGGGCCGCGAGGCCGGCCTCGCGCGTGCCGAGCGTCGCGTTGCCGATGGCGCCCGAAGGGTGAAGGTCCTGCGACTTCCAGGCGAAGGCCGCCGGGCGGCCGGCGCGCAAATGGGTGAAGTCTCGCTCCATCGCCACCGTGCGGGGCTCGAAATCGGCGACGGCCGGACGGCGCACCGCATCGGGCTTCAGCGCCAGCATCAGCGCCGTCTCGACGGCGCCGGCATGGATGCCATGTCTGATTTCGTCGTCGGGAAAGAGGCCTGGCGGGTAGCCGAACCGGCTCCAGGCCGTGGTGACGGCGAGCATGCCGAGACTGCGCAGGTCGCTCGCCACGAGATCGATGAGCCCGCTATTGCCACCATGGGAGGTGACGATGACGAGCTTGCCGCATCCGGCGCGATGGAGGCTGTGGCCGATCTCGCCCCACGCCCGCAGGGCCGTCTCGGCCGTGAGGGTCAGCGTGCCGGGAAACGCATCGTGCTCGTCCGATTTGCCGATGCTCTGGACCGGCAGGACCAGGATGTCGAGGTCGCCCGCATCGAGTTCGGCCAGCCGGGCGAGATAGCCCTCGGCGATGGTGACGTCGGTGGACAGCGGCAGGTGCGGTCCATGCTGCTCCACCGCTGCCACGGGGAGAACCGCGATCGAGCGGTCCATGGCGGACGCGATCTCGCCGGTCGTGAGATCGAACCAGTTCCGCACCGCCATGGTCGTCGTGTCCCTCGCGGCCCCGCGCCGCCAGGGTGGTCTTCTAGGCCGAATGGGGCTCTACAAGAAGGGTGTCCGGAACAAGAAGGGTGTCCGGATCTCGGAACTCAGCGCGAGGGGCGCAGCAGCCATCCCAGCCCGAAGGCCGCCGCCGCCACGAGGGCGAGCGTGACGGCCTTGTTCTCGTCCGCCCGAGCCGCCACGGCCCGGCCGTGCCGCACGGCTTCACCCCGGTAATGACGGCCGCGGCGCTGAGCTTCGTCGGCCAGGGCATACCCACGGTCGGCGATCGCTTGGCGACGCTGCTCTGCTTCGTCGGCCAGGGCATGGGCGCGCGCGCTCGTCTCGTCGATGAAGCGCTCGCCATCGCGACGCAGGTCGTTCACCGTGTCGCGCGCTTCGCCATACGCGTATTGCGCTGCGCCGGCGGCCTGATCGTACGCGCCTTCGACCTGCTGACGCGCGCGGCCGGTCACCGCGCCGAGAGCCGTCTTGCCGCGACCCTGAAGGTTGCGGACGCTACCGTCGAAATGATCTCTGTTCATGGACACATCTCCTTTCGCGATCCGATGGAAGGGCGTGAGCCCGATCCCTCCTGCCGTCGCACCGATCCGGGCCTAGGCCCTGAACCATGGTCTAGGCTCCGGAATCGTTGTTCGGTCTTCGATCTTGTCTCGGCCGGACGTCGCCTGGACGTCGGTCCAACGGAGAGGGGACGGATACTCCCCTCTCCGGACTGGCCTTCGGGTCGGATCGTCAGATCTTCTTGACGGCGTCGGCTGCGCTCTGAGCCGCGCCCTTGATCCCGTCCTTGGCATCACCCACGGTCTTCTGGGCCTCGCCCTTCAGCTCCTGCGCCTTGCCTTCGGCCTGCAGTTTCTCGTTGCCCGTGACCGAGCCGACGCCCTGCTTGATGTTGCCGACGGCTTCGTTGGCGAGACCCTTGATCTTGTCGGTGGTGCTGCTCATCGAAATGATCCTCATGATCGCGTGGGAGGCCGGGACACGGCATGCGCCGGGCACCGCGAAGTCGAAAGCCGAACGATAACAATTGCTGAAATGTTCCGATCCGAGGCCGTGGAATTGTACGATTCCCGACCGATCCGGGTGAGGAACTCCGCATCGCAGCACTGGTGTGAAGTTAAAGGCCTCGGCAGCAAGAGTTTGAATTTTTTATACGCGTGATCCAAATTTTTTGTTTCGACTTGCGGCGCCATTGCCAGCAAAGTTTCTTGAATTCAAAATATTCCCGGCTAGAACTCGGCAAACAACAGACGAGACACCAAGGAAGACGGTCATGACCGTTCGCGCCGCCACCCCACGTTCGGGCGGGACCGCCCAACCGACCCTGGGCACGGCGTCCGCACCGCCCTTCGGGCGCTGGGGTCAGCTGGTGATCGGCGTGATCTGCATGGTGATGATCGCCAACCTGCAATACGGCTGGACGTTCTTCGTCCCCGCCATCCA
>NZ_NKUG01000109.1 GCF_014845095.1 Methylobacterium bullatum | reverse complement strand
ACCTCAGCGCGATCGCCCCTCCGTCCATCCTTCGACCTCGAACAGTCGCTTGGGCCGCAAGAGCTCGGTTGCGCAAGGACGAGGGGGGATGGGCATGGTGACGGTGGGCATCGATGTCTCCAAGGACCGGCTGGACGTGCATGTCCTGCCGGACGGACTGACGTTCGCGGTGGATCGCGATGGGGCGGGTCTGGCCGATCTGGTGACACGGCTGGGGCCGCTGTCGCCGCATCGGGTGGCGGTCGAGGCCACCGGTGGCTTCGAGACGGTGGTGGCGGCCGCCCTGGCCGGGGCGGGCCTGCCCCTGGTCATCGTGAACCCAGCCCAGGTGCGCCACTTCGCTCAGGCCCTCGGCCGGCGGGCCAAGACCGATCCCATCGACGCGGCGATGATCGCCCGCTTCGTCGAGGCGACGCGGCCGGAGTTGCGCCCGCTGCCGGATGCGGCCACGCAGATGCTCTCCGATCTCGTGGCCCGGCGGCGCCAGATCGTCGAGATGATCGTGTCGGAGAAGAACCGGCAGCGCCGCACCACCGTGCCGCGGATCGCCAAGAGCATCGCCCGGCTGATCAAGGCGCTCGAGAAGGAACTCGCCGAGATCAATGCCGAGATCGACACCGGCGTACGCGGCTCTCCGGCCTGGTGCGCCAAGGAGGATCTCCTCGCCTCCGTGCCGGGCGTCGGGGTGAACACCGCCCGGACCCTGATCGCCGAGATGCCGGAACTCGGCACCCTCGACGCCAAGCGCATCGCCAGCCTGGCTGGTCTGGCCCCCTACACCCGGCAGTCGGGACGATGGGTCGGCAAGGCGATGATCGGCGGCGGCCGCAAGACCGTCCGGTCCGCCCTGTTCCTGGCGGCCCTCGTCGCCGGCCGGCACAACCCCGTGCTCAAGATATTCCGCGCGCGGCTCATCGCCGCCGGAAAGCCGAAAATGGTCGCCGCCATCGCCGTCGCCCGAAAGCTCCTCACCATCCTCAACGCCATGCTCAGGGACCAAAAACCATGGCAAACCGCTTGACACCCGACACAGTCGCTGAGGTGCCGGAGCGTAGCGGAGGCCTCGAAGGAGCCCTCTAGAAGCCGATGCGATCCCTGGAGCCCTCCTTCGAGGCCGCTCCGCGGCACCTCAGGATGAGGTAAAGCCTTGGATAAACGATTCAAACGGGCTCTGATTTTCAGCGTTCTTGGCACTTCGTAGGAGAGCGACGGCGTGGCGCAGGCATCCGTGTTGTCCGTCCGACTTCGATCCTCGCGGGCCGCGATCCGCCATGCCTGGTCGATCTGCGCGGCGTTCCTCATCCTCTTCGCCCCCCTTCCGGCCTCGGCCCAGTTGCGCGGGCATGGCGGGCCGGTGCGGGCTCTGGCCATCGCGGCGGACGGACGCATGGCGATCTCCGGCGGGTTCGATCAATCGGCCATCCTGTGGGGAATCGACCAGGGGTCGGCCCTGGCGATCCTGCGGTTCCACGATGGCGCGGTGAATGCCGTCGCCGCCCTCGACGGGGGCCGCTTCGTCACGGCCAGCGAGGACGGGCGCATCGCCATCTGGCAGGGCGGACGCCCGGAGCCGGTGGAGGTCTTCGCCGACCATTCCGGACCCATCGTGGCCCTCGCTGTCTCGGCGGACGGAACGCGCCTCGCCTCCGCATCCTGGGACGGTACCGCGCAGATACGACCCCTTGCCGGTGGGCCGGTGCGGGTGCTGCGGGGCCATGCCGGCAACGTCAACGCCGTCGCCTTCCTGGCGGATGGCCGGCTCGTGACGGGAGGCTACGACGCCACGCTTCGGGTCTGGCCCCTCGCCGAGACCGACGAGCCGCCGCGCGTCGTTCAACTGCCGTCACCGATCAACGCCCTGGCCGTGACGCCGGACGGCGAGATCGCCGCCGCCGGGGCGGACAGCGTGGTGCGGTTCCTGTCCGAGGATGGGGCTATCCGTGCGTCGGTGGACCTCGCGACCAACCCCGTCATCGGGCTCGCCGTGTCGCCGGACGGGCGACGGGTGGCCGCCGCCACGGTGGCGGGCACCGTGGCCCTGATCGACAAAAGCGCTGCCAAGGTGGCGTTCAGCCTCGTCGGCCCCGGACTTCCGGTCTGGTCTCTCGCCTTCCGGCCCGATGGAACCGAGCTGCTGACCGGAGGCGGCGATCTGCTGGTGCGCCGCTGGGATGCCAGGACCGGCGAGCCGATCGGGCCGCTGTCGATGGCGCGGCCGGCGGATTCATTGGCCGCCTACAAGGGCGATCACGGGGCCGAGGTGTTCCGGGCCTGCGTCGCTTGCCACACCCTGACGCCGGAGGAGGGCCACCGCGCCGGCCCCACCCTGAGCGGCGTGTTCGGCCGCCGCATCGCCACCGCCGAGGGCTACAATTTCTCGCAGGCCCTGAAGAGCCTCGACATCGTCTGGGATGCGCGGACCATCTCGAAGCTCTTCGAGGTCGGCCCGTCCCGCTACACCCCCGGCACCAAGATGCCGGAACAGACGATCAACGACCCGGACGACCGCGAGGCCCTGGTGCGGTTTCTCGAAAAGGCGACGAAGACGCAGTGATCCATCCAGGTTTCGCTGCGTCTCTCGAAACTCCCGGTCGTCGCCCGGAACGCGACGGCGCAGTGGAAGCCTCTCGAAATCATTTTGCGTTGCTTGTCCAATGTCTTACGTCATCCTGAGGTGCCGCGTAGCGGCCTCGAAGGAGGGCTCCAGAATCCACCGGGCGAACTGGAGTAATCCTTCGAGGCCCGCTGACGCGGGCGCCTCAGGATGAGGTGACAGGATGGGACGATCGACTCTCGCAGGAGAATCCGCCGAGAGATCCGATCAGACAGGGTGTTAAGCGCCGCCGTTCCCGCCCGTCTCCCGCGCGCGAAAATAATCCTCGGAGGTTCGCGGCTTCGAGCGCTCGGGCGCCGTGTGCGGGTCGAAGGCCTCGTTGACGACGACTTCGACGCGGCAGGTGTCGCACATCATCAGGGTGCGGATCCTGGCCTCGCCGGCGCTGCCCTTGAACATCCAGTGGCGGCCCTGAAGCTTCTCGATGACCCGCTCGATGCTGCTGCGCGTGCCGAAGGGTTTGCCGCAGGAGACGCAATCGAACGGCTCCTCCTCCTTGACGATGCGGCGCGGCTGGCTCCAGGCGGCGAAATCGACCTGCGGCGTCAGGGTAATGACATTCTCCGGGCAGGTGGCGGCGCAGAGCCCGCATTGCACGCAGAGGCTTTCCTCGAAGGCCAGCAGCGGCCGGTCCTGGCTGTCGCTGAGGGCGTGGGTCGGGCAGGTGCCGACGCAGGCGAGGCACAGGGTGCAATCCTCGCTGCGGAAGTCGAGGCCGCCGAAGGGCGATCCGGCCTCCAACGGGACCATTGCCACGGGGGCCGGGGCGGCCACATGCATCTCGCGGAAGGCGAATTGCAGCACGTTGCGCTTGGGGCCGACCGGCATGAAGGCGGCGGGAACCGGCGCGGCCGTGCCGACGCTGCCGGGCGACAGCGCGGCACCGAGCCGATCCGGATCGTCGGTCTCGATCAGGGAGACCACGGGCGTCCCGTCGGCGGCACCGTAGCCCAGTGCCCCGGCGAGCGTGTCGGCGAGGAGCGCCATCCTGCGCAGGGGCGCGATGTCGTGCTTGGGACGGTCGCGGACGAGGAGGCGGATACCCACGGCGCCGTAGGCGAGAAGCGCGGCGGCGGCCTCCGGGCCCAGCTGCGTGACCTCGTTGACGGCGACCGGCAGCACGTTGGCCGGCAGACCGTCGCCGTAGCGGGCCAGCGCCTCGATGAGGGGCTCGCCATGCTCCTCATCGTGGAAGAGGACGATTCCATTCCGTCCCCCGGCCTCGTGGTACGCGCGCATCAGGGTGCGCAGCCGCCGCATCAGCGCGTCGGCGGCAGGCAGTGCGTAGGCGGCCGCACCCGTGGGACACACCGAGGCACAGGAGCCGCAGCCGGCGCAGATGTAAGGATCGATGGCCACATGATCGCCGGCGGGCGCGATGGCGCCGGTCGGGCAGACTTCGAGGCAGCGGGTGCAGCCGGTGATGCGCGACCGCGAATGGGCGCAGAGATCGGCCTGGAAATCGACGAAGCGCGCCTTCTCGAACTCGCCGACGAGATGGGAGATCGTGAAGATCGCCCGCTCCACGGCGGCCGGGTCGCGGGGATCGGCGCGGACATAGCCGCTGCGCAGGTCATGTGTGGGAAACAACGGCGTGCCGCCCGTCAGGTCGAGGACCACGTCGCAGGTGGAGGTGGCGCCGTTGCGCGCCGGGCCGAAGGAGAGGGACTGGCGGGATGACGGGCTCGGCACCGCGTAATCGTCGATGCGCAGGGAGAACGCCCCGAGATGGCCGCTCGCCGACACGACGCTGCCCTGCAGCACGGGAAATTCGTGGCGGCGCGGCACCGGCACGTCGCGGGGGCGGCTGAGCAGCACCGTCACGTCGAGATGATCGGCGAGGCGGCGTCCGGCCTCGATGGCGAGCTCGTCGCTGCCATAGATGAGGGCGACGCCCTGGCTGACCATCGCGACGGTGCCCGGCGCCGGGGGGACCTCCGCTCCGGCGGCGAGGAGGGCGGCGATCTTCGGTCCGGCCGCGTCGGCCTCCGTCGACCAGCCCGCAGTCTCGCGGATGTTGGCATAGGTCACGCGGGATTCCGCCCCGGACCCGGCGGCGATGTCGGTGAAGAGCGGAGCCTGGAGCGTGCACGAGACGGTGACGGGCGAGCCCTGCGCCAGGGCGTCCTCGAACCGGGCGATCTCCCGCCCGCACAGTTGATCGGCGGTCTCCAGGCGGCCGCCGCACGCCTTGCCGATCGCCGCTGCGTCGAGGGCGACGGTCTCATCGCAGGAGCACGCGAATACGATCCGGTCGGACAATGATTTACCCCGAACGTTTGGTCACAGCGGCGAGGGGACCAGCCCACTCGCGCTCAGGTTGGTGCATCGTATACTATAACGGCTCGAAACTAGGACCCGACATACGGGCGCAGGTAGAACCGAAACGCATGGCGCCGAGCCCCGACGACCCGGACCTGATCCTGCCGCCCGTCTTCTCCTTCGTCGTCATGGACGGGCCGGGGAGCGCGTTCGACGAAGCCCTCGATGCGGCCGCATCGGGTGACGCCACCGGGCGCCTCGTCTGGCGACGCAGCGCCGAGGTGCTCGATTTCGCCGTGATCCTGGAGCCGGACGAGCCCCTCGCCACGGCGCGCCGCGCCTTCTTCGCCGGCATGGTGGCGCTTGCCGAGGCCATCGGCGCCCATGGGCCGCCCGAGATCCCGGTGACGTTCGACTGGCCCGACACTCTCCGCTTCGATGGCGCGCGCCTCGGCGGCGGGCGTCTCGGATGGCCGCCCACCTGTGGCGAGGGAGAGGTGCCTGACTGGCTCGTCTTCTCCGCCACGATCATCGCCTCGAAGGCGCAGGCCGGCGATCCCGGCCTGACGCCGGATTCGACCTCTCTCGAAAACGAGGGCTTCGCCGTCGAGGACGGGAACGGGGCCATCGTCGAAAGTTTCGCCCGTCATCTCATGAAAACCTTCGCCGTCTGGGACGAGGACGGGTTCGAAGCCGTCGAACGGCGCTACCTCCGGCGCCTCGCCGATGGCGGTCCGTCGGCTCGGATCGAGCGGATCGACGCGAACGGCGAAGTCCTCGCCGATGGCGGTCGAAGGCACCCTCTCGTGGCGGTCCTAACGGGGGTCGCGTGGCGCAATCCACTCACCGGTGAGCCGCTCCTGTGAGCGCATCGTCGAAGATCCTCCTCGCCGTGCTCGCGGCCTTCCTGGTCCCGCCGGGCGGGCTTCGGGCCGAGGATGCCCCGAGAGGGCCGGCCATCGAGGCCAAGGGCATACCCGGCCCCTATGGCGAGCGGCTGACCATCGACGACAAGGGCATCACCCTGACATTTCCAAACGATTCCATGGCGTTACGCATCGGCGGCCGTCTTCACCTCGATTTCGGTGTGGCGGGCATCCGCCAATCGGGCTTCGGTGATCCCTTCAGCGACACCATCGCCGTGCGCCGTTCGTGGATCGAGGCGACTTTGAGCCTCGGCAAGGATGTCGGCCTCGGCTTCCAATACGATTTCGCCGATCCGGTGACGCCGATCAACGATGCTGTCCTGGTCTATCGCGGCGTGCCGGACATGCTCTTCAGTATCGGCAATGAGAAAGAACCGTTCGGTCTCGATCAACTTGCCTCCAACAACAATGTCCTCTTCACCGAGCGGGCCTTGTCCGACGCTTTCGTGCCGGCCAGAAACTTCGGTTTCGCCGTCGGACGACATGGCAAGGACTGGAGCGTCGTCACCGGAGTTTTCGGCGGCAACGCCAATACCGGCATCGGCACCGAAGGTATCGCCTCGACCAGCCGCGTCACCTATGCGCCGATCAACGACGACCACCGGACCCTGCATGTCGGTCTCGCCGGCAGCTACCGCGACCTGCCCCGCGACGAGAGCCCGCTCTCCCTGTCCAGCCGGTCGGAGGCGTTCCTCTATACCAGACGCTTCGTCGATACCGGCGACATCCGCGATGCCGCCAGCATCGCCCGCCTCGGCGCCGAGCTAGCCTACCGCTCCGGTCCGCTGCTGGTGAGCGCGGAATACACACGGACCGAGATCGGCCGCTTCGACGGCGCTAAGCCACTGAAGTTCCAGGGAGGATACGTTCAGGCGAGCTGGGTGCTGAACGGCGACAACCGGGCCTATCGCATGGCTCCCGACTTCAACGGGACGAGCTACGCGGTCTTCGGCGGCGTCAAGGTCGCCGAGGCCCAGCGCATCACCCGCGGCGGCTTCGGCGTGTTCGAGCTCGGACTGCGGTTCTCGGCCATCGATCTCGACGACGGCGGCATACGCGGCGGCATCGAGCGGGACGGCACGGTGGGACTATCGTGGTATCCCGACACCAACATCCGCATCATGGCCGATTACGTCCGGTCGCACACGTCCCCCTCCGCGCTCCAGAATGGGCGGACCATTGATGCCGATACGTTCATCGGCCGGTTCCAACTGTACTGGTGAACCCGTGCCGACCTTGTCCGCGAGCAATTGCGGACGCCCCGCACCAGATACCGGCCTTGAACGCCACGATCATCGCCGTCATCCGGAACGCGAGTTCGAGGAGCGGCGACAGGATGGGCCTCGGAATTGTCGATGAGCAGTCTCAAACTCCCACGGACCATCCGCCTCGACCCGTCGGATACCTTCGTGTTCGCTCAGGCCGCCGAGCCCGGCGAATGGGCGGTGGCCGGGTCATTCCTGTTCTGGGATGCCAATGTCCCGTTGCTCGAGGGCAAGGAGCGGACGGCGTTCCGCTCGGGATTCCTCGGCGTGACTTCCCTGGGATTCTCCACCCTCGTCGTGGTGAGCGAGGCGACTCCGACCGAGCGGGACGCGGCCGTGGAGGATTTGGCGCGTCATCTCTGCGAGCGCCTCGGCGCGCCGAGCCTCGACGTGGCCCGCGTCGCGGCGGCGGAGGAGATCGAGTTCGCCGGCTCCCTGTGCCAGCCCGCCATCGGCAGCGTGATCGCCCTGCACAGAACCTTCGAGGACGGCGAGATCCGGGAGGCGTTCCGCACCCTGCACCAGCGCGGGCCCGGTGTTGCCGGAGCCGACAAGCTTCACGCTCATGCGCGGGCCTTCACCTTCGTGGAGACCGACGACGAACCCGAGGAGCGGGCGGACCTCATCGGCATGGCGACCACACCAGGATCGAAAGGCGAAGGACGATGACCGAGTTCTGGGTCTCCAGCGGCCACCATCTCGCCGGCCGCACGGAGGGGGGCGGCCTCGCCGTGACCGACGACTTGATCCTCGCCTATCTGGCCCGGCCCGAACTGGTGCCGCCCGAGGAGGCCTGCATGGCAGAGCGGGCGCTCCACCGCAGTCTCGTGACGTCACCGCGCCGGCCGGTCTCCCCCGGTGAGATCGCCGCGATGGCGGATGCCGATGCGCGGGAGAACTGGACCATGATGCTCGCCTTCCGCGATCGGCTGACGGCCGCGCGCTCCGTGGAGGCGGCCTATCTCGACCTCGTTCGCGGTGGCCTGAACGGCACGCCGCCGATCTTCCTCAACCAGCTGGCGCATCTCATCCTGCGCAACGCCCTCGACGGCTGCGACGACCCCTACACCCTTCGAGCCGGCGAGCTTTTCTTCCGGCCGCAGCGCGTCTCCTTCGTCGACGGCGCTGCCTTGCTGGCCGATGCCGAAGTGATCGAGGCGCGGGAGATCGGGGCTGCGCAATCGCCCCTCGTCGCCATGCTCGGCAAGGAAGCCGCGAACGAACTCGACGTGCTCACGGACGAGACCGCCTGGACCTATTGGAGCCGCTCCGACGCGTTCACCATGGCGCTCAACCTCGGAAGCAACCCGAAGAGCCGCGACGGACTCGCCCGCGCCATCGAGGCCTGGATCCGCCACCTATTGCACCTGGAGGCGAAGGTGGAGCCGATCGCGTCCATGGACGATCCGGACTGGCGCTGGTTCGTCGGGCTCGACGCACAGGCGACCCGGATCGGCAACGCCCTCTGGAACGGCGAGACTCTGGACGAGGCGAGCCGCATGCGCATCCTGGCCCTGTTCCGCCTCACCTTCGCCGATGACCGGCGGATCGACCCGCGCGCGGCTGGCCGGCCGGTCTATCTCCTGATGGCCATGGACCCCGACAAGCGCCTCTTTCTCAAACCTCAAAACCTCGTGGCGGGATTGCCGATCATCGACGGTGCGGAGGCCGCATGACCGAACAGAACACGACCCAAGCCGCGACACCGCCCGACGACCGATTCGAGGTCGGCATCATCGTCGCCAAGCGGGCCTTGAAGAGCCGCTGGGCGAGTCATGCCTGGCTGCCGGTCTCGGCCCTTCCCGACATCCCGGCCGCTTCGCCCTGGACCCTGCTCTCGGCGACGCCCGAGGAAGAAACCTTCTACGCCGGCGCCTATGAGGTCTCGCTCCATCCCGCCGAGACGTCGCATTACCGCGACAACCTGGTCTCGGGCCGGCCCTCGCTCTGGGTCGCCCTGCGACAGGTCGCGGAGGGAAACTACGAGGTCGCGAACGTGACGGCCGATCCCTACGAGGGCGAATCCATGGCTGAGGGCATCGGCGAAGTGGTCGAGGCTGTGCCCATGCCGCTGGAGGTCCAGGCCAAGGTCCTGGCCTTCTTCGAGGCCTTCCACGTCGAACAGGTCTTCCACAAGCGCAAGCGCGACAGGGCCGATCCGGAGGCCCTGGCCCGACAGGGCACCGGTACGCGCAGGCGGGGGGACGAGGGATGAGCGGCGGCGATTTCCTTTCCCGCTGGTCGAAGCGCAAGCGCGCCGTCGTCCGGAAAACTGCGCCCGCGCGCGATTTGGCCGTGAGCGAGGAGAACGGAAGCGAGCGGGCATCCCGCCCGGAGGAGCTTGCCGAAGGCGTAACCCTGCCGCCCGAGGAACTCGCCAAGCTGCCCTCCCTGGATAGTCTGACGGCTGAGACCGACCTGACCCAGTTCCTCCGGGCGGGCGTGCCGATGGTGATGCGCAAAGCGGCACTGCGACGGATGTGGTCCGTCGACACCAACATCCGCGACTATGTCAGCGAGGCACGGGAATACGCCTATGACTGGAATGCGGTGGGCGGTGTGCCGGGAAACGGCCCGCTTTTGCCCACAGATGACATCAAGGCCATGCTGCGGGACATTTTCGATGGGACTCCCGTCGAAGAATCGGAGCCCGAGCCGACGACCGCCGAGGCCGAACCGATCGAAGCGGAGCGGCCTGGAGAAGACTCTGTCGCCGCGACAAGCGACCACGGAATTGAATCCGCCGGTGCAGAAAAACAGCTCGTCGCGTTGCCCCAAAACCAGCCGAGCTTAGCCGTTACCCCGGCGATTCCTTCTCCCGTGGACGCGGCTATGCCGAAACCGCGACGACATGGCCGTGCCGTCCCGCTTTGAGCGATTAAAAACTACGTTGCGCACGTCCCAATCCGGGCTATTGTGGAGAAAGTGAATTCACTTCGCCCGCGATCGGGTCGCGGCTTAAGGATGGTATGCGTTCGGTGGAGTTGTTGCGCGAGGACGAGGCGAATCTCGCTTCCGGCGCGCCCGGCATGACGCAGCCGGTCGCCGACGACGTCGATCTCCTGCGCGCCCATCTCTACGATGTTCTCGCAGCCCTCATCGGCCGAGCGCCCTCCGACGATATTTTGTCGCTTCTCGCGGCCTCGGCAGGTGACGGTAGCCCCCTCGGCAAGGCGTGTTCTTCGCTGGCGGGCGAAGCGGCCGGCGCGGACCTCGCGAAGGTCGGGCGGGAGTATTTCGATCTGTTCGTGGGCGTTGGGCGCGGCGAGGTCGTGCCGCACGCCTCCTACTACCTCACCGGCTTTCTCAACGAGCGCCCGCTTGCCCGAATCCGGCAGGATCTAGCCCGGCTCGGCATCGAGGCCACCGGCGGCATGAGCGAGCCGGAAGACCATGTGGCGATGCTTCTCGAGACTATGGCGGGTCTCGTCTCCGGCCGGTTCGAGACCGACCTCGGCGAGGACCGCATCTTTTTCGAGCGGCATCTAAAGCCCTGGGTCGGGCGTTTGTTCGACGATGTGGCCGCAAATCCCCGTTCGTCTTTCTACCGCGCCGCGGGCGACCTCGGCCGGACATTCATCGACATCGAGGCCCAGGCCTACGCGCTCGACGCGTGAGGCGGGGACCATGAGACATCGGTCGCATTCAGGAGTGACGAGCATGCGGGACGATCGAAAGGACGAGATGGGACGGCGCCATTTCTTCCGCGCCCTTGGCGGCGGATCGGTGGCGGCCGCCGCTGCGATCACGGCCCAGCCGATGATCGCGACGCCCGCGCAGGCCTACGATCCCGGCGAGGATGAGACGAAGGCCCGCTACCGCGAGTCTGACCACGTGAAAGCGTTCTACCGGACCAACG
Source organism: Methylobacterium bullatum (assembly GCF_014845095.1). Taxonomy (GTDB): domain Bacteria; phylum Pseudomonadota; class Alphaproteobacteria; order Rhizobiales; family Beijerinckiaceae; genus Methylobacterium; species Methylobacterium bullatum. Next base: position 14,536 of record NZ_NKUG01000109.1, on the reverse strand, counting down.
GCTACGAGACCCTGAAGAAGAATTGAGGGCGCCATGCTGATCAAGCGCAAGACCGGCGGCCCGGGCCGCACCTTCCATCCGGCCGTGGCCATCGGCGACACGCCAAGGGCCATCGACCGTCGCGCCTTCCTGCGCAATTCCGGCCTCGTCGCCGGAGGGCTCGCGGCCGCCGGCTCGATTCAACTCGGCTCCGTACGTAAGGCGCAGGCGGCGGGGTCGTCCGCGATCGGTCCCGACGTGACGATCAAGAAGAACATCTGCACCCACTGCTCGGTGGGCTGCACGGTGACGGCCGAGGTCGTGAACGGCGTTTGGGTCGGCCAGGAGCCGTCCTTCAGTAGCCCAATCAACCGGGGTACGCATTGCGCCAAGGGCGCGGCGATCCGCGAACTCGTCTCCAGCGACCGCCGCCTGAAATACCCGATGAAGATGGTCGACGGGCAATGGACCCGCATCTCATGGGACCAGGCGATCGACGAGATCGGCGACAAGATTACCGGCCTTCGCGACAAGTACGGCCCGGATTCCGTATACTGGCTCGGCTCGGCCAAGTTCACCAACGAGGCAGCCTACATCTTCCGCAAGTTCGGCGCCTTCTGGGGCACCAACTCGGTCGATCATCAGGCGCGCATCTGTCATTCCACCACGGTGGCCGGCGTCGCCAACACCTGGGGCTACGGCGCACAGACTAATTCCTACAACGACATCCGCAATGCCAAGACCATGATCATTCTCGGCGGCAATCCTGCCGAGGCGCATCCGGTCTCCCTCCAGCATCTGCTCTCCGGCAAGGAGATCAACCGCGCGAACATGATCGTCATCGATCCGCGCTTCACGCGGACGGCGGCCCACGCGACGGAATATGTCCGAATCCGCTCCGGCACCGATATCCCGGTGGTCTGGGGCATTCTCTGGCACATTTTCCAGAATGGCTGGGAGGACAAGGAGTTCATCAGCCAGCGCGTCTACGCCATGGACGACGTCCGCAAGGAAGTCGCCAAGTGGAACCCGGAGGAGGTCGAGCGCGTTTCGGGCGTGCCCGGCGAGCAATTGCGGCGCGTGGCCGAGACCTTCGCCAAGGAGAAGCCCGCGACCCTGATCTGGTGCATGGGGGCGACGCAGCACACCGTGGGCACCGCCAACGTTCGCGCGCTCTGCATCCTGTGTCTGGCCACCGGCAATGTCGGCAAGCCGGGCACGGGCGCCAACATCTTCCGCGGCCATACCAACGTGCAGGGGGCCACCGATATGGGCCTCGATGTGACGTCGTTGCCGCTCTATTACGGCCTCGTCGAAGGGGCCTGGAAGCATTGGGCTCGCGTATGGGACGTGGAGTACGACTGGCTGCAGTCGCGCTTCGACGAGGTGCCGGCCAAGGCCGGCCGCAAGGCCCGCACGCGCAAGGAGAGCATGGAATCGCCAGGCATCACCTCGACGCGGTGGTTCGATGGCGTGAACCTTCCAGAGGAGCAGGTCGACCAGCGCACGGGCATCAAGGCGATGATGGTGTTCGGGCATGGCGGCAACACCGTCACCCGGCTGCCCGAGGCGGTGAAGGGGCTGGCCAAGCTCGACCTGCTCGTGGTCGCCGACCCGCACCCCACCACCTTCGCCGCTCTCGATGCACGACGCGACAACACCTATCTCCTGCCAATCTGCACCTCCCTGGAGATGGACGGAAGCCGCACGGCCTCGAACCGTTCGCTGCAATGGGGTGAGCAGATCGTGAAACCGGCCTTCGAGTCGAAGAACGATTACGAGGTGGTCTACCGCCTCGCCGCCAAGCTCGGCCTTGCCGACAAGATGTTCAAGAACATCAAGGTCGTGAACGGTGTCCCCGAGGCCGAGGACATCCTCCGGGAAATCAACCGCGGCGGCTGGTCGACGGGCTATTGCGGCCAGAGCCCGGAGCGCCTGAAGGCGCATATGCGCAATCAGGTGAAGTTCGATCTGGTGACGCTGCGGGCGCCCAAGGACGACCCTGAAGTAGGCGGCGATTACTATGGCCTGCCCTGGCCATGCTGGGGCAAGCCCGAGCTCAAGCACCCGGGAACGCACATCCTTTACAACACCAACCTCCACATCAAGGAGGGCGGCGGGACGTTCCGCGCGCGGTTCGGCACCGAGCGCAACGGCGTCACCCTGCTCGCCGAGGATTCCTTCGCCAAGGGTTCGGAACTGACCGACGGCTACCCCGAATTCACCATGGCGGTTTTCAAGAAGCTGGGCTGGGACAAGGACCTTACGGCCGACGAGATGGCGAGCATCACCAAGATCGGTGGGGCCAATATTGATGCGGTGAGCTGGGCGACCGACCTGTCGGGCGGCATCCAGCGCGTCTGCCTCGACCGCGGCGTCACGCCCTACGGCAACGGCAAGGCCCGGGCGAATGCCTGGAACCTGCCCGACCCGGTTCCGGTGCACCGCGAGCCGATCTACACGCCGCGTCCCGACCTCGTGGCGAAATACCCGACGCGCCCCGACGAGCGTCAGTTGCGCATGCCCAACATCGGCTTCTCGGTGCAGAAGGCGGCGGTGGATCGCGGCATCGCCAAGGATTTCCCGATCATCCTTACGTCCGGCCGTCTCGTGGAATACGAGGGCGGCGGCGAGGAAACGCGGTCGAACCCGTGGCTCGCCGAGCTGCAGCAGGACATGTTCGTCGAGATCAACACGGGCGACGCCGCCGATCGCGGCATCAAGGACGGGCAGTTCGTCTGGGTATCCGGCCCTGAGAACAATGCAAAGGCCAAGGTGAAGGCGCTGGTGACGGACCGGGTCGGCAAGGGCGTCGCCTTCATGCCGTTCCACTTCTCAGGCTGGTACCAGGGGGACGATATGCGGAAATTCTATCCGCACGGCACCGACCCCGTCGTACTGGGCGAGAGCTCAAACAATACGACCACCTACGGCTTCGATCCTGTGACGGGCATGCAGGAGACGAAGTGCACCCTGTGTCAGATCCGGGCCGTTTGAGGAACAATCGCCATGGCTCGCATGAAATTCCTCTGCGACGCGGACCGCTGCATCGAGTGCAACGCCTGCGTCACCGCCTGCAAGAACGAACACGAGGTGCCGTGGGGCATCAACCGCCGGCGCGTCGTCACGCTCAATGACGGCAAGCCTGGCGAGCGCTCGGTTTCCATGGCCTGCATGCACTGCACCGACGCGCCCTGCGCGGCGGTGTGCCCGGTGAACTGCTTCTACACCACGGCCGACGCGGTGGTGTTGCATTCCAAGGACATCTGCATCGGCTGCGGCTACTGCTTCTACGCCTGTCCCTTCGGCGCGCCGCAATATCCGAAGGTCGGCAATTTCGGCTCGCGCGGCAAGATGGACAAGTGCACCTACTGCGCGGGTGGCCCCGAATCTGATTTCTCGACCATCGAATACGAGAAATACGGTTCGAACCGTCTCGCCGAAGGCAAGCTGCCGCTCTGCGCCGAGATGTGCTCCACCAAGGCGTTGCTGGCGGGCGACGGTGAGATGATCGCTCAGATCTACAAGCAGCGCGTCATCAAGCGCGGCTACGGCTCCGGCGCCTGGGGCTGGAAGACCGCCTATCGCGAAACCGTCGCCATCTAGGCGGCGAACTGGACTGCCGGGGTCGAGACTTCAGGAAGGAAACGCCGATGCGGCGGACACTGACGACTTTCAGGACGCTGGTCGCAGCGACCATCCTCACGGCGGCTGTCGGGGCCTCGTCGACCTCCTTCGCGCAGCAGACGCGCGACGGAATGAACCCGACCGGGCAGAACCCGACAGCGGAATCCGTCAACGAGGAGTTCCTGTTCAAGCAGGACCCGAAGATCACCGGCCGCATCAGCATCCCCGATGGCAAGGCGGCGCATCTGATTCAGCCCGCCGGCCGCGACTATCGCGATTTCCGGGAACGTTGGCTGCCCTGGCTCAGTGCCCTGGCGGTGCTCGGCGCCGTCGCGCTTCTCGGCCTGTTCTACTACTTTCGGGGTCGTATCTTGATGGAGCGCGGGCCCGATACCGGCCGCAAGATCCTGCGCTTCAACGGGTTCGAGCGCTTCGCGCATTGGATGACGTCGAGCTGCTTCATCATCCTGGCCCTGTCCGGCCTGAACTACATCTTCGGCAAGCGCCTACTGATGCCACTCATCGGCGCGGATGCGTTCGGCGTGGTGGCGCAATACGCCAAGTTCAGCCACATCTACCTCGCGTGGCCGTTCATGATCGGTGTTGCGCTGATGCTGGTGCTCTGGCTGAAGGACAACATCCCGAACAAGATCGACATCGACTGGATCAAGGCCTTCGGCGGTTTCGTCGGCGACAAGCATCCCAGCGCCGGCCGCTTCAACGCAGGCCAGAAGATGGTGTTCTGGATGGTGATCGGCTTCGGCTCGGCCATGAGCGTCACCGGCCTGATGATGATCTTCCCCTTCGCCCTCACCGACATCACCGGAATGCAGCTGATGCAGGTGATTCACGCTCTCATCGGCATCGCCTTCATCGCCGGCATCCTCGCCCATATCTACATCGGTACCCTCGGCATGGAGGGTGCTTACGACGCCATGGGCAGTGGCAAGGTCGATCTCGGCTGGGCCAAAGTCCACCATGATCTCTGGGTCGAGGAAGAGCAGGCCAAGACCGCGAGCGGCCCGCAGCTCGGGCGCCATCAGGTGCCTGCCGAGTAACCAACCGGACAACCACAGACGTTCGGCGATCGGCGCCGGCATGTCGAGGATCGGACAACGTCCATGAAAGCCTTCATCATCGCCCTCGTCGTCGCTGTCGCCATCGGCACGCTGGCCGCCATGCTCCTCAACCAGCAGCAGCGCTTCGCTTACCAGGCGTTCACGACCTCCGGCACGCGGGTTTCCGACCCGGCGGGTCACAGTAATCTCGTCGGGCCGCATTGGAACGGCGTCACGCCCGATCCGGAGAAGCCCTCGAAATCCTGAACCTTACGTCGCCGATCCGTTCAAGGAATTGCTCTCGTCCCAGCCATAGCCGAGCGTCTCGAAGCGCATGGAGCGGGCATCGACCATCAGCAGGCGCCCCACCAGTGGCTCGCCGAAATCCGCGACCGCGCGGATCACTTCCATCGCCATCAGCGAGCCCATTACCCCGGCCAGCGCGCCGAGGACGCCGGCTTCCGCGCAGGCGGGGACGCTGCCGGGCGGTGGCGGGCTTGGGAACAGGCAACGATAGGTCGGGTTTGGGCGGCCATCCGGCGCGGTTTCATGGGCGCGGATCGTCGTCAGGGTGCCGTCGAACTGCCCAAGTGCGGCCGTGACGAGCGGACGCTTGGCGTGGAAACAGGCATCGGAGACAGCATAGCGGGTCGCGAAATTGTCCGACCCATCGGCGACGATATCGTATCGGTCGATCAACGCGACGGCATTGTCCGCGTCGATCCGCACGCAGTGCGGTTCGATCCGCACATGCGGATTTAGGCGTGCCACGGCATCGGCGGCGCTGTCGATTTTCGGGCGGCCGATATCGGGGGTGCCGTGAATGACCTGCCGCTGCAGGTTCGAGAGTGATACTGTGTCGTCGTCGACGATGCCGATCGTGCCGATGCCGGCCGCTGCCAGATACTGGATCAGTGGAGCGCCAAGCCCGCCGGCGCCGATGACGAGCACCCGCGCCGCCTGTAAACGCGCCTGTCCGGGTCCTCCGACCTCGCGCAGGACGAGGTGGCGGGCGTAGCGTTCGACTTCGTCGCTGGAGAAGGCCATCCCGGTGAAATACCCCTTGCGGCGAGGCGCCGAAAGGGCATCGGGACGAGATTTGCGTCCCGATGCCGTGCCGCTTATTCGCGACGGCGGAATGTCCCATCTCGACGAGACGATGCCCGTGTCCTCTCCCGTTATCGCCGATCACTCGCCGCTGGCGCTCGCCCAGGCCCTCATCCGTTGTCCGTCGGTGACGCCGGAGGAGGGCGGTGCCCTGCAATGGCTCGGTGGCGTCCTGGAGGAGGCGGGTTTCACCGTCGCGCGGCCGCGCTTCTCGGAGCCCGGAACGCCCGACATCGACAATCTCTACGCGCGCATCGGGACAGGCAGTCCCTATCTCCTTTTCGCTGGCCATACCGACGTCGTCCCGCCTGGCACCCTCGAAGCGTGGCGCCATGGGCCATTCGACGGCGCGGTATCGGACGGCCTGCTCTACGGCCGCGGCGCGGTCGACATGAAGGGCGGCATCGCCTGCATGCTCTCGGCGGCGCTCGCTTTCGTCGCCGAGCGGGGAGGGGCGTTCAACGGCTCAATCGGGTTCCTCATCACTGGCGACGAGGAGGGGCCGGCGATCAACGGCACGGTGAAGCTCCTCGAATGGGCGAAGGCGCGGGGCGAGCGTTTCGACCATTGCCTTCTCGGCGAGCCCACCAACCCGGCGCGCCTCGGCGAGATGATCAAGATCGGTCGGCGCGGGTCTCTCAACGGCAAGCTCGTCGTCCATGGCCGTCAGGGCCACGTGGCCTATCCCCATAAGGCGGAGAATCCCATCCCCGGCCTGCTGCGCCTCGCCTCCGCCCTTCTCGCCGAGCCGCTCGATGGCGGCACCGCGCATTTCGATGCGTCGAACCTCGAATTCACCACCATCGACGTCGGCAACCCGGCCACCAACGTCATCCCGGCCGATGCGCGCGCCACGTTCAACATTCGCTTCAACGAGGGCTGGACGGCGGAGACCCTGGGGGCCGAGATCCGTCGGCGGCTGGAGGCGGCCGCCGGCAACGCCGTTCGGTTCACCCTTGACCTGCAGCCCTCGAACTCTCCGGCCTTCCTCACCAAGCCGGACTCCTTCACCGACCTCGTGGTCGAGGCGATCGAGACCGAGACCGGGCTTCGTCCCATCCTGTCCACCACCGGGGGCACGTCGGACGCCCGTTTCATCAAGGATGCCTGCCCGGTGATCGAGTTCGGCCTCGTGGGCGAGACCATGCACCAGACTAACGAATGCGTGGCTGTCGCCGATCTGGATCGGCTGACCGCGATCTATGGGCGGGTACTGTTGGCCTATTTCGCGGTCGCTTCCGAGAAAGGCGAGGTCTGACCGGCGGCAGGCACGAAGTTTCAACTCCCGAAACCTCGGCAGGCGTCATGCCGCTTTTCGCGTCATTGTCCGTCGAATCCACGCGCCGCGGAAGCGATAGTGGCAATGGAACGGGTGACGGCGCGTTTGGAAGCGACGGCTTCGCGTGCCGAGCCGGTCCCCGACCGCAATGTAGATCTGCCGTAGGCGCTGGACGTGCGGATCGTCGAGGCGCAACTCGATACTGGCTCGCGTCAGACCTGCTGCGGCCTTGGGATCCTTCACGCTCAGCGGAACGAGTGCTTCCCCGAGGATGATGCGACCGACTTCCAGAAGCAGGGCCTCGTGCATCTCGTCGCTCGCGGCGGCCAGACGTTCGAGGTCGAAGAGGGTTCGTACGCCGAGGGGCCAGAGGCGGATGATGCGGTCTCGGCCGACCGAACAGCAGAGTTGCGCCTGCGCCACCCAATCCATGATCTGATAAACTCCGTATGGGGTCTCGACGAACAGCATCAGCGGGTTGGCCGCCGCGAGATTCTGGGTCGAATGGATGTGATGGTCGTCGAGCCTGACGCGAATATCGCTGTCGATTCCGTCGATGATCTCGACCGGCGTGATCTTGAAGGCGCGGAAAACCTCCTCTTCCTCGCGCTTGAATTTTTTCAACTGGTCCCGTTGCACGATGCTGCGCAGGACGACATCGGGCATGATGCCGGCGACGAAACAGGCTGCGACCACCACGGCGATGGTGGCCGGCGCGGTCGCGCTGGGATCGACCGTCACCAGGGCGGAGACCAGACCCGTCCCGATCCAGAGCAACGATATGACGAGGATCGGGCCGAGAACGATACTAACCAGCATCCTTATGGTTTCACCCACGATCGTCCCGGGGCTCATGTCGAAATTCTTGATCGCGCGGTAGAAATTGCGCAGCGCCGTCACGTAACTGCCCGCGAATGCCGCGCAGATCCCGAGAAGCCAAACCAGCCCGAGACTTCCAGGCGTCGGATAGGTCACGCCCGGCCAGCGGAAACCGGACGGATGCCCCGGTTGTCCGGCGAACATCCAGAGGAGCAGCGACAATCCGTATAACATGCCGATCGCCGCGCATGCGCTGAAGGGCGCGCAGCCGATGAGCCAGGAGAGTGTCGAAAAGTCCTCGCGCTTGCGATGCGCCTCCCGCGCGATCGCGTTGGTTCTATCGCTTTCGGTGGTCCCAGCCATCGGGTCGCTGCTGCGCCTCGCACCGACGAAATACTTGTACTTCACGAATTCGAATGACGGGATCAGCATCGGACCCGGCTGATCGGTCTTGTCGAAGACCGTGGCGAGATCCGTGATGATCTCCTGCCTCTGAAGTTTGATCGCCTCTCGTATGGCGACGAAAATCAGGGGTGAGTTGACTGCGAAGGCGGTCGCGAGAACGAGGATGATCTGGAATGGCGTTTCCACAGGCGAAGGCTCCAGGCCTCACGATGTCGAAAATCGTCGAGGTTGCCCGAAGATGCCTTTCTGATCGCATAATACAATCTGAAATTGCTTCCTAAGTAGATTCCCGGTCAGGCCCGTAATCCACCCCCACGAAGGTCAGTCCCTTGGCGGGCGCCATGGGGCCGCAGCGGGCGCGGTCGCGGCTCGCCAGGATGTCGGCGACCTCGGCGATGCCGAAACGGCCGCAGCCGGCCATCATAAGCGTTCCGACCATGGCGCGGACCTGATGGTGCAGGAACGAGCGCGCCGAGGTCGAGATCACGATCTCCTCGAACAGGCCCATCGTCACCGTAGCTACGTCGAGCTGTTCGAGGGTGCGGATCGGGCTGTTCGCCTGACATTCGGCGGCACGAAAGGCGGTGAAGTCGTGGCGACCGAGGAGACCTTGCGCGGCCCTGTGCATCACCTCGGCATCGAGCGGCCACGGCACGTGCCAGACATGGTCGCGTGTCAGGGCAGGCGGGCTGCGCCGGTTGAAGATGCGATAGCGGTAATGCCGGCGGATCGCGGAGTGCCGCGCATCGAAACCCGCTCCGACTCGCTCGGCGCTGACGATGGCGACCGGAAGCGGTCGGAGATGGGCGTTCAGGGCGTCGCGCACCGTATCCGTGCGCCAGTCCTTGCTCAGGTCGAGATGAGCGACTTGATGGATGGCGTGTACGCCGGCATCCGTCCGACCGGCGCAGGTCAGGCGCAGATCCTCCCCCGTGAAGCGTTTAACGGCATCCTCGATGGCGCCCTGAACGGTTACGTCTTCGGCCTGCCGCTGCCATCCGCAGAATGGAGCGCCGTCATACTCGATAACGAGTTTGTAGCGGGGCATCAGCGACGGCCCCCGGTCTCTGACTTCACGGGAAGCGCGTTCCCGGCGCGAGATGCGCACCACGCACGAAGTCCGCACCCGTGACGATGCCGCCCCTGCCGGCTCGGCGCAACTCGGTGAGCCGCACGGCGCCCCCGCCGCAGGCGATGGTTCCCGCTGAATCGAGCAGAGTGCCGGGCGCGCTCTGTCCCTCCGTTGGCATGGCGCGCAGCACCTTCACGCGTTCCGGCCCCTTACCGAGATCGGCCTCGAAGAAGGCGCCGGGGAAGGGCGAGAGCCCGTTGATGTGGTTCGCCACCTCGCGCGCCGGCTTGGACCAGTCGATGCGCGCCTCCTCGTTAGTGATCTTGCGCGCGTAGACGAGCCCCTCTTCGGACTGGCGCGTGAGGGGGAGGGGCTCGTGTTCCAGCTGGCGGAGGGCTCGGCTCATGAGCGCCGCGCCAATGGGCATCAGCGCATCGTGCAGGTCTCCCGCGCTCATACCGGGGGCGATGGCGACCCGCTCTTCCAGGGCTACGGGGCCGGTGTCGAGGCCCCCCTCCATGCGCATGATGCCCACGCCACTCTCCGTATCCCCCGCCATGATAGCGCGCTGGATCGGTGCAGCCCCGCGCCAGCGTGGCAGCAGGGAGGCGTGAAGGTTCAGGCACCCGTGGCGCGGCACGTCGAGGATCGCCTGCGGCAGCAGCATCCCATAGGCGACCACGACGGCGACATCGCATCCGTGTGACCGGAAGAGCGTGAGCGCGTCCGGCGACTTCAGGGTGGCGGGGGTGTGAACCGGCAGGCCGAGCCCGTCCGCCAGCGCATGGACGGGGGACGGTCGTAACGCCATGCCTCGCCCGGACCGCGCCGGGGCGCGGGTATAGACCGCGGCGATGTCGTGACCGTCTTCCGCCAGGCGCGCCAGGGTCGCCACGGCGAAATCGGGCGTCCCCATAAAGACGAGCTTCATCGCGCGCGCTCTCTGCTGAAGGATGGGATCAGACGTCCTCGCCGCGCTTGGCCGCCTTAACGAACTTCTTGATGACGCGGTCGCGCTTCAGCTTCGACAGGTGATCGATGAAGAGCACGCCGTCGAGATGATCGATCTCGTGCTGGATGCAGGTGGCAAGGAGCCCGTCCGCCTCGATCTCGCGGGTTTCGCCGGAAAGGTCGCGAAAGCGCACGCGCACGCGGTCAGGCCGTTCCACTTCCCCGTAATATTCGGGGATCGACAGGCAGCCCTCGTCGTAGACGCGCTTCTCCTCCGAAGCCCAGACGATCTCCGGGTCAATGAAGATCTGCGGCTGCCGCGCGTTCTCGTCCTTAGAGGTGTCGATCGTGACGACACGCTTGGTCACGCCGACCTGGATGGCGGCGAGGCCGACGCCCGGGGCATCGTACATCGTCTCCAGCATGTCGGCGGCGAGGGTGCGGATCTCGTCGTCGATGGCACCGACGGGGGTCGACACCTGACGCAGGCGGGCGTCTGGCAGGATGACGAGGGGGCGGATGGTCATGACTCGGCCGGATCTGTCGATGAGAAGGGTCCGGCTCCCCGTCTCTCGGGTCCGCCGTGCCGGACCCGCAGATACGGTTTGGCGGATGGCCGGTCAAATCGATGGGAAAACAATTCAGAAGGCCGTCCGGCTTCGGATGGCCGCCGAGAGTGTGCCCTCGTCGAGATAGTCGAGCTCTCCCCCCACCGGCACGCCATGGGCGAGGCGGGTCACTTTCAGACCGTGATGCGCCAGGGATTCGGTGACGTAATGCGCGGTGGTCTGGCCATCGACCGTGGCGTTCAGCGCCAGGATGATCTCCCGGACCTCGCCGTTGCCGGCCCGGTCCACGAGGCTCGCGAGATTGAGATGCTCCGGCCGAACGCCGTCGAGGGCAGAGAGCACGCCGCCGAGGACGTGATAGCGCGCCGTCACCGCGCCGGATCGCTCCAGGGCCCAGAGGTCGGAGACATCCTCGACCACCACCAGGATGGAGGGATCGCGCGATGCGTCCCGGCAGATGGTGCACGGGTCGCTCGTATCGACGTTGCCACATTCCCGGCACACGACGATGCGCTCGGAGGCCACCTTCATCGCGTCCGCCAGTGGAGCGAGCAGAGCTTCGCGCTTCTTGATGAGGTGCAGCGCCGCACGCCGGGCCGAGCGCGGGCCGAGCCCCGGCAAGCGGGCGAGGAGCTGGATCAGGCGCTCGATTTCGGGGCCGGCAACGGCTTGGGCCATGCGTGTTCCGTCAAACGGCCGAGGCCGTACTCGTTGAATGGGTTCGGATCTGATCGCCTTGTAGTCGGGATTTGACGCGGCCGCATGCGTTGCGACGCCGCTCCGGATACCCCTTTGTTTCTCTTACAGATCCCTTCGTTCGTCGTTGAAACGAATGCCGGCTCAATTGACCGGTGCCCTTCGCGGACTAAGCAGGTCAGATCGATAGAGTGGCGAACCTGCGCGCGGCGGACCTGAACGACCGCGCGGACACTCCATCGGACAGTTCGGAAGACGAATGGGAGCTTCCGGCCAAGCCAGACCTCAAAGCGATCAGGTGTTCGAGGAGTAGCGGACGTGACATATTTCGGCGACTTCAACGCCAGCCATGGACCCGAGAAAATCGGCCTGCGCAATCTCAAGGCGGTTCATTGGAACCTCGAAGCCCCACGCCTTTATGAGGAATCCCTGAGTCGGGGTGAATCGCAGCTCGCCCATGGCGGCGCCCTGGTGGCGACGACGGGGAGCCATACCGGACGTTCGCCCAAGGACAAGTTCATCGTCCGCGACGCCGGCACCGAGGACGAGATCTGGTGGGAGAACAACGGCGCGATCACGCCCGAGCAGTTCGAGACGCTGTACCAGGACTTCCTGAGCCATGCCGACGGGCGCGAGCTCTTCGCCCAGGACCTTTATGGCGGTGCCGATCCGGCCCACCGTGTCCAGGCGCGGGTCTACACCGAACTCGCTTGGCATTCGCTCTTCATCCGCAACTTGCTGATTCGGCCCGAGCGGTCGTCGCTCGCCGACTACGTTCCCGATCTGACGATTATCGACCTGCCGAGCTTTCAGGCCGAGCCGCATCGCCATGGTTGCCGCTCGAAGACCATCATCGCCATCGACTTCACCCGGAAGATCGTCCTCATCGGCGGTAGCGCCTATGCCGGTGAGATGAAGAAGTCGGTCTTCACCTATCTGAACTACGTCCTACCCGGCGCGGGCGTGATGCCGATGCATTGTTCGGCCAACGCAGCCCTGGATGCCGAGGGCGACTCAGCCCTGTTCTTCGGCCTCTCGGGCACCGGCAAGACCACGCTTTCCAACGATTCCTCCCGGCAGCTCCTCGGCGACGACGAGCATGGCTGGAGCAAGGACGGCATCTTCAATTTCGAGGGCGGCTGCTACGCCAAGACCATTCGTCTCTCGCGCAATGCCGAGCCGGAGATCTACGCCACCACCGAACGCTTCGGCACGGTGATGGAGAACGTGGTGATCGACCCGCTGTCGCGGCGCCCCGATTTCGACGATGCGTCGCTCACCGAGAACACCCGCTGCGCCTACCCGCTCGACTTCATCGCCAATGCCAGCGCGACGGGCCGGGCCGCGCACCCGAAGAACATCGTCATGCTCACCTGCGATGCCTTCGGGGTGATGCCGCCCATCGCCAAGCTGACGGGCGCTGAGGCGATGTACCATTTCCTCTCCGGTTACACCGCTAAGGTCGCCGGCACGGAGCGCGGCCTGACCGCGCCGGAAGCTACGTTTTCGACCTGCTTCGGCGCACCGTTCATGCCGCGCCATCCGAGCGTCTACGGCAACCTGCTGCGCGACCTCATCGCCCATCACGACGTCGATTGCTGGCTCGTGAACACTGGCTGGACCGGTGGCGGCGTAGGCACCGGACGTCGCATGCCGATCCGGGTGACACGGCGACTGCTCGCGGCCGCGTTGGATGGATCGCTGTCGAAGGCGGAGTTCCGCCGCGATCCGTATTTCGGCTTCGCCGTCCCGGCTTTCGTTCCGGGAGTCGAGCCGCATATCCTTCAGCCGGTGAAGACCTGGGTCAACAAGGTCGCTTTCGCCGACACGGCGACACGGTTGGTGACGATGTTCAAGGACAACTTCAAGCGCTTCGAAGACCACGTTGATGCAGACGTGCGTGCCGCCGAGCCCGTGCAGGTCATCGCCGCCTGACGGCAGATCATCGCCCGATCCCGGCGCGAGCCCGGATCGGGGACTTTCTAGGCCGAAGGAAGCTTCAGAAAAGCTTCATACCGGGCGGGATCGGTAGCCCCTTGGTCAACTCGGCCATGCGCTCGGCCGCAACGCCTTCGGCCTTGCCGCGCGCATCGTTGACCGCGGCCACAATCAAATCTTCGAGGATTTCGCGCTCGTCGGGAATCAACAGGCTCGGGTCGAGAGTGACGCCCTTGACGAGCCCTTTCGCCGTCATCGTCACCGTAACGGCCCCGCCGCCGGAGGCGCCCTTCACCTCGACAAGGTCGAGCTCATTTTGAAGGCTCGCCATCTTCTCCTGCATGGCCTGGGCCTGCTTCATGATTCCCATGAGGTCGCGCATGGCGTGAGATGTCCGAAAGAGTTGCGGGGAACGTGATCTGGGGTGGCGCCTGAAGGAACGCTACGCTTCGTCGTCCGGTTCGTCGCCGGCTGAGATTTCCGGACCGGCGAGGTCGACGCTTTCGGCGATCTCGACGGGAGGGGCCTTGTCCCGAACATCGACGATCTGAGCGCCCGGAAAGCGTGCCAGAACCTCCCGCACCAGGGGGTGGGCGGCGGCATTCTCATGGCGTGATTCGAGAGCGGCGCGGGCCTTGTAGGCGAGGGTCGGCTCGCCCACCTCCTTCGAGAGGGCGACGATCCAGCGCTGCCCCGTCCAGGCGTCCAGGGACCGGGCGAGATCGTTGGCGAGACTCTGCCGACCTCCATCGGCGAGACGGAATTCGATCCGGCCCTCCTCGAAACGGACGAGATGGACCTCCCGTTCGAGGGCCATCTTGAGGCCGATATCGCGTCGCTCGTCGGCCATCGCCACGACATCCTCGAACCGCGCGAGACGCGGACCGGCCGAGACGGCGGGAACTTGCGGAACGGGCGACGGTACGAGGGCCGCCCGCACGCCTCCGCTGGCGGCCAGGGTCAGGGCCGGTCGCGGCGGCGGCTCCACCGATGCCGGGGTCGAGGGCTGGGGAGGAGACAGGGCACTGCTGGGAGC
>NZ_NKUG01000108.1 GCF_014845095.1 Methylobacterium bullatum | reverse complement strand
CGTCAAACGCCGCGGGCTTTGTCATGTCAAATGACATATCCAAACTCAGCGGGAACGCATCACGATCCAAAGCGCGTGGATCGAACCCGGCAGATAGAACAAAATGCACAGCAGGATGTTCAAAAAGAACTGAACCCCGATCCCGACGGTCAGAAGCACCGCGATCGGCGGCAGGAAAATCGCGATGAGAATGCGAATGAGGCTGGACACAGTGTTCCCCTGATCGATCATGTGATTGGTCGCTCCGGTGAACCGAAACGGCCGCGCTTAAGTTCCCTCGGCCTCGCTGTTCCCGCAGCGCGACTGGTCGTCATCTCATGCTGATCGAAGGCCTTCACTACCTGACGACGCCGGTACCGCGGGCGCAGCGGACGCTGGGGTATCTGCGCGAGAGCGTCCTGTTGATGTCGCGGTCGCGGCGTTGCCGCGCAGCATGGGCGGACCATCTCGATGCGGCCCGGTCCGCCATACGGCAATCCTGCGCAGATCTGGACCGTCGTCGCACCGCGGTGGTCCTCGGGTCGGGCCTCCTGGACGACGTACCCTTGGCTCATCTGGCCCAATGTTTCGAGCGCGTGATCCTCGTGGACATGGTCCATCTCTGGCCGGCACGCTGGGCGGCGCATCGCTATGCGAATGTCGCTCTGCAGGTCTCGGATCTGAGTGGATGCGTGAAATGGCTGAGAGGGGAGGGGGAGCGGTGTGCCGATCCTCTCTCGGTGTTCGATCGGCGTGACATCGACTTCGTCGTCTCAGCCAATTGTCTTTCGCAATTACCGATCCTGCCACTGGATTGGTTCGAGTCGCGCAACAGACCTCCTCCCGACGAACTCGGCCACAGTATCGTGGCGGGTCACCTCGAAGGATTGTCACGTCTGCAGACGCGTGTCTGTCTCATCGCCGATACCGAGCAGGTGACGGACAACCGCGAAGGCCAGCTCGTCGAACGGTCCGATCTTCTACATGGCATCGTCCTGCCCGAACCGGATCGGTCCTGGATCTGGGAGATCGCACCGTTCGGTGAAGTCGAACGACACAGAAGGGAGCGCCATCGCGTCCAGGCTCATCTCGATTGGCGACCATGAGAGATTGGCACGACGTCGTAGCGCCCGAACGAAAAAAGCCGCCCGGTCAGGGGCGGCTTCCGAATTGGTCGGGTAGCGGGTCCGATACCCTATTCCACAGTGGAGGGCGTATCGTCGGTGCTGTTGCTGCCGCCCTCGGAACTCTCCGATCCTTCGAAACGCGGACGGCGCCGACGACGGGGCTTGGGGGCGGTGGGAGAGGTATCGTCCTTCGATACGTCGCCGGCGAGATCCCGCGTCGGTTCCGGCGCGGCGGTCGGTTCCACGAAACGCTCAGGCACCGGCGGCGGGGCCACTGGGCGAGGAACGGCGGTCAGGAAGGCCGGAAGGGCCGCGACATCCTCGGAAGACCGCAGATCCGGCTCTTCCCGGCGACGGGAACGCCGCGGGGCCGTCTCCGAAGAACGACGGGCGTCGTTGCGGGCGGTGTCCTGACGGGGGGAATCCTGGCGAGCGGTTTCGAAGCGAACCGGTTCCTGGCGCGGACTCTCCTGACGATGAGCATCCTGCCGGGGCACTTCCTGACGTAAGGTGTCCTGGGGCGTCACATCCTGCTTCGGCTGAGCATCGCCGCCCTGAAATTCGCTGCGAGGGTTCTCGTAGCGGGAGCCGTCGTTGCGGCCTTCGTTACGACCCTGGGCACGATTGAAATCGGCACGGGGCTGGTCCTGCCGAGCATAATCCTGGCGCGCCTGGTCAGGCCTCGCCTGCTCGTTCCGCGGCTGCTCGTACCTCGGGCTTTCTTGCCTCGGGCTTTCTTGCCTCGTGTTTTCCTGCCTGTTGCCCTCGCCCCGGAAGGAATCCTGCCGGTTGTAATCCTGCCGACCACCGTCGTTGCGGTTTCCGTCGTAGCGAGAGCCCTCCTGGCGGCCGCCATCTTGCCGGTTGCCGTCTCGATTGCCCTCGAAACGCTGCGGGCGATCGTTGCGGTTCTGGAAGCGCTCCCGGCGTGGATGACGCTGATCCGACGGCGAGTCTTGCCGAGTATCTTGCCGGGTATCCTGGCGGGGCTCGTAGGATTGCGGCTGAGGCTGTGGCTGAGGCTGTTGGGCCGGATCGCCGTATTCCTCGTTATAGCCGTTGCCGTAGCCGTTGGCAGCATAGCCCAGGCTCGCGCCCTGACCCTCATCGTCGCCGTCGTCGTCATCGTCGTAGCCGTTACGGGCATACCCACCGTTCTGCTGGCGGTTCTGCTCCTGGGCACCCGAGATGATGCGGAAATAATGCTCGCCGTGCTGGAAGTAATTCTCGGCGGCCACCGGGTCACCACTGGCTTGCGCATCGCGCGCGAGCTGGGCGTATTTGTCGGCGATATGCTGCGCCGTCCCACGGATTTTTACATCCGGCCCGTTGGACTCGTAGGAACGCGTCAGCGGATTGGGACCTTTGGGGCGGTTGCGACCGCGCATCCGTCTATTCTGGTTTGGTCTCATCGGTCTCGATTGACCCTCGTTCAAATCGGAGCGTCTGATGATGCGGCGGGGCTACGGGCGAAGAAGGAGAACCCGTTTCGGGCACTTCCTAGTCCTCGTAGGATCCGGTCAGTGGTTCCGCGATCGATTTTGCCGTGCTCGCCGTATGTCCGGTCAACCGATTCCTGCGCTCACAGTGCGGCGCTCATCGGTCGTCTGGCACTCAATTCATCAAGCTTCCACACGGCGTCTCGTGCGTATCGGCTTGATGGTGGGGAGATCGTCTAAAAGTATCGCGTGCTAGACGCCGCCGACACTTCTACCTCGATCCGCCTTGACGGATCGTTCGCGACCTGACTGTGACACTAGCGACTCCCCAAGCCCACAACAAGCTCTTTTTCATCTCCTGTCGTCGTTGGCCGTTGGCGGACGTCCGGCCAGCGTGACGACACGGGCGTGGCCGGCCAGATCTTGCCTCACGGACCCCCGTGCGAACCCCGCCTCGCGGCCGATCCTCAATACGTCCTCGGCCTGATCATGGCCGACCTCGAAGACGAGGGCTCCGTCCGGGGTGAGCAGGGGACGACCGTCCGTCGCCCCGCTCACTTCCCTCACGATCCGTCTGTACGCCTCGAGTCCATCCTCGCCACCGTCGAGGGCACCGAGCGGATCATGGCAGCGGACTTCCCTGGACAAGGTCGAGATGATCGCGCTCGCGATGTAGGGCGGGTTCGAGAGGACGACGTCGAACGGCTTGCCGAGGGCGGAGCACCAATCCCCCGCGACGAAGGCGGCCCGCCTCCCGACACCGTTGATCCGGGCATTGGTCCGGGCGCAGGCGAGCGCTTCGTGCGAGCGGTCGAGGCCCACTCCGAAGGCCTGTTTCCATTCGCCGAGGAGCGAGACGAGAATGCAGCCGGATCCGGTTCCGAGATCGAGAAGGCGGAGGGGGCGGTCGCGGGTGGTGTGGAGCGCCAAAGCGGCATCGACGACGGTCTCGGTATCGGGCCGTGGCACCAGGGTCGCCGCGTTGAGGATGAACGGGAGGCCCCAGAACTCCCACTCGCCGAGGATGCGCGCCACGGGCTCGCCCGCGAGCCGCCGGAGCATCGCCTCCCCCAGCCGCAGGGCACCCTGCTCGCCGATGGGCTCCGCACCGGAAAGGGCGAGCTCTGTCGGCGTGATGCCGAGGACGTGGAGGAGGAGGAACCGGGCATCGCTTGCCCCAGCGTCGATCCCGGCTTGGGAAAAAGCCGCAACGGCATGGCGCAAGGCCTGCGAGCGGGACTGCCGAGGATCGATGCCGCCACTCACCGCGTCGTCTTCGGTCACGCCAAGTCGCGTGCCGCCAGGCTCGTTTACGCCAGGTTCGTTCACGCCATGCCTTCGGCGGCCATGAGTTCCGCCTGGTGCTCGGTGATGAGGGCATCCACGAGCTCGTCGAGGGCCTCTCCCGCGAGCACCTCTTCCAGCTTGTAGAGCGTGAGATTGATGCGATGGTCGGTGACCCGCGCCTGCGGGAAATTGTACGTGCGAATGCGCTCCGAACGATCGCCGGAACCGACCTGCGACTTGCGGTCCGCGGCCCGGACGGCGTCCTTTGCCGTGCGTTCCGCATCGTAGAGCTTGGCACGCAGGAGCGACATGGCGCGCGCCCGGTTCTTGTGCTGCGAGCGCTCTTCCTGGACGAAGATGACGATCCCGCTCGGCATGTGGGTGATGCGGATCGCCGATTCCGTCTTGTTGACGTGCTGGCCGCCGGCGCCCTGTGACCGCATCGTGTCGATCTTCAGGTCGGCATCGTTGACGACGATATCGACCTCCTCGGCTTCCGGCAGCACCGCCACCGTGGCGGCGGAAGTGTGAATCCGTCCCTGCGCTTCGGTGTCGGGCACGCGCTGGACGCGGTGCGCTCCGCTTTCGAACTTGAGCTTGGCGAAGACACCCTTGCCCTTCACCTCGGCGATGACTTCGCGATAGCCGCCGACGGTGCCTTCGCTCTCGGAAATGACGTCGACCTTCCAGCCCTTCAGGTCGGCGTATTTCGCGTACATGCGGAACAGGTCGCCGGCGAAGAGCGCGGCCTCGTCGCCGCCGGTGCCGGCGCGGATTTCGAGGATCGCGCTCTTCTCGTCGGCGGCGTCCTTGGGCAGCAGGATGACCTGGAGCGCCTTGTGGGCGGCCTCGAGCCCCGCTTCCGCATCGGGCTTCTCGGCGGCGGCGAGAGCGCGCATCTCGGCATCCCCCCCCGGCTCGTCGATGAGGGCCTCAATCTCGGCGAGGTTCGTCGCCGCGGCGCGGTAGGCGTGGATCGCCGCCACCACGCCGTCGAGCTCGGCCAGTTCCCTAGACAGCTGGACGAAGCTGTCGGAATCGGCCGAGCCTGCGCTGAGCGTGGCGGTGACGATGTCGTGCCGCGTCAGGATGGCGTCGAGACGGTCTGAAGGAATAGGGGTCATCGCCCGGAGGATACTCTCAACTGTGGAATACGCATGTCCGACGGACGTGCCGGGTCCGCGGGGGTGGTCGTGGCTCTCGGCAAGACGCCGTCACGCTCGCTAGATAGGCACGCCCTGCGCCTTGGCGAAGGCCGTGAGGACCGGCCTCAGGGAGGCACTGTCGCCCGCCCGTTCGATCTCCGCATCGATGAGGGCGGTGACGGCGGCCGCATCGAGGGCGAGCACCATCGCCTTGACCGGGCCGATGGAGGCCGGCGACATCGACAGGTTGCGGAAGCCGAGGCCGATCAGGGCCATCGCCTCCAGGGGCTTGCCGCCGATCTCGCCGCAGATGGTGACGGGGCAGCCGGCGGCGGTCGCCCGCTCCGCGATGAGGCGGAAGGCGCGCAGGGCCGGGATGCTCAGCGTGTCGAACCGGTCGGCGACGCGGCGGTTCTCGCGGTCCACCGCGAAGAGGAACTGCATCAGGTCGTTGGAGCCCACCGACAGGAAGTCGGCGACCTTGGCGATCTCGTCGATCTGGAACAGGAGCGAGGGCACCTCGACCATAACGCCGAGGCGGCAATCGCTCGGCAGGACGTGGCCGTGGCGGCGCAGATGCGCCTTCTCCCGGTCGACGATGGCCTTGGCGCGGACGAACTCGTCCACCGTGGCCACCATCGGGAACATGATCTTGAGGGGCCGGCCCGACGCGGCCCTGAGAAGCGCGCGCAGTTGCACCCGCAGCAGGGCGGGACGGTCGAGGCCGATGCGGATGGCGCGCCAGCCGAGGGCCGGGTTCTCCTCCTCGAGGGCCGGCATGTAGGGCAGGATCTTGTCGCCGCCGATATCGAGGGTGCGGATCGTCACCGGCAGGTCGCCGGTGGCCGAGAACACCGCCTCGTAGAGCGATTGCTGCTCGGCGGCGGACGGCATCCGCTGCGCCACCATGAACTGCAGCTCGGTGCGGAACAGGCCGATGCCCTCCGCCCCGGTCTCGTGGAGATGGGTCAGGTCCACCAGCAGCCCGGCATTGAGCTGCAGGCCGATGGCGACCCCGTCCGTGGTGACGGCCGGCAGGTCGCGAAGCGCCCGGTACTGTTCCTGGCGGCGCGCGCGCAGGCGGACCTGCTCGGCATAGGCCGCCTCGATCTCAGGGCCGGGCCGGACCTGGATCTCGCCGGTCACCCCGTCGACGATGATCGCATCACCCGCGTCGCAGAGCGCCGTGGCGTTGGCGATCTCGCCCACCGCCGGGATCCCGAGGGCGCGGGCGACGATGGCGATGTGGCTCGTTGGGCCGCCTTCCTCCAGCACCACGCCGCGCAGGGAAGCACGGTCGTAGTCGAGGAGGGCCGCCGGCCCCATGGAGCGGGCGACGAGGATCGCGTTCTCGGGGAGCTCACGATGCGTGCCGTTGCCCTCCGTGCCGATCAGCGTGCGCAGGAGGCGATTGGCGAGGTCGTCGAGGTCGTGCAGCCGGTCGCGCAGATACGGATCGCTCTGTCGCATCATCCGGGCGCGGTTGTCCGATTGGACACGCTCCACGGCGGCCTCCGCCGTGAGGCCGGAATGGACCGCCTCGCGCATCCGGCGCAGCCAGCCCTTGTCGTGGGCGAACATCCGCACGGTCTCCAGCACCTCGCGGGATTCGCCGGTGCCGATGATGTCGCCGCGCTCCACGAGTTCGTCGATGGCCGAGCGGACCTCGCCGATGGCCTCCTCCAGGCGCTCGACCTCGCGCTCCAGGTTCTCGGCGATGAGCTGCTTCACGATGATGCGCGGCTCGTGCAGCACCACGTGCCCGAGGCCGATGCCGTCGGCGAGCGCGACACCGCGCTGGCTCACGGCGCGGCGCGCGGCCGAGCCTGCGCCCGGTGCCAGGGATTGCAGTTCACCCGAAGCGATCATCTCGGACAGCACCATCGCCGTCGTCTGGAGCGCCTCGATCTCTTCCTCCGAATAGACCCGGTAAGTGAGGTTCTGCACCACGAGGACGCCGAGGGTGTTCCCCGCGCGCAGAAGCGGCACGCCGAGGAAGGCGTGGTAGGCCTCCTCCCCGGTCTCGGGCCGGTACGAGAAGGACGGATGCGACTGGGCGTCCGAAAGCGAGAGCGGTTCGGCGGTCTTGGCGATGAGGCCGACGAGGCCCTCGTCCGCCCGCATCCGGGTCAGGTGGACGGCCGAACGGTTCAGGCCCTCGGTGGCAAACAATTCGAGCGTGTTGTCATCGCTCAGCACATAGACCGAGCAGACCTCGGCGATGACGTTCGCCGCGATGAGGGTGACGATACGATCGAGACGTGCCTGTGGACTGACCGGCTCCGCCATCGCTTCGCGGAGGCGGCGCAGCAGCAGGCGCGGGCCTCCGGGCGCAGCAGGCATGGTCTCCTCGATCCGAATTCAGTCCCCCGAGGCCCGCCTGCGCAAGTTTCGTGCGCGGCGACGGGGGCGGCGCTCAAGCCTGATCGAGGCCGTATAGCGAGTGGAGCGTGCGCACGGCAAGCTCCGTGTAAGCCGCATCGATCAATACGGAAAACTTGATTTCCGACGTGGTGATCGCGCGGATGTTGATTCCCTTCTGCGCGAGCGCCCTGAATGCCTTGGCGGCGACGCCCGCATGGCTGCGCATGCCGACGCCGATGGCCGAAACCTTCACGACATCGGTGGCGCCCTCGATCTGGGCGAATTCGATGATGCCGCTCTGGGCGTCGAGAATCTTGCGGGCGCGGTCGTAATCGGCGGAGGGGACCGTGAAGGTCATGTCCGTGGTCGACTGGTCGCCCGACACGGTCTGGATGATCATGTCGACGTTGATGTTGGCGTCCGCCAGCGGCCCGAAGATCGCCGCGGCGACGCCGGGGCTGTCCTTGACGCGCCGGAGGGTGATCTGCGCCTCGTCCTTCGAGAAGGCGATCCCGGTGATGATCTGCTGTTCCACGATGTCGTCCTCGTCGCAGATGAGGGTGCCTGTGCGGGCGTTGTCGGGCGGGTCGAAGCTGGAGCGCACCGTGGTCGGTACGCGATGGACCATGGCGAGTTCGACGGAGCGGACCTGGAGCACCTTGGCTCCGAGGGAGGCCATCTCCAGCATCTCCTCGAAGGTCACGCGCTCCATGCGCCGGGCCTTCTGCACCACGCGCGGGTCGGTGGTGTAGACGCCGTCGACGTCGGTGTAGATGTCGCAGCGCTCGGCGCCGATGGCGGCGGCGATGGCCACCGCGCTGGTATCCGAGCCGCCCCGGCCGAGCGTGGTGACGCGGCCGGTCTCGGCGTGAATGCCTTGGAAGCCTGCGATCACGGCGACTTCACCGCGGGCGAAGCCGGCATCGAGATTCTTGGGGTCGATCGCCTCGATCCGTGCCGAGCCATGGGCATCGGAGGTCTCGATGGGGATCTGCCAGCCCTGCCAGGAGCGGGCCTTGATGCCGTTCTTCCGGAGCGCCGTGGCGAGGAGGCCCGCGGTGACGAGTTCGCCCGAGGCGACGACGGCGTCGTACTCGGCCTCGTCGTAGAGCGGGTTGGCGTCCTTGACCCAGGCCACCAGTTCGTTGGTCTTGCCGGACATGGCCGAGACCACGACGGCGACGTCGTAGCCGGCCTCGATCTCGCGCGCCACGTGGAGGGCCACGTTGCGGATACGGTCCACGGTCGCCACCGATGTGCCGCCGAACTTCATCACCAAACGGGGCATGTCGGGTCCGCGTCGATCCATTCCAGAGCCGGCTGTCCGCCGGGAGCACGGCGCTTTATCGGCTTCGAGCCGGAGCGGCGTCCCGCCGCTGTACCGGCCGGTGCTTCGGCGGGTACAAGGGCACTTCGGACGTGTCAACAATCGGGCATGCGGGCGGGATGGCCCGCATCCGGGTCGGAAGGTCAGGCGAATGAACCCAGCGGCATCTTCTTCCATCGACGCCGAGGAAGTCGCGCGCTTCGAGGGCATCGCCGCGACGTGGTGGGCCGAGGACGGGCCGATGAAGGTGCTGCACCGGTTCAACCCGGTGCGCCTCGCCTATGTCCGCGACGCGATCTGCCGGGAATTCGGCCGCGACCCGCGCATGCCCTATCCGCTGAAGGGGCTGACCATCGTCGATGTCGGCTGCGGCGGCGGTGTCCTGTCCGAGCCCCTGGCGCGCCTCGGCGCCACCGTCACGGGGCTCGATCCGGCGCCCACCAACATCGCCGTGGCGCGTTCCCATGCGCAGGCCGGGGGCGTGGCGGTGGATTACCGCTCTCAAACCATCGAGGAGGTGGTGGCGGCGGGCGAGCGGTTCGACGTCGTCCTAATTATGGAGGTGGTGGAGCACGTGGTCGACATGCCGGCCTTCGTCGCCAGCGCCTGCCAGGCGGTGAAGCCGGGCGGTCTCCTGTTCGCCGCCACCCTGAACCGCACGATGCGCTCCTTCGCGCTGGCCATCGTCGGAGCGGAATACGTCCTCGGCTGGCTGCCGCGCGGAACCCACGACTGGAACAAGTTCGTGAAGCCTGACGAACTGTCCCGCGCCATCGCACGCGGCGGCCTCTCCGTCACTGATACCACCGGCGTCGTATTCAATCCCCTCGACGGGAGCTGGCGGCCCGCCCGCGACACGGCGGTGAACTACATGGTCGCGGCCGCCCGTCCGGCCTGAACCGGGTGCGCCCCTCCTCGTTGACCACGCGAATCGACGAGGAGACATCATGCTGGAAAAGCTTCCGCACGCGGTCGGCGCGGCCCTGTCGGGCCTGAAGGCCGGGCTCGACACGACCGCCTACCACCGGGATTTCGGGAGCGTGCCCGAGACGATCTCGCTGACGAGTCCGGCCTTCGCCGACGGGGCGAGCCTTCCTGCGCGCTTGACCGCCGATGGGCCGGGCGTCTCGCCGCCGCTGTCATGGAGCGGCCTGCCGGCCGGTACGAGCCGCGTGGTGCTTCTGGTGGAGGATGCCGGCAGCCCGACTCCGAAACCCCTCGTCCATCTCATCGCCTGGAATCTCGCCGCGAGCGAAAGCCTTCCCGAAGGCGCTCTCGCCAGCGCCGCCGGTGAGGGATCGCAGCATGACCTCGGGCAGAACAGCTTTCTCAAGGACCAATGGCTGCCGCCGGACCCGCCCACCGGACATGGCCCCCACGCCTACCTGTTCCAGATCTACGCCCTGGATGCTCCGCTCGATCTGCCGGCGAGTCCGGGACGTGCCGCGCTCATTGAGGCCATGACGGGTCGAGTCCTCGCCAAGGGCTGCCTGACCGGACTCTACGAGCGCCGCTGATGCCGCCGCTTGCGCCGATGCCGCCAATCAGTGCAAGCGCGCTCAAGCAAAAGGCGCTGCGGCTCAAGGGAGGATCGGCATGAAGGCTTTGCTCTGCACCAGGCTCGGCGGCCCCGAGGATCTCGCAATCGTCGAAGTGGCCGATCCGGTCGCCGGTCCCGGCGAGGCCGTGGTGCGGGTGACGCTGGCGGCGCTGAACTTCTTCGATACGCTGATCATCGCAGGGCGCTATCAGGTGAAGCCCGATCTGCCGTTCTCGCCCGGCGGCGAAGCGGTCGGAATCATTGAGGCCCTCGGGGAGGGCGCCGAGGGTTTCGAGGTCGGCGACCGCGTCATCGTCCACCGCACCTACGGCACCTGCGCCGAGCGCATCGCGGTGGGCACCCGGCATCTCACCCCCGTCCCCGATGCGGTGAGCGACGAGCAGGCCGCCGGCCTCACCATCACCTACGGCACCTCGCTCCACGCCCTGCGGGATCGCGCGAAGCTTCAGCCCGGCGAGACGCTGGCGGTTCTCGGCGCCTCGGGCGGCGTCGGCCTCGCCGCTGTGGAACTCGGCGTGATCATGGGCGCGAAGGTGATCGCCTGCGCCTCCTCGCCGGACAAGCTCGCGGTGGCGCAGGCGCACGGCGCCGAGTTGGGGCTCGATTACAGCGCGGACAATCTGCGCGAGGGGTTGAAGAAGCTCACCGAGGGACGGGGCGTCGACGTGATCTACGATCCCATCGGCGGCGACTACGCCGAACCTGCGCTCCGTTCGCTCGGCTGGAAGGGGCGCTACCTCGTCATCGGCTTCGCGGCCGGCGACATCCCGCGCATTCCCCTCAACCTCGCTCTCTTGAAGGGCATCGACATCCAGGGCGTGCATTGGGGGGTGTTCGTGGAGCGCGAGCCGGAGGCCCACCGGGCGAACCAGGAACAGCTCCTCGCCTGGGTGGCGGAGGGGCGCCTCAAGGCCAAGATCCACGGCACTTATCCGATGATCGAATACGAGAACGCGCTCGGCATCCTCAAGCGCCGCGAGGCCGTGGGCAAGGTGCTGCTGCGGCCGTGAGTCGGGCAAGCCCTCCTCCCCCTTGTGGGGAGGAGTTGGAGGTGGGGG
>NZ_NKUG01000107.1 GCF_014845095.1 Methylobacterium bullatum | reverse complement strand
GCCTTCCTGACGGCGGCCGCGCCCCCGCCCCAGGCGGTGCTCGGCGCCATGGGGGCAGCCGGCTTCGACGTCACCCATCTCTACGGCCTCACCGAGACCTACGGCCCGGCCGTCGTGAATGCCTGGCACCGGGACTGGGACGCCCTGGATGCGGACGCGCGTGCGGAGAAAATGGCGCGCCAGGGCGTGCGCTACCCCGTTCTCGAAGGCTTCGACATCCGCGACCCCGAGACCTGCGAATCGGTGCCCGCCGATGGGCAGACCATGGGCGAGGCGATGTTCCGCGGCAACGTGGTGATGCGTGGCTACCTGAAGAACCCCACCGCCACGCAGGCCGCCTTCAAAGGCGGCTGGTTCCGCTCCGGCGACCTCGGGGTCAAGCACCCGGACGGCTACGTCCAGTTAAAGGACCGCTCGAAGGACATCATCATCTCGGGTGGCGAGAATATTTCGTCCATCGAGGTGGAGGACGCCCTGTTCCGCCACCCCGCCGTCTCGGCCGCCGCCGTGGTGGCCAAGCCCGACGCGAAATGGGGTGAAACTCCCGTCGCCTTCGTAGAGCTGAAGCCCGATGCGAGCGTGGAGGCCGACGCCCTCATCGCCTGGTGCCGCGAGCGGCTGGCTGGCTACAAGCTGCCCCGCCACATCGTGTTCGGAGAGTTGCCCAAGACTTCGACGGGCAAGGTGCAGAAGTACCTGCTGCGGGAGCGGGCGAAGACCGAGTGAGGGCGCCGGCTCCGCTCAAAAAAGAAAAGGCCGGGCGATGAGCCCGGCCTTCGTATGGTTCAAATCGTGGGCGCCCCTCAGGCGACGCCGCCCGAGCGCTCGAAGCGCTTGCGCTCGTTCGGGTCGAGGTAGGTCTTGCGCAGGCGGATCGACTTGGGCGTGACTTCCATCAACTCGTCGTCCTGGATCCAGGCCAGCGAGCGCTCCAGGGTCATGCGGATCGGAGGGGTGAGGCGCACGGCCTCGTCCTTCGAGGTGGTGCGGATGTTGGTGAGCTTCTTGCCCTTGAGCACGTTCACCTCGAGGTCGTTCTCGCGGTTGTGCTCGCCGATGATCATGCCCTGATAGACCTTGGCGCCGGGCTCGATCATCATCGGGCCGCGATCCTCCAGGTTCCACATGGCGTAGGCCACGGCCTCGCCCTTGTCGTTCGAGATCAGCACGCCGTTGCGGCGGCCGGGCATCTCGCCCTTGTAGGGCTCGTAGGCCTTGAACAGGCGGTTCATGATCGCGGTGCCGCGCGTGTCGGTCATGAGCTCGCCCTGGTAGCCGATGAGGCCACGGGTCGGCGCATGGAAAACGAGGCGCAGGCGGCTACCGCCCGAGGGCCGCATCTCGATCATCTCGGCCTTGCGCTCGGACATCTTCTGCACGACGACGCCCGAGTATTCCTCGTCCACGTCGACCACGACCTCCTCGACCGGCTCGAGGACGTTGTCGTTCTCGTCCTTGGAGAGCACCACGCGAGGACGCGACACGGCGATCTCGAAGCCTTCACGGCGCATGGTCTCGATCAGGATGGCCAGCTGCAACTCGCCGCGACCGGAGACGAAGAACGAATCCTTGTCGGCGGCCTCCTCGATCTTGAGCGTCACGTTGCCCTCGGCCTCCTTGAACAGGCGGTCACGGATCATGCGGCTCGTCACCTTGTCGCCCTCGGTGCCGGCCAGGGGCGAATCGTTGACGATGAAGGACATGGTGACGGTGGGCGGATCGATCGGCTGGGCCTGGATCGGGGTCTCGACCTGCGGGTCGCAGAAGGTGTCGGCCACGGTGCCCTTCACGAGGCCGGCGATGGAGACGATGTCGCCCGCCTCGCCGATGTCGATGGGCGCGCGCTCCAGGCCGCGGAAAGCCAGGATCTTCGAGACGCGGCCGGTCTCCACGAGCTTGCCCGTGCGATCCATGACCTTGATGGCCTGGTTCGGCTTCACGGTGCCGGACGCGATCCGGCCGGTGATGATGCGGCCAAGGAAGGGGTTGGCTTCGAGCAGGGTGCCGAGCATCCGGAACGGACCCTCTTCGACCTTGGCCTGGGGCACGTGGGAGAGCACGAGGTCGAAGAGCGGCGCGAGGCCGTCTTCCTGGGAACCGTCGGGCGACGTCGCCATCCAGCCGGCACGGCCCGAACCATAGAGGATCGGGAAATCGAGCTGGTCGTCGGTGGCGTCGAGGGCCGCGAAGAGGTCGAACACCTCGTTCACCACCTCGGTGATGCGGGCGTCCGGACGGTCGACCTTGTTGATCGCCACGATCGGCTTCAGACCGATCTTGAGGGCCTTGCCGACCACGAACTTGGTCTGGGGCATCGGGCCCTCGGCGGCATCGACGAGGACGATCACGCCGTCCACCATCGAGAGGATACGCTCCACCTCGCCGCCGAAATCGGCGTGGCCGGGGGTGTCGACGACGTTGACGCGGGTATCCTTCCAGACGACCGAGGTCGCCTTGGCCAGGATGGTGATGCCGCGCTCCTTCTCGAGGTCGTTCGAATCCATCGCGCGCTCTTCGACGCGCTGGTTGTCTCGGAACGACCCCGACTGGGACAGGAGCTTGTCGACGAGCGTCGTCTTGCCGTGGTCGACGTGGGCGATGATGGCGATGTTGCGAAGCTTCATAAGGTATCCGGCAGCGAGAAGAGCCCGTCACGCGACGGGCCGCAGGGATGCGGCCGGCAGCGCCGGGTCACGGGATCGAGCTATCGCGTCGCAATATAAGGTGTCGGGCGTTCCGGCAAGGGGCATGGACCGCGTGTCTGCCACTCATCTCACGCGGACCCGCGTGCCGCAGCAGCGGGTCCGCCGCTTTGATGCGCGGAAACGGTGAGGGCCGGTGACACTGTCCTACGGTCCGCAGCAGTCTGCCGCGCAAGAGCAGGACAACCTAAGGCAACCGTTCGCCTCCGGCTCGGCATGAGCGAAGGCGTCGACGACACGAGGAACGCCGGTAGGCCGAAGGACGACGTCCTGCGTCCCTCAGAGCAAATCGGCATTCGCGAGGCGAGGCGAGGCGAGGCCCTGGCGGTTACTCGCCTGTCCCGCACGCGCTCGCGTCGATGCTCGATGCGTAGGCGGCCATGATCGCTGCCAGTAGACCCGGAAAGCGAGACTCCACCTCGGCGCAACGCGAGCGGTTCCGCATCTCCACGCCGTGACGTTCGCAGTGGATCAATCCGGCCTCGCGCAGCACCTTGAAATGGCTCGAGAGCGAGGATTTCGGGATGATCTGGTCTCCCATTGCGGACAAGGCCGAGCAGGCCTCGACGCAGCCCGCGCTCCTGATCCGCGCGAAGATCACCGCGCGGCGAGGATCGGACAGGGCGTGGAGGATCGCTTGCGGCTGGACGTCCTCGATCGCGGGGTGAAACAGGGGCCTCATAATTTGTCCATATGGGGACTTGATCTTCGTTCGTTTAGTTCCGAAGTTCCGAACTATGGGACCAAGACAGCCAGTCGGCAGCCGGTTCCCGACGAAGGATAGCACACATGTCGAAGCTTGACGGAAAGGTCGCTGTCGTGACCGGCGGATCGAAGGGCATCGGTGCGGCGATCGCCAAAGCCCTGGCGAAGGAGGGTGCGGCCGTCGTGGTCAATTACGCATCGAGCAAGGCCGGAGCCGAAACCGTGGTCGCGGACATTACCGCGGCCGGGGGCAAGGCCATCGCAGTCCAGGCGGACGTCTCCAAGGCTGCTCAGGCACAGGAATTGGTCGAGGCAGCAGTGAAGCGGTTCGGCCGGCTCGACGTGCTGGTCAACAATTCCGGCGTCTATGAATTCGCGTCGATCGAGGAAATCACCGAAGAGCATTATCGCCGTCTCTTCGACGTCAACGTGCTCGGCGTCCTGCTGGCGACTCAGGCGGCGGCCAAGCATCTTGGGGAAGGCGGCAGCGTCGTCAATATCTCCTCGGCTATCACCCATGTGCATACGCCGAGCGCGGCGGTCTATGCCGGCACCAAGGGCGCCTTGAACGCGATCTCGGACGTCCTCGCCAACGAGCTTGCCCCACGCAAGATCCGTGTGAACGTGGTCAGCCCCGGCTTCGTGGTGACCGAGGGCACCCACACAGCCGGCATCGTCGGCTCCGATATGGAAGCGGGGTTCATCGCGCAGACACCGCTCGGCCGGGCCGGCCAGCCGGACGATATCGCCGAGGTCGTCGCCTTCCTCGCGTCAGACGATGCCCGTTGGTTGACCGGCGAGAACATCACCGCCAGCGGCGGCATTCGCTGACGCGAGGCAACACGGCCCGCGCGTGCCCCCTCGCCAGGAGCACGCCCGGGAACACGGGCCGCGACGCCCGGCGCCTATCGCCCGAGCGCCTCGGTCCCGCACCATTCGGCCACGAACAGCGCCATCGCGGTGGTGATCCGCTTGACCGAAGCGAGGCTGACGCGCTCGTCGAAACCGTGGATGTTCTCGCTGATCGGCCCGTAGCAGAGGGCCGGAACCCGGTCGTAGAGGGCATGGACGCGGGTATCGAGATAGCTCGGCGACATGAAGCTCCGAAGGTCGGTCCCCGTGGCCCGCTTGTGCGCGGTGGCGAGCACGGCCTCCGCCTCCGAGCCTTCGTCCAGCTCGTAGCCTTCCGAGAAGAAGCCGTTGAATGCCACCACCGGCGGCGTCTTCGCCAGGAACGCGTCGGTCCGGGCGAAGTCCGCCACCGCCGCCTCGATCTCGCGTGCCGCATCCGCAGCGCCGACGCCCGGATAGATCGCGATCCGGCACGCGATCCGACACCAGGCGGGCACCGACGAGGCCCAATCGCCCCCCTCGATCCGGCCGACATTGAGGTTGATCGGATGCGCTTCACCCTCGAAATGGCGGCGTCCCGTCTTGCGGGCGTTCCACGATTCCTCGAGTTCGCGCAGGGCCCCGATCACCCGGTAGGCCGCGTCGATGGCGTTGGCTCCCGCCCCCATCTCGCGGACATGGACAGGCGTGCCCCGCACCTCGACCGTGAACCACAGCACGCCGGTATTGGCGCGCACGAGCTTCTCGTCCTCGGGCTCGGGGATCAGCACGGCATCGGCCCGGTAGCCATGCAGATGGGCCATCAGAGCACCGTTGCCGGTGGATTCCTCCTCGACCACGGACTGGACCGTCACGGTGGCAGCCGGCTGAAGCCCGATCCGGGCCAGCGCATCGAGAGCGAAAAGGTTGGCGGCGTGGCCGGCCTTCATGTCGGCCGCACCCCTTCCGTACATCCAGTCGCCCCGTATCACCGGATCGAAGGGTGGGTGGCTCCACAGGTCGAAGGGACCGGGGGGTACGACGTCCACATGCGCTTGGAGGATCAATGAGCGACCGGTCTCATGCCGGGGCCGGTGGATGCCGACGACGAGGGGCGCATCGGAATGCTCCGGCGTGATCCGCCCCCCGCCGGGATGCGCGCTGATGGCCGCATGGTCCATACGGACCTGCTCCATGGCGTAGCCGCGCTCCCTCAGGCAGCGGAACACGTGGTCCTGAATCGCGTGCTCGGCGCCCCGGACCGAGCCGAACCGGACGAGGGCCTGGATATGGGCCACCTGCTCGGCGAAGCCCAACTCCACCGAGGTGGCAATACGGTCCGCGAGAGCAGGGTCGAGCGCCATCGATCGTCCTCGTGAAAGCCTGTCGAATAGCCCTTCACATAGGCCCATCCGATCGGGCTGGAACCCGCCGCCAGCTCAGACGAAGAAGGCGGTGGCCATGGCGAGGGGAAGTGCGGCGATGGCCGCCGGGCGGATCCAGGCCGGACGATAGGACATCAGCGCCACGACGATGAGCGCGGCCCCGGTGAGCGAGCCGAGCCATTGCACCGGACCGAAATTCCAGTCCGCCGTGATGACGGCCGCGGCGAAGGCCAGGGCGATGAAAAGCCAGCCCGCCACGCGGAACGCTCTGTCCCGCCGCCGGGAAGGGCGCCCGTGGAACAGGGTCCGGCCATGCCGGTCCATGCTCAGGCAGAGGCAGGCGAGACCGGAGAAGCTCAGGAGTGAGGTGAGGGATACGGCAACGGGCGTCATGCTCGGACGAAATCTCCGGTGGTACGGGCGGACTCTCTCCGCGCCCCCTCGTGGCGCCCGAGCTTGCGCGCGCCGAAGAGGAAAACCAGCGCGAGCGCCACCATGGCGGCGTCGAAGCCCAGGAAGTCGGCACGCCATCCCATCTGCACCCAATCGACCAAGGGAACGGCGAGGAACAGGAGCGCGGCGGCATAGCTCATTTCGCCCCATGCCCGGCGATGCGGGCGAGCGAGAGGCATCAGTGCGGCGAGGAGCCAGATCCCGAAGAACACACCGCCTTCCCAGGATTCCCTCGCGGCCCATTCCACTGGAACGAGGCGGTTGGCGAGAAAGAGCGCCGCCATGCCGATGGGTAGGCCGAGGATGGTGCCGATGTTGAGCGCATGAACGAGGCGCCAGCCGGCGGCGGGACGGACGACGCCTTTCGGCGCCCGCGCCACGGTCCACAGGACGAGTCCGGTGGCGATGGCGGCACAGCCCATCAGGCCGGACAGGAAGAACAGGATGCGCAGGGCCGGCCCGGCGAAATGCGCCTCGTGCAGGCCGACGAAGCTCGTATAGGCATGCGCCGCCGGTTTCAGCGGCCCGGTCCGTTCGACCACCTCCCCGGTCACCGCGTGGAAGGCGATCTGCGGATGGCGATGGGCGAGCCCATGGGGCTCCTCGAACACCGCCACCACGGTGGCATTGGCGTCGCCGGGATTGTTGATGGAGACCATCTCGAGCGGTTCGCTCACCTCGGCCTGGGCGCGGCGGATCAGAGGACCGAGCGGCGCCGGCTCGGCCAGCTTGCCCTCGGCGGCGCGCCAGGCCGGCATCTGGCCGGACTCGACGTAGAAGCGCAGCTCGTCGCCCTTGTAGGCGCTCACCATTCCCCACGGCATGTACATGAGCGCGAGCGAGACGATGCCCGTATAGGTGATCATCAGGTGGAACGGCAGCGCCAGAACGCCGGTGACGTTGTGCGCGTCGAGCCAGCCGCGCTGGGCGGATTTCGAACGCCGGAAGGTGAAGAAATCGGCGAAGATCCGGCGATGGGTGACGATGCCGCTGATGAGGGCGACGAGCAGGACCATCGCGCAGATGCCGACGATCCAGCGGCCGAGGGCCGGGAGCATCTGCAATTCGAAATGGAAGCGGTAGAAGAAGTCACCGCCCTGTGTCGCCCGGGCCTCTGTCGGCGCACCGGTATCCGGATCGAGGAGCGCCTTGCCGAACTCGCCGTCCGGCGTGACCATCCAATAGGCGCCGATATACGGCTTGTCGGTCTGCGGCACGCCCACATACCAAGCCATCGCCTTTGGGGCATGGACCTTGAGATACGCGACCCCGAGTTCGGTCGCCCGGACCACGTCGTATTCCGCCTGCGCGCGTAATTCGGGCCGCATCCAGAGGGAAATGTCGGACTTGTAGTAGGTGGCGGTGCCGGTGACGAAGACGGCGAACATCACCCAGCCGGTGACGAGCCCCGCCCAGGTGTGCAGCCACGCCATCGATTGGCGAAACCCCTGCTTCATGCGGGCTGCACCGCGCTGCCGAGGGCGAGCCAGAGACCGGCCCCCAGGCACAAAGCCGGAAGCGCCAGCCCTATCGCCGCGCGGGCGAGAGTACGGGCGGAGAAGACCCAGATCACCGCACCAGCCATGATCGCGAAGCTCGCCAGGGTGGCGGCGGCGACGGCTTCCGACCGGTCGAGGGGCAAGGTCAAAGACAGGAAGGCCGTGGCAATGGCCGCAAGGGCATAGCCTCCGAAGATCGCCAGGAGGGTCCGGCCCGCCACCATCAGACGGTAGCGGCCCTGCGATGGCCGTGCATTCGGCTTGGTCGTATCCGTCATCGGCAGGCAGCACCGGTTTGCGAGGAACGAACGGCAGGCGGGCTCGGCAAGGCAACGCCAGCGAAACGGATGGCCTCGACGCCGCGACGACCAGTATCTTGGCCGAGTTGCCGATCACACAACGCTATACAAAGCCTCGTCTTGTCCGGGCAATCACTATGTTGTGGAACGATTCCAAGTACGCCGAACCACGGGAGTTCAGGCAAACCGTGAGCCCGACGAGCTTCGGTGCGGTCGCCGGGCGAGTCTTGCGGGTGCGAACGCCACGCCTGTAGAACCCTTGCCGAATGGCGGGGAACCGGGCGCGATGGACGATACGCTCGAAGCGTCGGAGGGGGCTCGCACGCGTTGCGGTCTCGCCTGCACGATCGCCGATCATGCCAGCGTCGCATCCTGGCAGAACGGGATTCCCCTCATCCGGGACATTACCGTGACCCATGGCGGCGAGGCCGACCTGTCCGATGTGACGCTCCACATCTCAGCGATTCCGCCGCTGTTCCGCCCCCTTACCCTGCCGATCCAGCAAATCGGGGCTGGGGGCCTCCAACGTATCGATGCGCCGGATCTGCGGATCGACGGAGCGGTCCTCGCCGGATTACGGGAGAGCCGGCTCTGTACCCTCACGCTGACGTTGACGGCTCCAGCCGAGGGGAGCGATCGGGCGGGCGAGCTCGCCCGGGAGGAGTTCGACCTGCGGCTCCTGCCGCCCTCCCATTGGGGAGGCGCGGATGCGGCGCCCGAACTGCTCGCGGCCTTCGTCAGGCCCAACGACCCGGCCGTGGACGGCATCCTGCGCTCCGCCGCCGCGATTCTGGAACGGGCAAGGCGGAGCACCGCCTTCGACGGCTATCGCAGCGGAAGGAGGGCCAGGGCCTGGGAGATGGCGGAAGCGATCCACGCGGCGATGGCGGCCCTGCGGATCACCTACATCCTGCCGCCCGCGAGTTTCGAACGGTCGGGACAGAAGGTCCGCGAGCCCGCCGCGATCGTGGAGCGGCGGCTCGCCACCTGCCTCGACCTCACCCTGCTCTGGGCCGCCTGCTGTGAACAGGCCGGGCTCAATCCGCTCCTGATCCTCACCCGCGATCACGCGCTCCTCGGGCTGTGGCTCGTGGACGAGACCCTGCCGGAAAGGGTCGGTGACGACGCCCAGGCCCTGCGGAAGCGCCGCGACCTGCAGGAACTGATACTGATCGAGACCACAATTCTCACCGCCGATCCGCCGGGGAGTTTCGCGGATGCGGTGGCGGCCGGCGCGCGCCTGATCGATGCGGATGCCGAATCCTCCCTGGAGATGGTCCTCGATCTGCGGCGCGCCCGGCTATCCGGCATCT
The DNA here is from genome assembly GCF_014845095.1 of Methylobacterium bullatum. GTDB lineage: Bacteria > Pseudomonadota > Alphaproteobacteria > Rhizobiales > Beijerinckiaceae > Methylobacterium > Methylobacterium bullatum. Next base: position 10,801 of record NZ_NKUG01000107.1, on the reverse strand, counting down.
CCCCCCTCGATACGGGCGAGCCCGGCGCACAGGCGCCGGCTCCGGAGATCGCGGTGGCGCTCGTCCAGGCGCTCGGCGCGCCGCCGTCCTTCGTCGAGGATCTCCCTGCTCCCCGCCTCGATCTACCCCGTCGCGAGCCCCGCGACCGGCTGGAAGCCTGGAAGCTGCGGCTCCTCGATCTGACGCTGCGGAACAAGCTTCTCAACTTCAAACCGGGCAAGGGATCGCTCACCCTCGATTGCCCTGAGCCGGGTGCGTTCGAAGACGCCCTCGCGGCGGGCCGCGCCTTCCGGCTCGTCGCCCGTCCGCCTTCCGAGGCACCGCTCGGCGCGTTGGACGACGAACGCGGCGAGATCGCCGCCGATGTCGGGACGGAGGAACTGGAGGCTCGCCTCACCGACCTGTTCCGGCTCGCCCGCGGGAGCTTCGAGGAGGGCGGTGCCAACGTCCTGTTCCTTGCCTTCGGCTTCCTCACCTGGACACGGGGCAACGGCATGCCGCCCGCCCGCGCACCGCTGCTGCTGGTGCCGGCGGCCCTGACCCGCGCCAGCGTCCGCGCCGGCTTCCGCCTGGTGCGCCACGACGAGGAGGCGCGCCTCAACCCGACGCTGCTGGAGATGCTGCGTCAGGATTTCGACCTCGACATGCCGGATTTCGCCGAGGGCTTGCCGGGCGACGAATCCGGCATCGACGTCGAGGCCGTCTGGCGGATCGTGCGCACCCATATCCGCGACCTGAAAGGGTTCGAGGTCACGACCGAGGTGGTGCTCTCGGCTTTCTCCTTCACCAAGTTCCTGATGTGGAAGGATCTGAGCGAGCGCACGGACCTCCTGAAGCGAAGCCCGGTGGTGCGCCACCTCCTCGACACGCCGAAACAGGCCTACGGCGACGGCACTGGCTTTCCCGTGCCGGAGCGCCTCGACGCGGAGCATCCACCCTCCGGCATATTCACGCCGCTCCTCGCCGATTCCTCCCAGGTCTCGGCGATCCTCGCGGCGGCCTCGGGCAAGGATTTCGTCCTGTTCGGCCCACCCGGCACCGGCAAGAGCCAGACCATCGCCAACATGATCGCGCAGTGCCTGGCGCTCGGGCGCACGATGCTGTTCGTGTCGCAGAAGAGCGCCGCCCTGGAGGTGGTGCGCCGGCGCCTCGACGCGGTGGGGCTGGGCGCCTGCTGCCTCGAGGTCCATGCGGCCAAGGCCCAGAAGACGCACGTCATCGCGCAACTCCGCGAGGCCTGGGCCGCGAGGAGCGGCGAGCCCGTCCCCTGGGACGAGGCGGCCACCGATCTCCAGCGCCGCCGGGAGGGCCTGAACGGTGTGGTGGAGAGCCTGCACGCCACACGGGCGAACGGCCTCAGCGCCCATTCGGCCATGGCGCGGGTCATCGCCGACAGGCAAGCCGGCCGGGACGGGCTCAGCCTCCTCTGGCCGAAGGACGCGACCTCCGCGCCCGGCCACCGGGATGGCCTGCGGGCCCAGTGCGGTGAGCTTGCCGCCCTTCGCCCCATCGTCGGGGACATCGCGAACCATCCCCTCCGGGGCATCGGTGCCATCGCATGGTCGCCCCTGTGGCGGGCCGAGATGGAGCAGGCTGTTCCCGAACTCGCCCGCACCCTGCCGGACTTCGCGACATCCGGCCAGCGTCTCGCCGAGGCGATGGGCCTGACGCCCCTCGGCCGGACCTATGACGGCCTGCGCGCGCTCTCCTCCCTCGCCGCCGCCCTGTTCCGGCTGGAGGCGCGGATGGGCCTGCGCTTCCTCGGCCCCGGAGGCGCGGCCTTGCGCCAGGCCGTCGAGGCCCGCCGCACCCGACAGGACGCGCTCGCCCGGCTGACCACCCGGCTCTTCGTCCCCTACGCCCCCTCGGTGTTCGGCAGCGACCTCGACCGCCTGCTGGCCGAGTGGCGCGAGGCGAAAGCCTCGAACTTCTTCCTGCGGGGGCGGCGTCTGAGCCGAGTTCGCGACCTCCTCGCCCCCTTCGCGCAAGGGCGCGTACCGGAGGATATCGGGCCGGACCTCGTCACCCTCGCCGAGATCAAGTCCCTGCAGGCGACAAGACCCGCTCTGGCGGAGGTTCTGGAGAGCGCCACCGCGGAACTCGGACATCCGTGGTCGGATCCGGCGGCCCCCGCCGACCTGTTCACCGCTCCGATGGCCTGGGCGACGCGGCTCGCACCGGTCATCACCACCATTGCGCCGCTCGTCGGAGGCCCGGACATCGTCCGCGCGAGGCTCGCCGAGTTCCTCGACACCGAGGATGGCAGGCTCGAACCTGGCGACAGCCTGGCCTTGGCAAAGGAGGATTTCACGACGCGGAGAAGCGCGGCCGTGAAGGCGATCGAGACGCTCGGGCGTCTGGCCGGCAGGGCCAAGCCCGACCGCCCGGTGGAGACGGAGGGCGATTGGGTGGCCGGCACCCTCGCGGTGGCGGAACGCTGGCGCAGGGCGCTGCCCAAGGCGCAGGCCTGGGCCAGCTGGCAGAGGGCGGTGAGCGAGGCGACGAAGGCGGGCCTCGGTCCTCTGGTCGCCGAGATCGAGGCGGGAACGCTGCAGGACGACGCCATCCTCCCGGCCTTCGAGGGCGCCTATGCGCGCTGGTGGATCGACCATGCCGTCACCGACGACGTCCGCCTGCGCGATTTCATGGGCCAGCGCCACGAAGAGGCGATCCGGGGCTTCGGCGAAGCCGATTCCCGGCTCTCCGGCCTCGCCGGGGCGGCGGTGCGTGCCCGCATCGGCGGCGACGTGCCGCTCGCCGGCGCCTTCGGCACCGATCCCGAATGGGGTACCCTGGCGCGCGAAATCACCAAGCGCGCCAGGCACATGCCCCTGCGCCAGCTCTTCGCGCGGATGCCGAACGCGCTGACCCGCCTGACCCCCTGCCTGATGATGAGCCCGCTCTCCATCGCCCAATACTGGCCGGCCGAGGCGAAGCCCTTCGACATCGTCATCTTCGACGAGGCCTCGCAGATCGCCCCCTGGGACGCCATCGGCGCCATCGCGCGGGGCCGGCAGGTGGTCATCGTCGGCGATCCCGAACAATTGCCGCCCACCAATGTGGGCGATCGCGGCGTCGACGAGATTTCGGACGGTCTCGACATCGCCGATCAGGAGAGCATCCTCGACGAGTGCCTGGCGGCGAACCTGCCGCAGAGGCGCCTCGCCTGGCACTACAGAAGCCGGCACGAGAGCCTCATCGCCTTCTCCAACCGTCACTATTATCGCGGCGGGCTCGTCACCTTCCCCTCCCCCGTCACCGAGGACCGGGCGGTGCGGCTCCAGCACGTGGCCGATGGGGTCTACGAGCGCGGCGGGGCGCGCGTGAACCGGCCCGAAGCGCGCGCCCTGGTGGCGGAGGTGGTCGCCCGTCTCTCGGACCCCGCCTTCGCGGCGGAGGAGCGCTCGCTGGGCATCGTCACCTTCAACGGCGAGCAGCAGCGCCTGATCGAGAATCTGCTCGATGCCGAGCGGCGGGGAAGGCCGGAGCTGGAGCGGTTCTTCGACGGGCGGGCCTGGAAAGAGCCGGTCTTCGTGAAGAATCTCGAGACCGTGCAGGGCGACGAGCGCGATGCGATCCTGTTCTCGGTGGCGGCGGGTCCCGACGCGACGGGCCGAATCACCGGTCAGATCAGCTCGCTCAATCGCGAGGGCGGCCACCGGCGCCTCAACGTGGCGATCACCCGCGCCCGGCGGGAGCTCGTGGTCTTCGCGTCGATGCGGGCCGATCAGGTGGATCTCGGCCGTGGCAGCGCCCGCGGCGTGCGCGATTTCAAGCACTTCCTCGCCTTTGCCGAACACGGCGCCCGCGCCCTCGAAACGGCGGCCGCGCCGACGGGGGGAGACGTCGAATCGCCGTTCGAGGGCGCGGTGATGGCGGCCTTGGCCGCGCGGGGGTGGAGAATCGTGCCGCAAGTGGGCGTTTCCGCCTTTCGGATCGACCTCGGCATCGTCCATCCCGACGCTCCGGGGCGCTACCTCGCGGGCGTCGAATGCGACGGGGCGACCTATCACCGGGCGGCGACGGCGCGGGACAGGGACCGTCTGCGCGAATGGGTGCTCACCGACCTCGGATGGCGCATCCACCGGGTCTGGAGCACCGATTGGTGGAACGATCCGCAAGGCGCCCTCGACCGGCTCGACACGGCGTTGCGGGCCGATCTCGACGCCGACAGGGCGAAGCCGGAGCCGGTCGTGATCGCGCCGGCCGCCCCCGAAATCCCGCAGGTGGAGCCCCCCGGCCTCTATGAACCCGCCGACCTGTCGGGCTTCTCTCCCGATGCCGCGCGGTTCCACGAGGTGGGTTACGAGGCCACGCTGGCGGCGATGGCGAGCGAGGTGGTCGCGCGCGAAGGTCCTGTTTTCGCTGACGTTCTCGCCGAGCGCCTCCTGCGCGCCCATGGGTTCTCGCGGATCACGGCCCGCCTGCGCCAGCGCGCCCTGGGGGCCGTCGATCCCCGCTGCCCCCATACCGGCGAGGGCGACCGCATCGTGCTCTGGCCGGAGGCCTCCCCTGCCGGGCCGGTGAGGTTCCGGCCGGCTAAAGGAGAGGGGCGAGCCCCCGCCGACATCCCGCTCCAGGAGCTCGCAGGCCTCGCCCGCGACCTCGATCCGGCACCCGGCGTCGAGGGGCGGATGGCCGCGCAGCTGGGCCTCGGCCGGATGAGCGAGGCGGTCCGCGCCCGGTTCGCCGAGGCCGCCTCGCTCGCGCGGGAGAGCGAAGCGCCGGCCCCGAAACCCGTCGGATGAGACGGGCGGATCGACCGCCACGCGACCCCCCTTTCGACCGCCATGCGCCGGGGTATATGGCGGTACGCGACGTGAAAAAGCCCCGCCTGGTAAGGCGGGGCCGATGGCGGTGACTTTGAAGCCGTGCGACGTGGATCAGGCTGCGAGCTTCAGGGCTTCGGGAGCGTTGTCATTCACGAGGACGAGCTCACCGGCCGTGACGGTGGAGGTGCTGGTCGTGGGGGTCAGGCGATCGGCGACGAAGGCCACCAGGGAGATGTTGGCGGCAGCGGCGACGGCGACGGCGGTGAGAATGAGAGCGGTCATATCGGTGTTCCTCGTGGCGATGCGTTTGCGTTGCAGCATGTATGACAGCCTCCCCGCCTTGCTGGTATACCAAACGCCAAATACCACTCATGCAGCCCGCGCATGGAATGCACACTATCCCGCGAAGCCCTGCATTTCACGCACTATGATGCATGTCGGGCAGCACGCCCGATCCACCCTTCTCCTGCCCTAAGGTCCCAGCCCGATGCCCCGCCCCACCTCGGCCGTCCTCGCCCTTCTGCTCGCGGCATGGTCCTTCGACGCACGAGCACAGGATGCGAACCGGGTGCGGGCGATGAACGCGGTGAGCGACCTGGCGCGGGCGCACCGCGAGCAGACGGAGACGCTCCGGCGTATGGAGACGGTCCAGCGCGACCGGGCCAGAGCGGATGACAGGACCCGGCGCAACGCCGAGCGGGACAGCCGTTCGATGCGCCGCTTCGACCGCTGAGCCGGCGTCGACTCGAAGCCTTCCGCCCTCCCCCGCGCCCTCCAGTCGTCGGAATCCGGCGGATGGTCCCGACCTGAGGGTCAGAGCCGGGTGGCGAGGGGACGCTGACGTTTCGGCCCGAAGCCGACGTTTCGCCTCCGACGCGAGAATCCTGAGACATCCGATTGCGGAAGTTTTCAAAGCCGACGCTCGTGCATCTCGCCGGCGCGGGGACAGACTAAACAGCAACATCGTAGCAAGACGCGACGCGATGAGACGCTGCGCCAAGGGTTTCGGTCACCTGGATAGCGTCCGCCCCTATGCGAAAGGTCGAAAAATGGTCAATTGCCCTTAGAATTTTTTACCGAGGGGAAACTTACAATGGGCAACGGAAAGACGCTTGGCTATTTCGGCGATGTTCTGACAATTGCAAATACAGCCGTCAATTTGATTGGCATGATTCCCGGCCTCGAAATTCCAAGCGAGTTAAAGGCGATCTTTGGCGAAGAAGAGGATCCGACGCAGGCATTTCTTGAGGGAATGGATCAGAAGCTAGATTTGCTTTCTCGGCAAGGCGATGAAATCCTCGCGGAAATCAATCAACTCGGTGAAGGTATCAATTACGATAATAAGATGGAGATTTCGTCGCTTGCTCAAGCGTCAAAATCACATCTCGACCAATACATGAATACGAGCCCCTCCGATCCAAAGCACGCTGATTATCGATCCCTGGCGATCGATAAATCGACCGATGCGCTCTCCATGGCGATCGAGTTCGCCGGGAAACCGGGTGCCGACGCCGGGCTCGTCATGCCAGCCCTCCTGTCCGCGCTCGCCGCTCGGATCAACGTCATTCGCGAGATCGAAGACGGCGCGACATCGGGTGACTTCAAGGAGACACTGAATGCGGGAATCAATGCACTCCATGAAACAGTCGCCTCGTATAAGAATGAAGTTTTAGAATTTGCAAAACAACCCGATCAGGACAAAATCGGCGCCAAAGTCTATTTAATCAATGGCAAGGTCCTCCTCGATGTTTGGTACGATAACGGTGAGGCGGGCGGCCTTAGAACATACCAGCAGGAAATCGTGATCGGCGCGCAAGGATCGGCGGATCATAAACTCATGGACACTGCCTTGACGCCCGCGGTACCAATCCCAGGCGCCCCCGGACACTATTATGACCGCGATATAACAAATTACGACGTTATAAAAAGTCTTTTTACGAGCCGCGGACTGGAACAACAATTCAACGACAAGGAGAGCAGCTGGCTGAATGAGTATTTTTACCCACAAAGAGGGGTCACAAACCTTGAAAAAGCCGTCGATACCCTGCGACAGCTGACGAGCGGCCAGCACAAGTTCGATGTCGCCGACTCGATCGGCAGGACAATCGAGATCGATCACCCGACATATGACAAGGCGCCCAACACGCTGGAAGGTTACGCCGGCAACGATACGCTCATCGGGGGTGATGGCAACGACACGCTCAAGGGCGGCGGTGGCAACATCGATTATACGGTCTTCGGCGCCAATGGTGACGGCCACGATACCCTCTACGGCAAGGGTGGCGACGACATCATGCTCGGCGGCACCGGCAACGATGTGCTCGACGGTGGCGCGGGCAACGACCGTCTCGATGGCGGCGCCGGCAGCGACACGGCGAGCTACAAGTCGGCGACCGTTGGCGTGACCGTCTCCCTCGATTTGCAGGGCTGGCAGGAGATCGTCCCCGAAAAGGTGACCGTGTTCCAACCGGACCCTTACCCCGGCGAGGGCCCCGGAGGCATCGTAACCCCCCCTCCCGTCATAACGACGATCCGGGCGGAAAAGGATCGCCTCCTGAGCATCGAGAACCTCGAAGGCAGCAGGTTCAACGACCGTCTCACGGGCAACGTCCTGAGCAACACGATCCACGGCGGCGCCGGCAACGACGACATCGACGGTCATCTCGGTGCGGACCGGATGTACGGCGAGGCCGGCAACGACACCTACGTCGTCGATCAATCCGGCGATCGCGTCTTCGAAGCGAAGGATGCCGGGCAGGACACCGTCAAGACGAGCGTCAGCTACGTCCTCGCTGCCGGACAGGCGATCGAGACCCTGGCCACGGCGAAAGCGACGGGCACGGGCGCGATGAACCTCACCGGAAACGAGTTCGCTCAGGCGCTTGTCGGCAACAACGGCGCCAACCTCCTCGATGGCAAGGGCGGCGCCGACACGATGACCGGGTATGCGGGGAATGATACCTATGTCGTCGACAATGCCGGCGACGTTGTCGTCGAGGCGGCCGATCGCGGCATCGACGCCGTCCGCTCGTCCATCAGCTTGACCTTGGCGGCCAACGTCGAGACCCTCACGCTAGTCGGCACGGCTGCACTCAACGGCACCGGCAACGCTCTCGCCAACACTCTCACCGGCAATGCCGCCGCCAACCTCCTCGACGGCAAGGCCGGGGCCGACACCATGGCCGGCGGCGCGGGATCGGACACCTACATCGTCGACAATATCGGCGACAAAGTCGTGGAACTGAGCGACGCCGGCACCGACCTCGTCAAGGCATCCGTGTCCTTCTCGCTCGGGGGTTCCCACGTGGAACACCTGACGCTCACCGGCACCGGGAATCTCAGCGCCACCGGCAACTCGCTCGACAACGTCCTCAGGGGCAATGCCGGCGTCAACGTCCTCGACGGTAAGACGGGCGCGGACACGATGATCGGCGGTGCCGGCTCCGACACCTACATCGTCGACAACATTCGCGACAAAGCCGTGGAGGGGAGCGACGGCACCGGCATCGACCTCGTCAAGGCGTCGGTGTCCTTCTCGCTAGGGGGTTCCCACGTGGAGAACCTGACGCTGAACGGCACCGGCAACCTCAACGCCACCGGCAACACGCTCGTCAATGATCTCAAGGGCAATGCCGGCGCCAACCATCTCGACGGTGGCCTCGGGGCGGATACGCTGACGGGTTTGGCCGGCGAGGATACCTTCGTGTTCAGCACGAAGCTCGGCGCGACCAATATCGACCACATCACCGATTTCTCGGCCGGGATCGACACGATCCAGCTCTCGAAGAGCATCTTCGCGGCGCTCTCGGCCGATGACCTCGCGGCGGCGTTCAAGGACCTGAGCGTGACCGGTGCCAAGATCGATGCGGACGACCGCATTCTCTACGATCACGACACCGGTGCCCTGTCCTACGATGCCGATGGCAGCGGCACCACGGCCAAGGCGGTCCAGTTCGCCATCATCGACAACCACGATAAGGCGACGCTGACGCACCTCGATTTCCTGCTGGCGTAAGCGTCCCGACACGCCCTGGCCGAATGAGACTCATTCGGCCAGGGCCATTCCGACCGTCGAAGCCCTCGGCCACCCTGCCCGGGTTCTGCCAAGTGTCGAAAGCAGCCCCGGGAGCGGGGACCAAACGTCAGATTTTCGTCACTCGGACTGACCGCTCCGCTCTCACTCGTCCGTCGAGAACATCTCGTCGAAGGAATAGCCGGAGCCGCGCACGGTGCGGATCGGGTCGCTCTGGCGCGGGCGGTTGATAGCCTTGCGCAGGCGGCCCACATGCACGTCCACCGTGCGCTCGTCGATATAGACGTCGTGGCCCCAGACCCCGTCGAGGAGCTGCTCGCGCGAGAACACCCGGCCGGGGCTCTGCATCAGGAATTCGAGGAGCTTGAACTCGGTGGGGCCGAGATGGATCTCGCGGCCCTGGCGGCGGATGCGGTGGCTGACGCGGTCGAGTTCGATATTGCCGGCGATGAGCAGGTCCGCCACGTGGCTCGGCTTGGCCCGGCGCAGGAGCGCGCGGACCCGGGCGAGCAGTTCCGGCACCGAGAACGGCTTGACGATGTAATCGTCGGCGCCGGTGCCGAGGCCGCGGATGCGGTCGCCCTCCTCGCCGCGCGCCGTCAGCATGATGACCGGCAGCCGCTCGGTCTCGCGCCGGGCGCGGATGCGGCGGCACAACTCGATGCCGGAGAGACCGGGCATCATCCAGTCGAGGAGGACGAGGTCGGGAACCTGCTCCTGAAGGCGCAGATCGGCCTCGTCGCCGCGGGCGGCGGTGTCGACGACGAAGCCCTCCGCCTCGAGGTTGTAGCGGAGGAGAAGGGTGAGGGCCTCCTCGTCCTCGACGATCAGGATGCGCGTACTCATGCGGGTGTTTTCAGGGTGAGGGCGGCCGTCCCGTCACGCACGGGACGGCCGCGCGACGATCGTGCCGGAATGGCCCGACCGGAGGGACGGTCAGGCGCTGGCGGGCAACGACACGGTGGCGTAGTTCGATGCGTCGTTCTTCGGGCGATCCTGTTCGGCCAGTTCGTTCGTGCCGGTGACGAGGTAGTGGATCGTCTCGGCGATGTTGGTGGTGTGGTCGCCGATCCGCTCGATGTTCTTGGCGCAGAACAGTAGATGCGTGCAGAACGAGATGTTGCGCGGGTCTTCCATCATGTAGGTCAGCAATTCGCGGAAGAGCGAGTTGTAGAGCGCGTCGATGGCGTCGTCACGCTCCCAGACGTCGAGGGCGGCCTTCACGTCCTGGCTCGCATAGGCGTCGAGGACGTCCTTCAGCTGCTCCTGCACTAGGTCGCCCATGTGCTGGACGGCGATGACGATCTTCTGCGGCTGGATCTGCTCGGCGATGGCCACCACGCGCTTGGCGACGTTCTTCGACAGGTCGCCGATGCGCTCCAGATCGTTCGAGACGCGGATGGCCGAGACCGTCTCGCGCAGGTCGATGGCGAGGGGCTGACGCTTGGCGATGAGCAGGATCGCCCGCTCCTCGATCTCGTGCTGGAGGGCGTCGAGGCGCTTGTCGGCGCCGATCACCGCCTGGGCCAGGGGCACGTCCCGGCGTACCAGGGCGTTGCCGGAATCGGTCATCATCTTCTCGGCGATCCCGCCCATCTCGGAAATCGAGCGGCGCAGGTTTTCCAGTTCCGTATCGTAGGAACTGACGATGTGGTTGGGCATGCTCGCACTCCTCGACCGAGGCCGCCTCGGGCGGCCTGCATCGCGTAGGATCGGGTCCGGTGCCGCGGACGCGGCCCCGGCGGGCTCAGCCGAAGCGGCCGGTGATGTAGTCCTGGGTCTGGCGCTTCTCGGGGTTCATGAAGATCCGCGTGGTGGGGCCGAACTCCACCAGCTCGCCGAGATACATGAACGCCGTGAACTGCGAGATGCGTGCCGCCTGCTGCATGTTGTGCGTGACGATGACGATCGTGAACTCGGAGCGCAGCTGCTCGATCAGTTCCTCGATGCGGCCCGTGGAGATCGGGTCGAGGGCCGAGGTCGGCTCGTCGAACAG
>NZ_NKUG01000106.1 GCF_014845095.1 Methylobacterium bullatum | reverse complement strand
AACTTCTCTTTGGCCATCGTAGCCTCCGTAATCTCAGTGTTTCAGGTGATGCTGCTGCGGTCCGGAAAAGGCGGGAAGCCTTAAGCGTACTTCGCGACGACCTTCTCGGCCTCGCCGCGCGGCACCTCTTCGTAATGGTCGAATTGCATCGTGAAGTTCGCGCGGCCCTGGGAGAAGGACCGCAGCTGGTTCACGTAGCCGAACATGTTGGCCAGCGGCACCATCGCGTTGATGACGTTCGCATTGCCGCGCATGTCCTGGCCCTGGATCTGTCCACGGCGGGAGTTCAGATCGCCGATCACCGAACCGGTATACTCTTCCGGCGAGACGACCTCGACCTTCATGACCGGCTCGAGCAGAACCGATCCGCCCTTCTGGAGGGCTTCACGGAGCGCCGCACGGGAGGCGATTTCGAAGGCCAGGGCCGACGAGTCGACATCGTGATAGGCGCCGTCGATCAGCTCGACCTTGATGTCCACCACCGGGAAGCCGGCGAGGATACCGGCACCGAGCACCGAGTTGAGGCCCTTTTCGACGCCCGGGATATACTCCTTGGGCACCGTGCCGCCGATGATCTTCGAGGAGAACTCGAAGCCCTTGCCCGGCTCGTTCGGCTCGACCACGAATTTCACCCGAGCGAACTGACCGGTACCGCCGGTCTGCTTCTTGTGGGTGTAGTCGATCTCGGTGCGCTTCGTGAGCTTCTCACGATACGCCACCTGCGGCTGGCCGATATTCGCGTCGACCATGTAGGTGCGGCGCAGGATGTCGACCTTGATGTCGAGATGGAGTTCGCCCATCCCGCGAAGGATGGTCTGGCCCGATTCCTGGTCCGTGGAGACGCGGAACGAAGGATCCTCAGCGGCGAGCTTGGCGAGAGCGATGCCGAGCTTCTCCTGATCGGCCTTGGACTTCGGCTCGACCGCGATCTCGATGACGGGCTCGGGGAACTCCATCTTCTCGAGGATGACGGCGTCCTTCGGGTCGCACAGCGTATCGCCGGTACGAGTTTCCTTGAGACCGGCCAGAGCCACGATATCGCCGGTGAAGGCTTCCTTCACGTCTTCGCGGTTGTTGGCGTGCATGAGAAGCATGCGGCCGACACGCTCTTTCTTGTCGCGCGACGAGTTGATGACGTTGGCGCCGGATTCGACCTTACCCGAGTAGACACGGCAGAACGTGATCGTGCCGACATGCGGGTCGTCCATGATCTTGAACGCCAGCATCGAGAAGGGATCGCTGTCGGACGGATGACGAACGGTCTCTTCCTCGGTCTTGAAGTCGAGGCCCTTGATCTCGCCGCGATCGGCGGGAGACGGCAGGTAATCGACGACGGCGTCGAGCAGGGGCTGAACGCCCTTGTTCTTGAACGCCGAACCGCAGAGCACGGGGTGGAAGGCGCGACGCTGGACGGCCGTGCGCACGAGGCGATGCATCGTCTCGGCATCCGGCTCGACACCGTCGAGATAGGCCGACATGGCATCGTCATCCATCTCGACGCAGGCTTCGACGAGCTTGATCCGGTATTCGGCAGCCTGATCGGCGAGGTCGGCCGGGATCTCGGTCTCCGAGAAATCGGCGCCGAGCTTCTCGGACGTCCAGACGATGGCCTTCATCTTGATCAGGTCGATGACGCCCTTGAAGGTCGTCTCGGCGCCGATCGGCAGCTGCAGGCAAACGGGCTTGCCGGCGACGCGGTCGATGATGTCGGCGACGCATTTGAAGAAGTCGGCGCCGATCTTGTCCATCTTGTTGACGAACACGACGCGCGGGACGTCGTACTTGTCGGCCTGACGCCAGACGGTCTCGGTCTGGGGCTCGACGCCCTGGTTGCCGTCGAGCACGCAGACGGCGCCGTCGAGGACGCGCAGCGAGCGCTCCACTTCGATGGTGAAGTCTACGTGGCCGGGGGTGTCGATGATGTTCAGGCGCTTGTCGCGCCAGAAGCAGGTGGTCGCGGCGGAGGTGATCGTGATGCCACGCTCCTGCTCCTGCGTCATCCAATCCATCGTCGCGGCGCCGTCATGGACTTCGCCGATCTTATGGGACTTGCCGGTGTAGTAGAGGATCCGCTCAGTGGTCGTAGTTTTTCCAGCATCAATGTGAGCCATGATGCCGAAATTACGGTAGTCCTCGATCGCATGCGTGCGGGGCATCGGATTGCTCCTGAAAGGGTCCGGGGCCGCTTACCAGCGGTAGTGCGAGAAGGCGCGGTTGGCTTCAGCCATCCGGTGCGTGTCTTCCCGCTTCTTGACCGCGTTGCCACGGTTGTTCGCGGCATCGAGGAGTTCGGCCGAGAGGCGCTCGACCATGGTGCGGTCGTTGCGGCCACGGGCGGCCTGAATGAGCCAGCGGATCGCCAGAGCCTGACGACGCTCGGTGCGAACTTCGACGGGGACCTGGTAGGTCGCGCCGCCGACGCGACGGGACCGCACTTCGATCGCCGGAGCGACGTTCTCGAGAGCGGCGCGGAACACCTCGATCGGGTTCGCACGGGCGCGGTTCTCGACGATGTCGAACGCGCCGTAGACGATACCTTCGGCGATCGACTTTTTGCCCTCGTACATGATGGAATTCATGAACTTGGTGAGCACGATGTCGCCGTACTTGGCGTCCGGGATGATCTCACGCTTTTCAGCAGAATGGCGGCGGGACATCGCTCGCTCCGTCTATAAATCAAGGTCTTGAAACCACCCCGCGCAGGCCACCTGAACCTCATGGAGGTCGGCGACATCCTTACGGGATGAGCGAAATTCTTACTTCGGGCGCTTGGCGCCGTACTTGGAGCGGCGCTGCTTACGACCCTTGACGCCCTGCGTGTCGAGCACGCCGCGCAGGATGTGGTAGCGAACACCTGGAAGATCCTTCACGCGGCCGCCGCGGATCATGACCACGGAGTGCTCTTGAAGGTTGTGACCTTCACCGGGGATGTACCCGATGACTTCGAAACCGTTGGTCAGACGGACCTTGGCGACCTTACGGAGAGCCGAGTTCGGCTTCTTCGGCGTCGTCGTGTAGACGCGGGTGCAAACGCCACGCTTCTGCGGGCAGGCGTCGAGCGCCGGCACTTTGTTGCGGCTCTTCTGCGCCTTACGCGGCTGCGCGATCAGCTGGTTGATCGTCGGCATACTCTGCCCTCTTCATTCGGACCGCTGAGACGCGATCCCATGTTCGGCTTCACGAGGCAGCCTGTCTCCAGGCTGTCGCGGATCTCGATAAGAAGATCCGCAAAACGAATATGCACCATGGATCGGTGAGGACCCGTGGCGCGTGTTCGGCAGAGGATCACGCATTGCGGCGCGCTCGTACCTACTGATCTGACAAGGACGTCAGTCGATGTGAGTGCCGGAACCGGATTAGCGATTGTCTCTCGGCCCGAGGGTCGCGACTCGCTATGTCCTGCTGTTGTGCCGGAGTGGCGTGCTTCTATGCGGGGGACGGCGGAACGTCAATCCCGAAGCACGATAAAGTTTGGTCCGACCGGCGGTTAACGCCCGATTATTGGCCCGCTGAGGAGTCGGGCGCCCCGTAGAAGCGATGGATGGCAGGTTCGCCCCATCGGATCAAGGTCATGAGCACGGACCGGAGGGCGGCGGTGATTGCGATTCGCTGCGGATTCCCGTCGGGAGATCGATCCCGTCTTTGCCTCGCCAGAGTGGTTTCGCGCAACGAAAAAGGGCGGCCATCGCTGGCCGCCCCTTCGGTCTTTCCGAACGCTGTCGTCGAGGATCACTCGGCGGCAGGCGGCAATTCGCTGAGGGGCTGGGCGCCGCTCTCCGCTGCCTTCTGCTGCAGGATCATGGCGTCGCGACGCCGCGCCACGGCGCGGATGTCGGCTGCCATCGACCCGGTGCCCGCCGGAATGAGCGAGCCGACGATGACGTTCTCCTTCAAGCCCTCGAGATGGTCGACCTTGCCGTTGACGGCCGCCTCGGTGAGGACGCGGGTGGTTTCCTGGAACGAGGCCGCCGAGATGAACGACTTCGTCTGCAGGGACGCCTTGGTGATGCCCAGCAGCACCGGCACGCCCACCACGGGCTTCTTGTTCTCGGCGAGCAGCTTCTCGTTGATGTCCGCGAGTTCCGTCCGGTCGATCTGGTCGCCCGTCAGGATCTCCGAATCGCCGCCATCGGTGATTTCCACCTTCTGCAGCATCTGACGGACGATCACCTCGATGTGCTTGTCGTTGATGGACACGCCCTGGAGCCGGTAGACCTCCTGGATCTCGTTGACGAGGTAAGCAGCGAGCTCCTCCACGCCCTTGATCGCGAGGATGTCGTGCGGCGCCGGGTTGCCGTCGACGATGTAGTCGCCGAGCTCCACGACGTCGCCGTCCTGGAGGTGGATGTGCTTGCCCTTCGGGATCAGGTACTCGACCGCATCCGAACCGTCATGCGGCGTCAGCGTCAGGCGACGCTTGTTCTTGTAGTCGCGCCCGAACTGGATCGTGCCCGACTTCTCCGCGATGATCGCCGCGTCCTTCGGACGACGGGCCTCGAACAGCTCCGCCACCCGCGGCAGACCGCCGGTGATGTCGCGGGTCTTGGCCGAATCGGTGGAGACACGGGCGAGGATGTCGCCGGCCTTCACCGTGCCGCCCGGGTCGTAGCCGATGATGGCGTCGACCGGGAGGAAGTAGCGGGCGTCCGAGCCGCGCGGCAGCTTCATCGGCTTGCCGTCCTGGTCAAGGACCAGCATGGCCGGCTTGAGGTCGGCCGTGCGGGCCGTACCACGCCAGTCGATGACGACGCGCTTGGCGATGCCGGTCGACTCGTCGGTGGTCTCGGTGATCGACTGACCGTCGATCAGATCCTCGTAGGCCACGATACCGTCGGTCTCGGTGATGATCGGACGGGTATAGGGGTCCCACTCGGCGATGCGCTGGCCGCGCTTGACGGTGTCGCCTTCGTCCACCCGCAGGCGTGCGCCGTATTGCAGGCGGTGGACCGCACGTTCCGCTCCATCGGTGCCGACGATGACCACCGCCACGTTACGACCGGTGGCGATGAGATCGCCGTCGGTGTTGCGCGCGAGCGCCCGGTTGCGGATCTTGATCGTGCCTTCGAAGCTCGACTCGATGAAGGACGAATCCGCGATCTGCGCCGCGCCGCCGATGTGGAAGGTACGCATGGTGAGCTGGGTGCCCGGCTCGCCGATGGACTGCGCCGCGATGACGCCGACCGCCTCGCCCATGTTGACGGGCGTTCCACGGGCGAGATCGCGCCCGTAGCAGGTGGCGCAGACGCCGCTCTTGGTGGCGCAGACGAGCACCGAGCGGATCTTCACCTCCTGGATGCCGGCCGCCTGGATGGCGGGCAGGTGCTTCTCCTCGATCGTCTCGTTGGTCTTGACGATGACCGTACCGTCCTGAGCCACGAGATCTTCGGCCGTGGCGCGGCCGAGGATGCGGATCGACAGCGGAGCCACGACCTGGCCCGCATCGACGATGGCGCGCATCTTGATGCCGTTGGTGGTGCCGCAATCGACCTCACGGATGACGGCGTCCTGTGCCACGTCGACGAGACGGCGGGTCAGGTAGCCGGAATTCGCGGTCTTCAAGGCGGTGTCGGCGAGGCCCTTACGGGCTCCGTGCGTCGAGTTGAAGTACTCGAGAACGTCCAGGCCTTCCTTGAAGTTCGAGATGATCGGGGTCTCGATGATCTCGCCCGAGGGCTTGGCCATGAGTCCGCGCATCGCGGCGAGCTGCTTCATCTGCGCCGGCGAACCACGGGCACCGGAATGGCTCATCATGTAGATCGAGTTGATCTGCTTGTCGGCGCCGTTCTCGTCCTTCTGCACGGTGGAGATGCGCAGCATCATCTCGGCGGCGAGCTTGTCCGAGCACTTGGCCCAGGCATCCACCACCTTGTTGTACTTCTCGCCCTGCGTGATCAGGCCGTCGTTGTACTGCTGCTCGTAGTCCTTCACCAGCGCGCGGGTGTCGTCCACGATCGGCCACTTGTTGTCCGGCACCACCATGTCGTCCTTGCCGAACGAGATGCCGGCCTTGAACGCGTGGTTGAAGCCCAGCGCCATGATGCGGTCACAGAAGATCACCGACTCCTTCTGACCGCAGTGGCGGTAGACGGTGTCGATCATCGCGGAGATCTCCTTCTTCGTCATCAGCTTGTTGACGACGTCGTAGGGGACCTTCTTGTGCAGCGGCAGGGCCGTGGACAGGATCACGCGGCCGGGCGTGGTGTCGTAGGTCTGGGTCAGCGGCTCGCCATCGGGGCCGATGCCGTTCCACCGCCAGCGGATCTTCGAGTGCAGCTTCACGGTGTTGGCCGCGAGGGCGTGCTCGAGTTCACCGATGGTGCCGAAGACACCCTGCATCGGGTTCTTCTTGTTGGTCGGGTCGAAGGCGCCGATGGCGCCCTCGGCGACGATCGACAGGTAGTACAGGCCGAGCACGATATCCTGCGACGGCACGATGATCGGCTGACCGTTGGCCGGGTGCAGGATGTTGTTGGTCGACATCATCAGCACGCGCGCTTCGAGCTGGGCTTCCAGCGAGAGCGGGACGTGGACGGCCATCTGGTCGCCGTCGAAGTCGGCGTTGAAGGCCGCGCAGACGAGCGGGTGAAGCTGGATCGCCTTACCTTCGATCAGCTTCGGCTCGAACGCCTGGATGCCGAGGCGGTGGAGCGTCGGCGCACGGTTGAGCATCACCGGGTGCTCGCGGATCACCTCGTCGAGGATATCCCAGACTTCGGGCTTCTCCTTCTCGACGAGCTTCTTGGCCTGCTTGACGGTGGCGGAGAAACCCTTGGCGTCGAGGCGTGCGTAGATGAAGGGCTTGAACAACTCCAAGGCCATCTTCTTCGGCAGGCCGCACTGATGCAGCTTCAGCTCCGGGCCCACCACGATCACCGAGCGGCCGGAATAGTCGACGCGCTTGCCGAGCAGGTTCTGGCGGAAGCGGCCCTGCTTGCCCTTGAGCATGTCGGCGAGCGACTTCAACGGACGCTTGTTGGCACCCGTGATGACGCGGCCGCGGCGGCCGTTGTCGAACAGCGCGTCCACCGCTTCCTGAAGCATGCGCTTCTCGTTGCGGATGATGATGTCTGGCGCGCGCAGTTCGATCAGCCGCTTCAGGCGGTTGTTACGGTTGATGACGCGGCGGTAGAGGTCGTTCAGATCGGACGTGGCGAAGCGGCCGCCGTCCAGGGGGACGAGCGGGCGAAGGTCCGGCGGGATCACCGGAACCACGGTGAGGATCATCCATTCGGGCTTGTTGCCCGACATCTGGAAGGCCTCGATGATCTTCAGGCGCTTGAGGAGCTTCTTGGGCTTCAACTCGGAGGTCGTTGTGGCGATCTCCTCGCGGAGCGAGTTCGCGATCCCGTCGAGGTCGAGCTCCTGCAGAATGCGCCGGATGGCCTCGGCGCCGATCATGGCGGTGAAGCTATCCTCGCCGTACTCCTCCTGGGCGCGCAGGTACTCTTCCTCGGAGAGGAGCTGACGCTCCTTGAGGGGGGTGAGGCCCGGCTCGATGACGCAGTAGGATTCGAAGTAGAGGATGCGCTCGAGGTCCTTGAGCGCCATGTCGAGCAGCAGGCCGATGCGGCTCGGCAGCGACTTCAGAAACCAGATATGGGCGACGGGGGCGGCGAGCTCGATATGCCCCATGCGGTCGCGCCGAACGCGCGCGAGGGTGACTTCGACGCCGCACTTCTCACAGATGACGCCCTTGTACTTCATGCGCTTGTACTTGCCGCACAAGCACTCGTAATCCTTGATCGGGCCAAAGATGCGCGCGCAGAACAGGCCGTCGCGCTCGGGCTTGAACGTGCGGTAGTTGATCGTCTCGGGCTTCTTGATCTCGCCGAAGGACCACGAGAGGATCTTCTCGGGGCTCGAGATCGAAATCTTGATCTGGTCGAAGCTCTGGGGCTGAGCCTGCTGGTTGAAAAGATTCATGACCTCTTGGTTCATGGATCGACTCCTGCTGACGGGGCGCACCCTCCGCCGAGGGGCTACCGCGTGCTGAAAACGTGAGGTCGGCGCAGTGACCGGTCGGGTCGCCGCTGGCCGTCGTCCCGGGAGGCGCTTCCCCTCCCCGCTCGGACCGCGCCGGCGAGGTGCCGGCGCGGGAGCGTGTGGTGTGGTCTTACTCGGCCGCCTCGGCGGGCGGGTCGAGCTGGTCGTTCGCGAGCTTCTTCGAGGAGGTGAGCTCCACGTTGAGGCCGAGCGAGCGCATCTCCTTGACGAGCACGTTGAAGGACTCGGGGATGCCGGCCTCGAAGGTATCGTCGCCGCGGACGATGGCCTCGTAGACCTTGGTGCGGCCGGCGACGTCGTCCGACTTCACCGTGAGCATCTCCTGCAGCGTGTAGGCCGCGCCGTAGGCTTCCAGTGCCCAGACCTCCATCTCGCCGAAGCGCTGGCCGCCGAACTGCGCCTTTCCGCCCAGCGGCTGCTGGGTGACCAGGGAGTACGGACCGATAGACCGTGCGTGGATTTTGTCGTCCACGAGGTGGTGGAGCTTCAGCATGTAGATGTAGCCCATCGTCACCTTGCGGTCGAAAGGCTCGCCCGTGCGCCCGTCGTAGAGCGTCGACTGCGCCGAACGGTCGAGCCCGGCCAACTCCAGCATCGTCTCGATGTCGGCTTCCTTGGCGCCGTTGAACACCGGAGTGGCCATCGGCACGCCGCGGCGGACGTTGTTGGCCGCCTCCGCCATGTCGTCGTCCGAGAGGCCCTCCAGTTCCGACGGCGAGTAGATCGCCTCCATCTCCGCCTTGAGGGGCGCGATGTCGTTGCTGCGGAGATAGGCGTCCACGGCGAGCCCGACCTTGCGGCCGAGACCGGCGGCAGCCCAGCCCAGATGGGTCTCGAGGATCTGACCGACGTTCATGCGGGACGGCACGCCGAGCGGGTTGAGCACGATGTCGGCATGCGTCCCGTCTTCGAGGAACGGCATGTCCTCGATCGGCACGATCCGCGACACGACGCCCTTGTTGCCGTGACGGCCGGCCATCTTGTCGCCCGGCTGGATCTTGCGCTTCACGGCGACGAAGACCTTGACCATCTTCATGACGCCGGGGGGCAACTCGTCGCCGCGCTGCAGCTTCTCGACCTTGTCGAGGAAGCGCTGCTCGAGGCGCTTCTTCGACTCGTCGTACTGCTTCTGCATCGCTTCCATCTCGGTCATGAGACGGTCTTCGACGACGGCGAACTGCCACCATTGCGAGCGCGGGTACTCGTTCAGGAGCTCACGGCTGAGCGTGGTCTCCTTCTTGAAGCCCTTCGGACCGGCGATCGGCGACTGGCCAATGAGAACGCCGGCAAGGCGGGCATAGGTGTTGCGGTCGAGGATCGCCTGCTCGTCGTCACGATCCTTGGCGAGACGCTCGATCTCCTCGCGCTCGATGGCCTGGGCGCGCTCGTCCTTGTCAACGCCGTGGCGGTTGAACACCCGGACTTCGACGATGGTGCCGGTGACGCCCGGGGGAACCCGGAGCGAGGTGTCGCGCACGTCCGACGCCTTCTCACCGAAGATGGCGCGCAGAAGCTTTTCTTCCGGCGTCATCGGGCTCTCGCCCTTCGGGGTGATCTTCCCGCACAGGATGTCGCCTGCGTGGACCTCGGCGCCGATATAGACGATGCCGGCCTCGTCGAGGTTCTTCAGCGCCTCTTCCGAGACGTTGGGGATGTCGCGGGTGATTTCCTCCGGACCGAGCTTGGTGTCTCGGGCCATCACCTCGAACTCCTCGATATGGATCGAGGTGAACACGTCATCCTTCACGATCCGCTCGGAGAGCAGGATCGAGTCCTCGAAGTTGTAGCCGTTCCACGGCATGAACGCGACGAGCACGTTCCGGCCGAGCGCCAGCTCGCCGAACTCCGTCGACGGACCATCGGCGATGATCTCGCCCTTCTTCACCTGCTCGCCCACGCGGACCAGCGGCTTCTGCGTGATGCAGGTCGACTGGTTGGAGCGCTGGAACTTCTGCAGGCGGTAGATGTCGACGCCGGGCTTGTTGGCATCGGCCTCTTCGGTGGCGCGGATGACGATACGGGTCGCATCCACCTGGTCGACGATGCCGGAGCGGCGCGCCGCGATGGCGGCACCCGAATCGCGGGCGACCACGGCTTCCATGCCGGTACCGACGAACGGCGCGTCGGCGCGGACCAGCGGCACCGCCTGGCGCTGCATGTTCGAACCCATCAGGGCGCGGTTCGCGTCGTCGTTCTCGAGGAACGGGATGAGCGCCGCGGCCACCGAGACAAGCTGCTTCGGCGACACGTCCATGAGGTCGACGCGGTCCGGCGGCACGACGATGACGTCGCCGGCCCGACGGCAGACCACGAGGTCTTCCGTCAGCTTGAAGCTCTCGTCCATCTGGGCGTTGGCCTGGGCAACGTAGTACTTCGCCTCTTCCATCGCCGAGAGGTAGGAGACCTCCTTCGTCACCACGCCGTCCTTCACGCGACGGAACGGAGTCTCGATGAAGCCGTACTTGTTCACCCGCGCGAAGGTTGCGAGCGAGTTGATGAGACCGATGTTCGGGCCTTCCGGCGTCTCGATCGGGCAGATGCGGCCGTAATGGGTCGGGTGCACGTCGCGCACCTCGAAGCCGGCGCGCTCACGGGTGAGACCGCCAGGGCCAAGCGCCGAGAGGCGACGCTTATGCGTCACTTCCGAGAGCGGATTGGTCTGATCCATGAACTGCGACAGCTGCGACGAGCCGAAGAACTCACGCACCGCGGCCGCGGCGGGCTTCGCGTTGATGAGGTCCTGCGGCATGACCGTGTCGATATCGACCGAGGACATGCGCTCCTTGATGGCGCGCTCCATGCGCAGGAGACCCAGGCGGTACTGGTTCTCCATGAGCTCGCCCACCGAACGCACACGGCGGTTGCCGAGGTGATCGATGTCGTCGATCTCGCCCTTGCCGTCGCGCAGGTCCACCAGCGCCTTGACGACCGCGAGCATGTCCTCGCGGCGCAGGGTGCGTACGGTGTCCTCGGCGTCGAGGTCGAGACGCATGTTCATCTTCACGCGGCCGACCGCCGAGAGATCGTAGCGCTCGGAATCGAAGAACAGCGAGTGGAACATCGCCTCGGCGGTGTCGAGCGTCGGCGGCTCGCCGGGACGCATGACGCGGTAGATGTCGAACAGCGCGCCTTCGCGGGACGAGTTCTTGTCCACGGCCAGCGTGTTGCGGATGTAGGGACCGACATTGACGTGGTCGATGTCGAGCACGGGGAGCTCGGACACGCCGACCTCTTCCAGGCTCTTGAGGAGCTTGTCGGAAATCTCGTCGCCGGCCTCGGCCCAGATCTCACCGGTCTTCGGGTTGACGAGATCCTCGGCGATGTACTGGCCGATCAGGTCCTCGTCGGTGGCCTTCAAGAACTGAACGCCGCGCTCGCTGATCTGGCGGGCGTTGCGGGCGTTGAGCTTCTTGCCGGCCTCGAGCACGACTTCGCCGGAATCGGCGTCGACCAGGTCGACGGATGCCTTGAAGCCCTTCAGACGGTCGGCATCGAACGGAACCCGCCATTCGGCGCCGTCGCGGTCGTAGATGACGCGGTTGTAGAAGGTGGAGAGGATCTCTTCACCGTCGAGGCCGAGAGCGAACAGCAGCGAGGTCGCCGGCAGCTTGCGCTTCCGGTCGATACGCACGTGCACGATGTCCTTGGCGTCGAACTCGACGTCGAGCCAGGAGCCGCGATACGGGATGATGCGGGCGGCGAACAGGAGCTTGCCCGACGAGTGGGTCTTGCCCTTGTCGTGATCGAAGAACACGCCCGGCGAACGGTGCATCTGCGAGACGATGACGCGTTCGGTGCCATTGACGATGAAGGTGCCGTTCTCCGTCATCAGGGGCATGTCGCCCATGTAGACGTCCTGCTCCTTGATGTCCTTGACGGACTTCGCGCCGGTATCGGGGTCGACATCGAACACGATGAGGCGCAGCGTCACCTTGAGGGGAGCCGCGAAGGTGATGCCGCGCTGGCGACACTCGTCGACGTCGTATTTCGGCTGTTCGAACGTGTACTTGACGAATTCGAGGAGCGCGGTCGCCGAGAAATCGGAGATCGGGAAGACCGATTTGAACACGGTCTGCAGGCCTTCGTCGCCCCGTCCGCCTTCCGGCTCGTCCATCATCAGGAATTGGTCGTAGGATGCCTTCTGAACCTCGATGAGGTTCGGCATCTCGGCGACTTCCTTGATCTTGCCGAAGAATTTGCGAATGCGCTTGCGACCGACCAGCGTGTTGGCCATGGGTGACCTCGCTCCTACGTCCCGCGTACCGGGTGCCCGGGGAAGGCTTTATGCCTCCCGCGACCAGGCGATGAACCCGTCCCGCCGGACCAAGCCCACCCGAAATGAAATGCCGCCGGTCCGTTCCAGGACCGCCCGGTCGCCTGAAGCGACCTTAGCCCACGGGTCGGAGACCCGCGGGCGTCGGTGCCGGCCGGCCCCGATGGGACCGACCGGAAGTGACGGGCCTGATTTGGCCCATCGGCAACTTACTTGAGCTCGACCTTGGCGCCGGCCTTCTCGAGCTGGGCCTTGAGCTTCTCGGCCTCTTCCTTGTTGACGGACTCCTTGACCGCCTTCGGAGCGCCCTCGACGAGGTCCTTGGCTTCCTTGAGGCCGAGGCCGGTGATCGCACGGACCTCCTTGATGACCTCGATCTTCTTGTCGCCAGCGGCGGTCAGGAGAACCGTGAACTCGGTCTGCTCCTCGACGACGGCGGCCGGGCCAGCGGCCGGACCGGCGACGGCGACGGCAGCAGCGGCGGAGACGCCCCACTTCTCTTCGAGGAGCTTGGCGAGGTCGGCGGCTTCTAGAACGGTCAGCGAGGACAGGTCGTCGACGAGCTTGGCAAGATCAGCCATTGTATTCTTCCTTTGGATATCGGTTTGAACGGATGGTTTGTGAAGGACGAGGCGGCGTCAGGCCGCTTCGTCCTGAGCCGCGTCCTTGGTGGCATAGGCTCCGAACACGCGAGCCAGCTTGGCAGCCGGAGCGTTGACGACCTGAGCGATCTTGGTCGCGGGAGCCTGGATGAGGCCCACGATCTTGCCGCGCAGTTCGTCGAGGGACGGGAGCGACGCGAGCGCCTTCACACCGTCCGGGTTCAGAGCGGTCGTTCCCATGGCGCCGCCGAGGATCACGAGCTTGTCGTTACCCTTGGCGAAATCCACCGCAACCTTCGCAGCCGCGACCGGATCGCTCGAATAGGCGAGCAGGGTCGGACCCTTCAGGAGGGGCTTGATGGAGGCGACGTCCGTGCCATCGAGAGCGATGTTGGCGATGCGGTTCTTGGTGACCTTCACGGTGGCACCGGCCAGCTTCATCTGCGCGCGCAGCTTCTGCATCTCGGCGACCGTGAGGCCTTTGTAGTGGGCCACGACGACGACGGACGTGTTCGCAAACACGCCGTTGAGCGTCGAGACGAGATCAGCTTTGGCTGTCCTGTCCACTGGGGCTCTCTCCGGTTGGCGGGTCCCTCTCGGGGAGGGGCCGCCGGTTGCACATGCCGCCCGGAACGGAACTCGGCTCAGCGAGAAGCCGGAACGTCCTGGACGACGCTTCACGGCCCTGTCCCCTGACATCCTCCGGAACGGTGGACGGCACGGGCGAGATGGTTCAAACCGATACCTGACTGCGCCGCGAATCGCGGTGCCGAGAGGGTCTTGAATTCGGTCTTCCCCGTCTGTGCAGGCTGGGGAATTAAGCCGGTTGCCCGGCGCCTGCAGTCTCGGACAGGACATGGCCGGACGAGGCTTGAAGGGGCTGTTCGCCCCTCAAAGCCTTCCGGCCATTATCGTCTGGTCGCCCAGACGAATTCGCATGTCGGATATCGACCGATTGGTCGAATCCTTTCAAAGTGTGAAAAACGTTGAGCGGGGTCTATAGGCCCTAGCAAGCGCCCTGCCAAGTGCCCCAGGTGAAGAAATCCGCCGTGCTTGTACGATTTTGATTGACGGGATTTCCTCCCGCCTCTGCGGCGGGAGGAACTTGGGGCGCTGAGGTAAGTCCCTACGTCGGCAGGAACTTACGCGCGGCCTGCCACCAGGGCGTGCGGGCATTTTCCAGCTTCTGATCGGCCTTGGCCGCGTAGAAGGAGGCGTTGTGTTCGCCGCGTAGGGCCTCGCGGGTGAAGCGGATCAGGTGGTGGGCGACGAAGCCCATGTTGAAGACCGCCTCGATCTGTCCGCGCTTCAGGGCATGGCCCGCCGCGCGCCAGAACACGCCCCGGTAATCCGACAGGATTCCCACGCGCAGGGCGATGTTGAAGCCGAGCACGAGGCCGCGACGGAGATTGGTCCGCGTCAGCTTGCCCCTGGTGGGCGTCTTGATCCGGTGCGGATAGGTCCGCTCCACCTGATAGCGGAAGCGCGCGAACAGGTTCTCCGGCTCGTAGGCATGGGCGATGGCCCGGCGCCAGCTCGCCACCACGTCGTCGTGCGGGCGCTTGAACAGGACGTTGGATTCCAGCGCCGCGTCGTGGGTGAGGCGCCCCTCGCGGGTCAGCCTATCCCAGAGCGGCGTCTTCGGCAGGGCCTGGAGCAGGTTCATCGTCAGCACCGGCACCGCCGACTTGTCGACGAAGTCGATGAGCTTCTGCTCCGAGCCGTCCGTCTCGGTGTCGAGGCCCAGGATGATGCCCGAGGTGACTTCGAGGCCGAAGCTGTTGAGCGTCTCGATCGCCTCGTACATCGGCACGGCGGCGTTGTGCTTCTTGTCGATTCCCGCCAGCGCGTCCTCTTCCGGCGTCTCGATGCCGACGAAGACGGTCATGAAGTTCGCCTGGCGCATCAGCTCCAGGATGTCGGGCTGCTTGGCCATGTTCAGGGTCGCCTCGCAGGCGAACTGAAGCGGGTAATGGTTCTTCTTCTGCCACTCCACGAGGTGGGGCAGCATGTCCTTCGTGGCCTTGCGGTTGCCGATGAAGTTGTCGTCGACGAAGTACACGACGGCCGGATGGCCCGGCTGCGAGATGATCGCGTCGAGCTCGCCGAGCATCTGCTCCGGAGTCTTCAGGCGCGGCTGCCGGCCATAGAGCTGCGGGATGTCGCAGAACTCGCAGCGATAGGGGCAGCCGGACGAGAATTGCAGGGAGCCGATGAGGTAGCGCTTGAGGGGGGCGGCCTCGTAGGCGGGTGCCGGAAAGTCCGAGAGCGGAAGGCGTTCCTTGGTCTCCAGGCGAACCTGGCTCGCCGGGATCGACACGTCGCGGTCGAGGATCGACACGAGCTCGT
Source organism: Methylobacterium bullatum (assembly GCF_014845095.1). Classification (GTDB taxonomy): domain Bacteria; phylum Pseudomonadota; class Alphaproteobacteria; order Rhizobiales; family Beijerinckiaceae; genus Methylobacterium; species Methylobacterium bullatum. Next base: position 6,337 of record NZ_NKUG01000106.1, on the reverse strand, counting down.
CGGTGGCGTCGCCGATCTCGCCGATATGGAGATAGTCGAATTCCGGATATTGCTCGGGCGATCCGGAGACCGAAGGGCCGCCCAGCGCCGTCACCTTACCGGCGGCATGCGCCCTGGCGTAGATGTCCCGAATCTGGGGGGCCTGGATGTGCATGCCCGACACGAACACCGCATCGGCCCAGGCGAAATCGTCCGGCCCGGCCCGTTTGATGTTCTCGTCGATGAACCGGTATTCCCATTCCTCCGGCATATAGGCCGCGATGAGGAGAAGGCCCTGCGGTGGCATGAAGGCCTTCACCCCGCCCATTAACGGGTAGGCATGGGCGAACGTCCCGAAGGACGGCGTGTATGCGGGAAAGACGCACAGGATGCGTCGATTGGAGGTGACGGAGAGGGTGCATCGCATGGCGGCATTCCTAGCACAGACAGGTGCGGAGGCGTCACCCTCGCGTGTTGATTTCTTGACCCTTTCTGGGATGGATCTCGCCCTGCCGCGTCGCCGGGGAGGAGCCTTCGCGCGCGTTTGACGCAGGCGCGAGATGCGCCTCGGGTCCGCCGGCCCGTCGTGCGGGTCCCGCCGACGGTGTGGATCTCACTCCACCACGGAATCGTCCTCGTCGAGAGCGAGGCGCCGCAGCGTCTGAAGTGCGGTCTCGAGCCGCTCGAAGGGCGGTGAGCCGAGCGCGAGGCGCACCCCGTTCTCCGGCGTTGCCGGATCGACGGCGAAAGCGCTGGCCGGCGACACCGCCACGCCATTGCGCGCCGCGGCGCCCGCATAGCGTTCCGCCGTCCAATGGGGAGGAAGAGAGAGCCAGAGGTGGAACGCCCTCGGATCGCCCCGGACGTCGAGGCCGCTCAGCGCTTCCCGGGCCGCGCTCTGGCGCGCTGCCGCGTCCGCCCGCTTCGCCTTGCCGATCCGGCTCGCCGTTCCGTCGTTCATGAGATGAAGGGCCACCGCCAGGGGGAGTCCGCTCGCGGTCCAGCCTCCCGTGCGGATCGAGCCCGCGAGCCGCTGCGTGAGATGGGGCGGCCCGGCGACGAAACCGAGGCCGAGGCCCGGAGCGAGGCGCTTCGACAGGCTGTCGACGACGATCACCCTCTCGGGTGCCAGGGCGGCCAGGGGCTCCTCGTCACAGAGGAACCCGTACACGGCGTCCTCGATGCAGACGAGGTCATGTCTGCCGAGGAGCGATGCTATGGCGTGCCGGCGATCCGCGCTCATGGTTTGGCCGAGGGGGCTTTGCAGGACGGGCTGGAGGTAGAGGGCGCGGAGGGGGGCCTCGCGATGAGCCCGCTCGATGGCGTCCGGGATCACCCCCTCCGCATCCATCGCGAGGGGAACCAGTTCGACGCCGAGCCGGGCCGCGAGGCCCTTGACGATGGGATAGGTCATGGCCTCGACGCCGATCCGATCGCCGGGCTGGGCCAGGGCCGAGATCGCCGCGGCGATGCCCTGGCGTCCGGCCCCGGTGAACAGGACGGTCTCGGGGTCGGCCGACCACCCTCCCCGCGCGAAGAAGGCCGCCGCCCCGGCGCGCGCCGGCTCCTTCGCGCCCGGCCGGACCGGCGAGAACGCGGCTCGGAGCCTGGCCGGTTCGAGTAGGGCGCCGAGGCTGGCGCTCAGCTCCGCCGCCTGATGGGGCAGGATCGAGAAGACGTGCTCGAGATTGATGAGTCCGGTCTCGGAGTCCGGCAATGCTGCCGCGGCGGAGGCCGAGGCGCGGATGAAGGTGCCGCGTCCGACCTCTCCGGTGATCAGTCCGCGCCGCGACAGTTCCGCATAGACACGGCTCGCGGTGGAGACGGCGATCCCGCGTTCGAAGGCGAACTGCCGTTGCGTCGGCATCCGGCTCCCCGGCGCCAGGCGCCCCCGGGCGATGTCCGCGGCGATCCCCTCCGAAATCGTCCGATAGTCTGCCACGCGCGCATTGCTCCGAGTACAATGATTTAATTGATTCGATTCAATTTCGGATCAATAGGAGTGGGCGACCCGATGGAGGTGACCCGATCATGCCGATATCCGACAATTTATCCACCAACGCTCGGCCTCTCGCGAGGCCGTTCGACTCTCTCGGCCACCCTAACCAGCGCTTTCCCGCGAGAGCAATCGCTCTCCTGTCGATCTGGTACAGCAGGGCGGCCGGGCGGCGTACAATTCGCGAATTGACCTCGGAACAAATGAAGGCGCTCGATCTCGATCCCGTCGCCCTGCGTGCTGAGGCTTCCAAGCCGTTCTGGCGTGCATGAGCACGGACGCGAATGCCTGGGCGGAAAGCCGGGCATTCGCCCGCGGAGTCCGAAGGGGTGCGGTCGAGTTTCGGAGCATCGCCTGCAAATGTGCGAGCTCAGCCGCGACGCGACGAGTCTTCCTCGCCGGAGCGCGCCCGTGTCCTTCAGAACCCTCCTTGCCGCACGTATGGCTCTGGCCGCCCTGGCCTTGCCGATGATCGGGCCTGTGGCGGCTCATGCCACCGAGCAGAAACAGAGCCAGACCGGCCCCCCTCGTCTCCACCGAATGGCTCGAGGCCAACCTCGCCTCGCCGAAGCTCCGGATCGTCGACGTCAGCGTCGAGCCGGGCGTCTACGAGCGCGGGCATGTGCCCCGCGCACAGAACGTCCTCTGGCATACGGACCTCTGATCGGGACTGCATTCCTGGTCGCGGCCCTGCAGATGTCGGGCGATCCCGGCGGTGAACGGCTCGCGCTGTCCCTGACATTCGGAGCCCTGCTCGGCTTCGTGCTGCAACGCCTGCGCTTCTTCTGCTTCTGCCAGTGGCGCGACCTCATCGATCGGCGTGACCCGCGCGGGGCACTCGGCATCCTCGCCGCCCTGGCCGCGGGGGCGGTCGGCTACAGCGTGGGGCTGGGAGCGTGGGTGCCTGGTCGGAGCGGCGTGCGGCTGGGGCGCGATGACCGGTCTCGGCTGCAGCGTCGGCACGCTGCTGTCCGGGATCATGGCGGGCGCCGCATCGGGCTGGCTCTTGGGCGCGGCGATGTTCGCCGGGCTCACCGCGACGCTGCTGGCGGGCCGGCGCCTGCGGCTCCTGCCATAGACGGAAAAAGCGCCCGGCCAAAAGAAAACGCCCGGCCTTGTGAGCCGGGCGTTTTCATATCTTCAGGGGAGAAGCGCCGATCAGGCGGTCAGCACGGTCGAGGGCTCGACCCGCACGCCCGGGCCCATCGAGGAGGTCACGGCGACGCGCTGGATGTAGGTGCCCTTGGCGCCGGCGGGCTTGGCCTTGGCCACCGCGTCGGCGAACGCCTTGATGTTCTCGACGAGCTTGGCTTCGTCGAACGAGACCTTGCCGATACCGGCATGGACGATGCCCGCCTTCTCGACGCGGAACTCCACCGAACCGCCCTTGGCGCCGGCGACCGCGGACTTCACGTCCATGGTGACGGTGCCGACCTTCGGGTTCGGCATCAGGCCGCGGGGGCCGAGCACCTTGCCGAGACGGCCGACGAGGGGCATCAGGTCCGGGGTCGCGATGCAGCGGTCGAACTCGATCTTGCCGCTCTGGACGATCTCGAGCAGGTCCTCGGCGCCGACGATGTCGGCACCGGCGGCCCGGGCCTCGTCGGCCTTGGCGCCGCGGGCGAACACCGCCACCCGCACCGTCCGGCCGGAGCCGTTGGGCAGGTTGCAGACGCCACGGACCATCTGGTCGGCGTGACGCGGGTCGACGCCGAGATTCATCGAGACCTCGACGGTCTCGTCGAACTTGGCGCTGGCCTTCTGCTTCACCAAGGCGATCGCCTCGTCGATGGTGTAGAGCTTGAGCGCGTCGATGCCCTCGCGGGCGGCGCGGATGCGCTTGCCTTCGTGTGCCATTGTGCCCTCCCCTTAAGCGACGACGTCGAGGCCCATGGCCCGCGCGGAGCCACGGATCATGGCGACGGCGGCGTCAACCGAGTCGCAGTTCAGGTCGGGCATCTTCTTCTCGGCGATCTCGCGAAGCTGAGCCTCGGTGACCTTGCCCACCGTCGGGCCCTTGCCGGGGGTCTTGGAGCCGGAAGCCGGCTTCTTGCCGATCTTCAGGCCGGCGGCCTTCTTCAGGAAGAAGGTGACCGGCGGCTGCTTCATCTCGAAGGTGAAGGAGCGGTCCTGGTACGCCGTGATGACGACCGGGATCGGGGTGCCCTTCTCGATCTGAGAGGTCTTCGCGTTGAAGGCCTTGCAGAATTCCATGATGTTGAGGCCACGCTGACCGAGCGCGGGGCCGATGGGCGGCGACGGGTTCGCGGCGCCGGCCGGAACCTGAAGCTTCACGTAGCCCGTGATCTTCTTTGCCATAGGGACTGCTCCCAAATGTAGGCTCGCCGCCCGGCTGCCTGGAGCACGGACGGGGCGAGCGGTTGCAGGTCGCGGTGCGGTCCGTGGATCCCGGCGGCAAACCGGGCGGACCTCCCGCGTGTGACGCCGTCCGGGGACTGGACCCGACGGCCATTTTCACGCTCGGCTTGGCGCCGCGCGGAAAAGCTGAAGACCGGTCAGTCGCGACCGACCTCGAAATTCGAAAAAATCAGATCTTCTCGACCTGGGCGTATTCGAGTTCCACCGGGGTGGCGCGACCGAAGATCGACACGGCGACCTTGAGGCGCGAACGGCTCTCGTCGATTTCCTCGACGGTGCCGTTGAAGGAGGCGAAGGGACCGTCGGCGACGCGGACGGTCTCGCCGATCTCGAAGGAGATCGAGGGCTTGGGACGATCGACGCCCTCGGCGACCTGACCCTTGATGCGCTCGGCTTCGGAATCGGGAATCGGCACCGGCTTCGACTTGTCGGCGCCGAGGAAACCGGTGACCTTGGGGGTGTTCTTGATGAGGTGGTAGACCTCGTCGGTCAGATCGCACTTCACCAGCACGTAACCGGGGAAGAACTTCCGCTCGGCGTCGACCTTACGGCCGCGGCGGACTTCGACGACCTTTTCGGTCGGGACCATGACCTCGTCGAACAGCTCCATCAGCCCGCGCTGAGCCGCCTGATCCTTGATGGACTGGGCGACCTTGTTCTCGAAATTCGAGTAGGCGTGGACAATGTACCAGCGTTTCGACACGGTTCTCACCAAATCCTGACGTCGGTCTGCCCGGTCGCGACGACGCGCCCAGGGAGACTCAGTTGTTCTAGGCGCCGACCCCGAGGATCAGGGTCACGATGTAGCGCAGGGCCTGGTCAACGACCGTGAAGAAGATGCTCGCCGCCACGACCATGATGAACACCATGATCGTCGTGACGGTGGTCTCCCTGCGGGACGGCCACGTGACCTTGCGGCCCTCGTCGCGCACCTGGGACAGGAACTCGGCCGGGCCGACGCGCTTGGGCGCGGGCCGCACGGGCGGGGTCGCCCGAGGCGGCGTCGGCGTGGCGGATCCGCGCTGCGGGGTGCGCGCCAGGTCCGCCTTCTTCGTTGCTTCGTTCGATGCCATTGATGCCAACAACAGGGAAAATCGGCTCTGACCGGAAAGCGGGCCGGTGCGGAGGCTCTGGTCGAAGCCCGCACCGAACACAGTCACCGATCTCGGAGTGCGAACGCTCTAGCGCAAGTCCCGGGTCTTGTCGACCGTCGCGGACATATCGACAGAGAGCGGGAAACACGCTCCGGTTCGACACTCCCGACAGGAGGCCGTTCCGGCATTGCGCTCAAGGAAACACTGGCAGGAGTGGAGGGACTCGAACCCGCAACCTCCGGTTTTGGAGACCGGCGCTCTGACCAGTTGAGCTACACTCCTACGCGCCCCGCTCCTCTATACAGGAACGAGCCGGTGCACAAGCGGGGCATTGGCCTATTCCCGAACAACTCTCACTGCGGTGCCATAGGCCAGGACTTCGGTGATGCCGTCCATGATGTCGGTCGCATCGTAGCGCATGCCCACAATCGCATCGGCGCCGGCGGCTGCCGCCTGTTCACACATGTGTTCGAACGATTCCCGGCGAGCGGTTTCGGCCAGAGAGAGGTAGGCGTCGATCCGACCGCCGAACAGTGCCTGGACCCCGCCGACAACGTTCCCAATGACGCTGCGTGAGCGGACCGTGATGCCACGGACCATCCCGAGATGCGCAACGACACGATAACCAGCGATCTCGTTGGTGGTGGAAACCATCATCGTGTGGAGGTCCTCATGATGGAAGGCAAAAAAAACACCCACGGATCAGCGGCGATCCGTGGGTGACGCGGTGTAGGTAGAAAAGCGCCCCGGCAGGAGCGTACCGAACTTAATCGTTGATGGCTGCGACGACGCCTGCGCCGACGGTGCGACCGCCTTCACGGATGGCGAAGCGGAGCTTCTCTTCCATGGCGACGGGGACGATGAGGGTGACGTCCATGGTGACGCTGTC
>NZ_NKUG01000105.1 GCF_014845095.1 Methylobacterium bullatum | reverse complement strand
TCCGGTTTGGGCACCCGGCCGCGCCTGCGCGGAACACCGCTGCCTATGGCCGGGTGCCCAAACCGGATTCGTCGGGGGACGGCCAGGCCAAGCCCCTGCCGGTCCAGCGCAGCGAGTTCCCCCTCGCGGTGCCGGCGGAGAACCCCCTGCGCTACGCTCCCCCGTCCCTGGCGCGGGTGGTGGCGGATCGGCAGGACGGGGCCTTCCTCGCCGAGCCGCCCGTATCGAAGACCATGCCGCTGGTGGCGCGCCGGGTATCCGGAGCGGGGCCGATGCCCTACGAGAGCTATGGTTTCAACCTGATGCCGGGCTATGATGGCTCGGAGCGGTCCTCCACCCTGTCGGAGCCGGGCGAGGGCACGATGTGGCGAGCCCAGCAGGCCGCGCGAACCCGTGCCCCGCAGGAACGGGCGGCGTCGGAGACGGACCGCTTCACCTTGCCCAACTCTCCGGCCGCCAACCGCGGCTACGATAACCCCGACACCGCGCCGAGCTCGATGCAACGTCCATGATCCGCTCCAATCGGTCCGCAGCCGCCCCGCGATCCGGCGTTTTCGCCGCCCTGATCCTCCTGCCGTTAGTGCTCACGACACGGGCGGCGCTGGCGGAATCCGTGGTCGAGATCCCCGGCGCGGGCCGCATCGCGGATGTGGCGCAGACCGCGTTTCGCGATGGCTACGCCCAGCGCGTCACCTATGCCGGGGGGGCGCGCAACTACGCCGAGATCAGCGTTCGCAACGGCACCGATACCGGCTCGCGCTTCGGCCCGGCCCTGTCCATGGGAAAGCCGACCCGCCTCGGGATCGCCGCGGAGCTTCTGGCGCGGTTTCCCGGTGAAGTGATGCGCGTCTCCACCGTGCCCAAGCGGAACGCCTACGGCCCCGTAGGCCTCGCGGTGGGCAGCAATTGCCTCTACGCGTGGCAATGGATCGACCTCGCCCCGCGATCGGGCGGGCGATCGGCTCCCGACAGCCTCTTCGGTGGCAGCACCGAGCGCGCGGCGTCCCTCCGGGTCAGCCTGTGCCGGACGGCCACCGCGACCCTGGCGGATCTCGTCTCCGGCGTCGAACGCATGCACCTCTCCATCGGCGCCGGACGCGATGGCGGCGGAGCGCGCGTGTCGACCCGTCCAGCACCAAAGACACGACGCGAGCGTCCCTCCGCCCAGGCCGCGAAAGCGGTCGAGAAACCCTCAAAGGCGGATCCGCAGCCTCCTGGAGCCATGGAGCGGCCGAACGCGCGGGCTCAGAAGGCCGAGGACAACCGGCGGGTGCCCCTGTCGCCCGCCGTGGAGCGCAGCGTCCCGACCGTTCCACAGCCTGCCGTCGGCACCGCCACCGTGCCCCTTCCGGCCGGTCCCGCCGCCGGGGCACCGCGGTACATTACTGATACCGCGCCCGCCCTCGCGCCCACGGTTCCCGTCGCCGCACCCAAACCCGCGCCCAGAAGCGTGGAAACGGAAGACCGCCTGTCTCCCGACCTACCCCTGCGAGCCTATCGTCCGCCGCCGTAACGATATTCACACGGATAGATCTCGCCCCGATAGCCCTATCCGCAGTCGATGCCGGACCGGCAGCCTCTTGCCGCATCGTATCGGCGAGCCTGAACCGATCGTTCTTCGCTCGTGGGGTGCGCGCATGCATCGCTGCCAAATCGTCCCGACCTGATGATGTACTTTGACCGGCCGCTTGCTGTGCGGGTCGTGGGTATGGTGATAAACAGAGGGTCGATTAGCCATTCTATCTATCGTTTTATAAATGAGTGACCGCCTGCATTCAGTGTTGGTCTGGTCATATTCGTGGTGGTCCGACGATACGAGCAGTGAAATAGCCTCGTCATGAGGTGTCGCCATACACCAATACGATTTATTATCAATACATTCAACTTTGGCGTGCATCGGCGCCGGGTCTTTAAAAGGTTACGGAATGGTTTATGGATTGTTGAAATTTAGTCGGTAATTTTGCGTCGGAGCAATATTGGCAATGCAGCATTTCGACAAGGGGCATTTGCCCGAGCCGAGTCGTCATTTTGCCGATCACTTGGCCATCCAAGCCATCTTGGTCTGTCGCGTTGCGATGGAAGTCGTTCTGATCGGGGCAGTGGTGTTTGGGGTCATGTCCTTGGTTTAAGCCTAGGATCTGAACTCCTGTAAATCTTGATGGATCTACGAGTTGGTTATTTATATTATTCGTATGAATTCAATATTTATTTTGGATAGCATAGGGGCTGTGGGCCCATATTAAAATGACGATCAATCGATAGTGATTATTTATCGAGGCTGCGGCAGCCGAGCGGCATCCGACCGGTCGACCTGAGGCTGGGCGACCGTTCTACACCTCTCGACGACGGCAAGCGTCGCCGGCTTGTCGGCAAGAACCTGGAAAACATTCGTCCGCGAAAGCACTGAAATTCAAAAAACCATTTTCTTGCGAACGTGTAACTCGTCTCGCTAAGACATGGCACGTCAACGTGTTTCCTCAACGGACGGGTTGACGATCCGCAGTCGAGACCAAGCTTTCGTCGTGGCTTGAGCTGGGTCTCGTTTCGCGCCGGACCGCTTTTTCCGTTCTGGAGACGATGATGACCGACGACACGCCGCGCGTCAGGTTGGACGCCGATTGGCCGCCGCGGGTCCACGCCTTCGTCCGTCGGAGCGACCGGCGTTGTACGATTCCGCCCGTCGAGCGGGTGAGGCGAGGCCCATGAGTGACGCACCCCGTTTCGGGATCTGGGCGGCCGTCCACGGCTCGCGCGCGTCCCACCACGATCCGGACGAGCCGGACGATGCCAGCTGGACGCGCAACCGGGCTCTGGTGCTGGAAGCCGAGGCACTGGGCTTCGACTCGGTCCTGGTGGCCCAGCACACGGCGAACCCTTACGACGACGAGCGCGACCAGCTGGAAGCCTGGACGGCCTCCGCTGCGCTCGCCGCCCTGACCCGTCGCATCGAGATCATCGCGGCGATCAAGCCCGGGCTCTACCATCCGGTCGTGCTCGCCAAGATGGCCCTGCAGATCGAGCATGTGAGCGAGGGTCGCTTCGCCCTCAACCTCGTGAATGCCTGGAACAAGGCCGAGTTCGAGCGGGCGGGCCTGCCCTTCCCGCCCCATGACGACCGCTACGCCTATGGCCAGGAATGGATCGGCCTCGTGGACCGCCTGATGCGGGGTGAGCGCGTGACCCATGCGGGCCGGCATTTTCAGGTCGAGGATTACCAGTTGCGCCCGGCCGGCACCTTCCGGCCCCGGCCGACGATCTATCTCGGCGGCGAATCCGAGCCGGCCCGCGCCCTGGCGGCGGAGCGGGCGGATGTCTGGTTCATCAACGGACAGCCTCTCGACGACGTCAAAGCGCTGATCGCGGATGTGGCGCGCCGGCCCGCCGCCAACGCGCCCCTGCGCTACGGCCTCTCCGCCTTCGTGATCGCCCGGGAGACGGATGCCGAGGCCCAGGCCGAGCATGCCCGGCTCCTCGCCCTGGCCCGGCGCGACGAGGGGTTACGGAATGCCACGAGAGCCCGGACCGATGCGGCGAGCGTGATGTTCGCCAAGACCGACGCGGCAGCGACCCAGCATGTCGGCACCAATGGCGGCACGGCGGCCGGGCTCGTGGGCAGCTACGAGACCGTCGCCGCGCGCATCCGCGCCTTTCATGAAGCCGGCATCGACCTGTTCATGCTGCAGTTCCAGCCGTTCGAGGCCGAGATGCGGCGCTTTGCGAAGGAGATCCTGCCGCGCGTGCAGTGAGCCCGTGGGACGGCGGATGAGGTGCGACTTTCATCCTCCGCCCCGGGGCTGCATCGTGATGTCCCTTTTGCATGAGGCCGAACATCTATATGTCGGAGGGTCAAGCAGGAGGATCTGACGATGCCGAAGGTGTCACAGGCGCAGGCCAAGCTGAACCGGCAACGGGTCGTCGAGGTCGCCGCCGCCCTGTTCCGCGAGCGTGGGCTGCACGGCGTCGGCGTCGCCGACATCATGGCCTCGGCGGGCCTGACGCATGGCGGCTTCTACGGCCAATTCGCCAGCAAGGAGGCGCTGGCGGTCGAGGCGTTCGACCTGGCCGCCAATCAGAACTGGCGCCCCGACGATCTCGACGGATGGATGGCGAGTTACCTGACCCTCGGTCACGTTCGAAATCCGGGCGTCGGCTGTCCGCTTGCGGCCATGGTCAACGACGTGTCGCGCGAGGCGCCCGGTTCTCCGTTGCGGGCGCGGTTCCTCCACGGTGCCCGCGACCTGATCGAGCGCATGACGGGCCTCCTTCCCGCGGCCCTGGCGAAGCGGCGGCGGCAGCGGGCCCTGGCGAGCCTGTCGCTCATGATCGGAGCCGTCGCCCTGGCCCGCGCCATCGACGACGACGCGCTCAGCGAGGAGGTGCTGGCGGCGGCCCGCGGCGTCCTCACCACGGGCAAGGTCGGCTGAAGAGGCGCGGGCTCAGCCCTTCCAGGCCTTGAGCGCCGCGAAGGGGCTGGAGGCCGGATCGGGCTGGGGCGGGTTGAGCACCGGCTCCACCTGGGAGACGGCATCGGCCAGGGAGAAGGCCGATCCGGCATTCAGCTTGCCGCCGGCCGCATCCTTGTGGCCGCCGCCACGGAACTTGCGCGCACCGTCCAGCGCCGTTTCGTTGTTCGAGCGGAAGGACAGCGAACCCGTGCGCTGGACATTGACCACGCGGGTCGCCCTGCCGCCCTCCATCACGAGGTCGGACACGCGCTGGAACATGCCGGAATCGAGGCCGAAGGAGAGCAGCGTCCCATCCGAGAGCCGCTGGAACAGGGCATCCGACCGGGCCAGCGCCCGGGCCATCCGCATGCGGGTGGTGAGGGTCGGGTCGTCCTGGGGCTCGTCGGCCAGGAGCGCATCCACGAGGCGACGCCGGGTCGCGGCGATCTCGGCCTCGACGCGGGCCGGCGATGCCCCTTCGCGCAACAGGGCGGAGACCGCCCGCAGCAGCGCGCTGATGAAGCGGTCATGCCAGGGATGGCCCACGGGGATCAGGGTCGCGACGTTGTCCCAGAAGATCTCGTCCAGGGCGAGGCCGCCCCGGAAGGTCAGGCGCTCCTTCTTCCACAAGTCGAGGGCATCGACGGCGGCGACAAGCGTCTCGAGTTCCTCGGTCGTCTCGCCCTCGACGTCGCGCGAGGCGTAGAGCTCCCGATGCTCGTAGGCGAGGCGGGTGGCGCAGCGGTCCTCGTCGATGAGGACGACCACGTTCGGGTCGGGGAGTTCGACCCGCGTCAGGCCGGGTCTTTCCGGCACGGGCGCGAGGGTGAGGCCCTGCTCGCGCAGCTGGTCGAGGGAGGAGGCATGGTGATCGAGCACGATCAGCCGGTGCCGCGCGGCCTCGTCGCGACGCAGGTTCATGGAAGTGAACCGGGTGATGAAGGTGACGGCGACGGCCTCCAGGCCGAGATCCGTCATGATCAGGCATTCGGGCGCCTGGGCGCGGGAGAGCCGCTTCAGCTCCGCGTCGACCACCGGGCCGACATCGGCATAGCGCGGGATATGGACGATCCGCGACACGTCGAGGAAGGCACCGACGATGGTCGAGGCTCCGTAGCCGTCGAGGTCGTGGTGGGTCAGCTGGGTGACGGTCAAGGTTCGTCCTCGTGGCTCGGGTCTTCCGCTCGCCTTATGGGCCAGACGGACGGCCTCGGCGAGCCATACCACCGGGGATCGGATGAAATTCCCCGGCGGCGGCGCGTTACGCCGCGCGACGCGGCCTCTCCGGTTCCTGCTGCGTGAGCGAGTGTTTGGCATGGCAAGCGGCTGGAGCATGCGTCCGCGGACGTCGCGGGTTTTTGCGCTCACGCTTCGAGACAACACGATCGACCCAGCTTTTCTCCTCACGGTACACGCAGGAGTCACCGTCTTCGTTCAGCCCCTGTCCAGCTTCGCAAATATAATGTCATTCAACGGCTCAGCTTGTCCGCGCATGACATCTCAAAGAAATCTCTATTGACGATGTGATTCCGTGGGGAGACGCTGCTTGTACAAGCTTAAAGGTTTCTGAATACATTTTTCAGACCGCGTTAAAGCGCTCGTCACTAGGACCGACACCGACATAACGGTGGAGAACCATGACGATCGACGCCAGCGATATCCACGGCCCTTTCGAAGTGCTGGACGCGGGGAAGCGGGCCTCCGGCTCCCACGCCACCGGCGGCGAAGCGTCGTCTTCCGAAGCGGCGGCCTTGGCCTGCCCCGCCGCGGCCGGAGCGCGAGCCGGCATGGATACGGAATCCCGGCGCCGGATCGGACGAAATCTCCGCCTTCTCTACGGCGACGTCCTGAATCTGCCGCTGCCCGACCGGTTCGAGGCCCTCCTCACCGAACTCTCGGCCAAGCCTGCTTCGCGGGAGACCTCATGATGACCAGCCTCCTTCATCCCGTCGGAACACCCGCCGGCGCCGATTCCGAGATGCGCGATCTCCTGCTCGGCGCGATCCCGGCCCTCAGGGCCTTCGCCTATTCGCTGACCTACGATCTCGACCGCAGCGACGACCTGGTTCAGGACACGCTGGTGCGCGCCTGGACCAAGGCGGACAGCTTCGCTCGCGGCACGAACCTGACGGCGTGGCTGTTCACCATCCTGCGCAACCTGTTCTATTCCGAGCAGCGCAAGCGCAAGCGCGAGGTCGAGGATGCCGACGGTGCCCATGCCGGCCGACTGACCAGCCTGCCCGAGCAGGAGATCCGGGTGGAGATGCGGGAGTTCCAGGCCGCCCTCGACCTGCTGCCCCTGAGCCAGCGCGAGGCCCTCGTCCTCGTGGGCGCGCAGAGCTTCACCTACGAGGAGGCCGCCGAGATCTGCGGCGTCGCCGTGGGCACGATGAAGAGCCGCGTGAGCCGCGCCCGTGGCCGGTTGATCGAGACTTTGGGCATGAACGGCACCGAGGATATCGGGGCCGACGCGCTCACGCGGGCGGCGCTGGGCGGCGCCTGACGCCGCCGCGCCGGCCTCCTGGGACGGCGGCTCGGCGTATCGCGGAAGGGGCCCTTACTTGCACTCCTCGCGGGCGCGCTTCATCGCGTCACCGAATCCCGCCAGCGCGTATTCGTCGCTGGTGGAGGTGCCGCGCATGGACACCGTCTTGACCTGGACCTTGGCCAGTTTGGCCATCTCGCCGACGAGGCGGGCTTCCTCGGACGGGTTCTGCAGCCAGGCGTTCTCGTCCTTCACCACCAAGCCGTACTGCGAGGTGCCGAGGCTCAGGGTCGGATCGGAGGCTGCGGTGGCGTTGGCCTTTGCCTGGCTGGCGGCGGGCTTGGGCGGGAAGCCGAACATCACCGCGACCTCGTTCTGGACGTTGTCACCCTTGCGGATGGTCACGAACAGGTAGGCGGTGTCGCGCTTGAGGGTCTTCGGCGAGCGGGCCTGGGGCTGGGCGATGGCGTAGCAGGTGCGCGACTTGCCCTGGCCGTTGGCAAAGACGTTCCAGTCGCCGAAGATGGCCACCGGCGTCGCCTGCTGCATGCCCGGCGCGCTGACCGCCTTCTTCCTCTCCCGCCCGCGTCCCCGGGATTTCGCCGGGGCCTCGGTCTCGGCGGCGGCCTCCTGCTGCGCCATGGCCGGCGACGGACCGGTGAGATGGGCTGGGCCGAGGATCGGCAGGACAGCCGCCGTGGCGCTGACGACGAGGAGGCGGCGGAGAGGATGCGGCATCGTGTTCAGGTTCTCGAATACGAAAGAAAGGCCACCGGCAGCGCGCGCGGCGGACCTGCGTCATCGGCGGCGTTCGTCGTGGTGTCGACACATGCTGCCAAATTGTCCGGAATTGCGGCGGGACGGCATCCCGTCGGACCGGATCGAGCATCGGGTTCGCGCAAGAGCCCCGCAGTCCCGGAGGATTCAGGCCGGGTGTGCCTCCGGTCCGAAGGTCGATCCCGCGAGGATGGCACCCATCGCCATCTCCACCCGAGGCGGCTCGGCGACCGCCACGCCGACCGTCGACAGATCGGCGATGGAGGCCGCCAGATGCGGTGCGGTGGCCGTCGCTTCCATCACGTCGCGGACGGGCAGGACGCGGGGCTTCGGGTCGTTGTAGGGCGTGTTGTAGCATTTGCGGATCGATGCCCAGAAGGCAGAGCTGTCCGCCTCGGGCAGGCGGGCCAGAACGGCATCGATCAGCGTGGTGGCTTCCGCCGCGAGGGCGGCGGTGTCTTCGGGATTCATCCAACTCTCGACGGGCATCGACATCTCCGGCGTGCTTGGTCCGAGCTTTAGGCAGGATCACATAGCTCGACCGTGAACGCATCCGCTCCGGCCGAGCTTTTTTGTCGCCCTGTGAATCACGCTGTCGCGGCTTGCGCGTCGAGGAGCGCCAGCCAGCGTGTGGCCTGCGCCCTCACGTTGTCCGGCGCGGTGCCGCCATAGCTGGTGCGGCTGGTGACGGAATTCTCCACGCCCAGCACCGCATAGACCGCATCGGTGATCCTGGGCTCCGCTTCCTGCATCTCGGAGAGGGACAGTTCCTCCAGCCCGATCCCCTTGGCGGAGGCGGCGCCGACGAGGCGGCCCGTGACGTGGTGCGCCTCGCGGAACGGCAGGCCGAGCTCGCGCACGAGCCAGTCGGCGAGGTCCGTGGCGGTGGCGTAGCCGGAGCCGGCGGCACGGGCGAGCACCTCGGCATTGGGCTCCAGATCGCGGACCATGCCGGTCATGGCGGCCAGACACAGGGAGAGCGCCTGGAGCGCGTCGAACGTGCCCTCCTTGTCCTCCTGCATGTCCTTCGAATAGGCCAGCGGCAGGCCCTTCATCACGATGAGCAGGCCGGTCAGCGCGCCGATGACGCGGCCGGATTTGGCGCGAACGAGCTCGGCCGCATCCGGGTTGCGCTTCTGCGGCATGATCGACGAGCCGGTGGTGTAGCCGTCCGACAGTTTCACGAAGTTGAACTGGGCCGAGGTCCAGACCACCAGTTCCTCGGCGAAGCGCGACAGGTGCACGGCGCAGATCGAGGCGGCGGAGAGCGATTCCAGGGCGAAGTCGCGGTCGGCCACGGAATCGAGGGAGTTGGCGGTGGGACGGTCGAAGCCGAGCGCTTGCGCCGTGGCGTGACGGTCGATGGGGAAGGACGTGCCGGCCAGCGCCGCGGCCCCGAGCGGACATTCGTTGAGCCGCGCGCGGGCATCGCGGAACCGGCCACGGTCGCGGGCCAGCATCTCCACATAGGCGAGGCAATGGTGCCCGAACGTCACCGGCTGGGCCGATTGCAGATGGGTGAAGCCCGGCATCACGGTCGACGCATGGGCAAGGGCCTTCTCGGCCAGGGCCCGCTGCAGGCCGGCGGCCTGCTCGTCGAGGCTGTCGAGGGTGTCGCGCACCCAGAGCTTCATGTCGGTGGCGACCTGGTCGTTGCGCGAACGGGCCGTATGCAGCCGCCCTGCGGTGGGGCCGACGATCTCGGTGAGCCGGCTCTCGACGGACATGTGGATGTCCTCGAGCTCGCGCTTGAACACGAAGCCGCCGCCCTCGATTTCCGCGCGCACGGCCTTGAGACCGTCCTCGATCGCTGCCACATCGGCCGATGGCAGGATGCCCGCCTTGCCCAGCATCGCCACATGCGCCAGCGAGCCGCGGATGTCCTGGGGTGCGAGGCGCTTGTCGAATCCGATGGAGGCGTTGATCTCCTCCATGATCTCGGCGGGGCCGCTCGCGAAGCGCCCGCCCCACATCCGGTTGCTCATGTCGACACTGTTCCTCTCGGCCGCCCCATCCACCCGTCGGGCGACGCAACGATGATGCCCGGAGCCAAGGCGACCCTGGCTGCGGGAGCCGTCGTCGCCGTCCTGATCGCGGGCGGTCTCGCCGTATACGGGACGCGTCCGACCGGCGGCAACAGCGAGGCGGTGGCCGAGCCGTGCCGCGGCGCCGTCGAGACGATCGCGCGCCTCGCGCCCCACGCCCGTGGCGAGGTGGCGGCCCTGGAGGTCTCCAAGGTTCCCCGCCCCGCGCCGGACCTCGTGTTCAAGGGGCCGGACGGTGCCGACCGGAGCCTCGCCCAGCTACAGGGGCGGCTCGCGCTGGTGAACCTGTGGGCGACCTGGTGCGCGCCCTGCAAGGCCGAGATGCCGGCCCTCGACCGGCTCGAGCAGACGCTGGGGGGGACGGACTTCACCGTCGCGGCGATCAATGTGGACACGCGCAATCTCGAGAAGCCGCCGCAATGGCTGAAGGAGAATGGGATCACGAACCTCGCCTACTATGCCGATCCCGGCGGGCGGGTGCTGCCGGCCATGCAGAAGGCGACAGGTTCGCTCGGCCTGCCCACGACGATGCTGGTGGACGCCAAGGGCTGTATCCTCGGCGTGATGAAGGGACCGGCCGATTGGGGCAGCGAGGATGCCAAGCGGCTGATCCGGGGGGCGCTCGGCCGCGCGCCGGATTGAATCCAAGCCGAGGTGAGACCGGTCCTCGCGCCCGATCATGGCGGCGGCCGATGCTCGCTCTTATCAGTGTTCGCGCCATTCAGCCTCGGTTGTGTTCAGTCTAGGGATGGGCGCGACACGACTTTGTGTTTGCCGCTCAGGGCGTGGCAAGTGACGGTCTGCGACGTTACGGGATCTTAAGACGATCGGTGTTCCATCCGAAATTCGGATTTCGGGGTCGCCGCTTCCATGTTTCCTAAGTCTTTCTCTGTTCGAGCAAAGCTCGTCGTCAGCTTCGGAATCATGTTCTTGTTGTCAGCTGCACTTGCAGGGGCATCGCTGTATTTCCTTCGGGCGGTCAATGACATCGCGCGGGAAATGCGGGACGATCACCTGCCGAACACCGAGATGCTCGGCAGGATCCAGGTTCTCGCCCTGCGGCAGCGGGTGAGTGGCGGGCGCCTGATCAACGCGGATACGCCG
Source organism: Methylobacterium bullatum (assembly GCF_014845095.1). Taxonomy (GTDB): domain Bacteria; phylum Pseudomonadota; class Alphaproteobacteria; order Rhizobiales; family Beijerinckiaceae; genus Methylobacterium; species Methylobacterium bullatum. The sequence goes on along the minus strand of NZ_NKUG01000105.1, from coordinate 1,237 downwards.
GAGTTGCGCGCCAGCGCCGCCGCCACGATCAAATTGCGGGCCGATGAGATGCGCGACGTCCAGGCCGCCTACACGCCTCGCCTGGACACGGCCGAGGAGAAGGCACTGTACAAGGCGTTCGAGACCCAATGGGTCGCCTATCTGGCGTTGCAGGACGGCATCGTCATGGAGGCGCAGGCCGGGAATCTCGCCCAGGCCCAGCGCACTTACAACACGACCATGTCGACGGGGATCAGTGCGGTGCTGACCGAGCTTCAGAAGCTCGTCACCTACGAAGCACGCGTGGCGCGCGAAAGCGGCGCCCAAGCGCAGGCGACCTATGACGGTGCCGTGATCGCGACCATGGTCCTCGTCGCCATCGCCGCGCTCATGGCTTCAGGCGCCGCCATCATGCTGGCACTCACCGTGAGCCGCCCCTTGCGCCGGATGACCTCGGCGATGGAGCTTCTGGCTGGGGGAGACACGGATATCGACGTCCCCGGCGTCGATCGCATGGACGAAGTGGGCGCCATGGCGAAATCCGTCGTGGTGTTCAGGGACAACATCATCCGCACTCGTGCCCTGGAGGCGGAGACCGAAGCCGCGCGCGCCGGCTCCGAGGCCCAGCGCAGGGCGGTCATGCTCGACATGGCCGATCGGTTCGAGGCCGCCGTCGGCGGCATCGCCACTCAGGTCAGCGCCGCCGCCACGGAGTTGCAGGCCACGGCGGGCAGCATGAGCGCCACCGCTACGATGACCGCCCGACGCTCCGGCAATGCCGCGGCCGCTGCGGACACCGCCGCCGCCAACGTCACCACGGTGGCCTCTGCCGCCGAGGAGCTCGGCTCGTCGGTCCAGGAGATCGGCCGCCAGATGCAAGGCTCGGCCAGCCTGTCCCAGCGTGCCGTCATAGAGGCGGCCGAGACCGCCGCGCTCGTTCGCGATCTCAGCGAGTCCACCGCCCGCATCGGCGATGTGGTGTCCCTGATCTCGACGATCGCGGGCCAGACCAACCTGCTGGCGCTGAATGCCACCATCGAGGCTGCGCGAGCGGGCGAGGCGGGGAGGGGCTTTGCCGTGGTCGCCTCCGAAGTGAAGGCACTGGCGAGCCAGACCGCCAAGGCGACCGAGGAGATCACCGGCCAGATCGCGCGCGTCCAGGCTTCCACCGGCATGGCGGTCTCGGCGATTGCCGGCATCACCCAGCGCATCCGTGAGATCGACGACGTGTCCGCTTCCATCGCCGCGGCCGTGGAGG
>NZ_NKUG01000104.1 GCF_014845095.1 Methylobacterium bullatum | reverse complement strand
GCATCCATTCGGCTGCGAAACAGGCCGCAGCGAACCTCACATTATAAGATTATCATCCTAATGTCAAGCTTAGGTTGATTTACGTATGCATATCTACCGACAGGTTGTGAGCAAAACTCTCATAGTGTGAAGTGCGAAGTGGTGGCCATGGGCGGCGAATAAACACTGACCATTCCTTCCGAAGCGGACATTTCGCCTTCGACCCAGCCACGCCATAGCTGGCCGTTGTCGGTAGGCCTAAAAGCTGACGTTCGTCGCGCAGGAGGGAAGTGACCTGCCGACGATGCCAAGTCAGGAGGAACCACTTCGGCAAAGATCCGGCGATTACCTTGATCGACGACCGACAACTTAGCGTGCGTCGTGTGAGCCGATTGGCGGCATTGAACGATAGTTTGGCGGTATCGCGTAATCGCGATCTCCAAACCGGTGATACGCCCTAACGATCCAATCAGTAACGTCCTGTTCCTGATGAGGCATGTGGATCACTGGATGTGTGTTGATCCTCAATGCGGCCCTTCAATCGTAAGACAAGGTCAAAGAGTATGACGGAACTCACCAGCCTGCCGACCCCACTGAAGATGCTTTTCGACAGCATTTCGGCTAAGAACAGTCCAGAGCATATCCAGTGGGCACTTAAAGAATATGGAGATCTGATGTCCAAAGGCGATGCGCAAGGCGTCGTCGATCTATTTGCGTCCGATGGCGTTCTTATCGACCCCGTTGGTTCCGAGGAACGACGTGGCAAGGATCTGTTCGATTTCTTTCAGGGATCATTCGAGGCGATGGGCGGGTTTATTGAGATGCGTCTCGACGGCGAGGTGCGCATCACGGGTGACTATGGCGCTGCAGCCTACATTGCGCGGATGACAATCGACGGTCAGGACCTGATGGTCGAGACACTTGATGTGATGAAGTTCGATGAGAACGGCAAGTTCACTTCGGTGCATGCTTATTGGGGGCCGTCCAACGTCAAGACCGGCCGCAAAGCAGAAAAACTATCGTAACAGCCTAGATCATCTAGCGCTCGCCATCCAGTGCGCAGGGTTATTATCAAGTCCGTTGGGTGACCACCAAAGTTTTAACAGAACGATGGTGTTCGGCGCTTCTCGCCTTTAGTCACCGGCAGATTGGCAATGCCTATCGTCAGACAGGCGAAAGGCGATCTTGTTGTCAGTTGGTGCTCATTTCGGCCAAGGCCGATGAGTGCCCACGGCGCGATCTGAGATATCGGCTCGGTGGCTGGCCGAGCGCCTTCTTGAACATCGTGATAAAGGCACTGGCGCTTTCATAGCCAAGGTCCATGGCGACTGTCTGTACCGCTTCGCCAGTCGCCAGACGTTCGAGGGCCAGCATGATCTGGAATTGCTGCCGCCATCGGCCGAAACTCATCCCCGTCTCGCGCAGGATCAGACGAAACAAGGTCCGTTCGCTCATCGCCACCCTTCGCGCCCACTCGCCGACCGTGGCGCGATCCGAGGGATCGGACGTCAGGCCATCGGCAATCCTGCGCAGGCGTGGATCGGTTGGCAGCGGCAGGTGTAGCCGCTCGACGGGTGCGACCGACAGCTGGTCGAGCATGGTCTGTATCAGGCGACCATGTGGTCCGTCGTCATCGTAGGGTTCCGTCAGGTGCGAGACCGCAATCACCAGTTCGCGCAGAAGGGATGAGATCGTGATCGTACAGCACTCGGACGGAAGCGCCCCTGCGATGTCCGGATCAATGAACAGGACATAGAGCTCGACATCTCCGACCACACGGACGCTGTGCTCTATGTCGCCCGGTATCCAAAGCGCGCATTGCGGCGGCACCATCCACAAACCCTTGGCAACGTCACATGTCACCATTCCCCGTGCGGTCAGGATGAGCTGACCCTTGCGATGGGCGTGGCGATGGTTCTCAAGCCCGTCGGTGACAAGGTCCATGCCGACCGCCGACACACCTCGTGGGACGTCATGCGCAGCAAAGACCGCATCGGATTCCACCATGGCCATCGTTTTGCGCCATCCAATCCGTGACCCGTCGCGACCGTGTGGACCTGTCAAGAAGCACGGATCATATCGAATGTTCCGCACGGAGATGGCAGAATATCGCAATAATTGGGTTGAAGCCATGGATGATGCCATCGAATTGCCTGGCGAGGCTGCAGCAAGGCTTTAAACGGAACGTCTGGCCTGAAACCTCAAGAAGCGGCTCTTCGCCAATGTCAGCGAATTGGATGCGGGCGGGAAAGCGACGGACGCAATCGCTGCTGACACAATCTGTCACTGAGCCGTTCTAGGTTGCTTGAACGCATCTTCCCGCAGCGAGACCTGGTCAATCCGATGAGACGCATCGAGTACGATAGATACGGCGGCCCGGAGGTCATGCGCCTTGCCTCCTTCGAACTGCCGGGTCTCAAGCCCAGCGAAGTGGCGGTCGAGGTCCGTTTTGCGGCCCTGAACCCGGTCGACTGGAAGGTTCGCCGCGGTGACATGAAGATCGTGACCGGCAAGCGCTTTCCGCGCGCCATGGGCTGCGATTTCTCCGGCGTGGTTCTCGACGTCGGCGCGGGTGTGACGCGCGTCAAACCGGGAGATGCGGTCTTTGGCCTGACGAACATAAAAGCCTGCGGGGCGACGGCCGAAGCCGTCATCGCTCCAGATACCTTCTTGGCGAAGATGGCAGAGGGTGTTTCCTTTGAGGCCGCCGCGTGTCTCGGCACGCCTGGCGTCACTGCGTGGAACGGACTGGTCGACAAGGCGCGCCTGAAGGCCGGGCAGCACGTGTTCATCAACGGCTGCACCGGCGCGGTCGGCGAGGCAGCCGTTCAATTGGCGAGGATGCTGGGTGCCAAGGTCTCCGGGAGTTGCAGCGCCGAGTCGTTCCCACGCGCCCAGGCAATGGGCCTTCAGAACGTCTACGACTATCGCTCCACCGACCTCGCCGGGATCGGGCATCGCTACGATGTCGTCTACGACACCGCCGGAACGATGCGAATCGCGGTAGGAATGAGCCTACTGAGGAGGGGCGGCGTGTTCCTCGACATCGATCCGCAGCCCTTGAAATTCGTTAGGGCCTTGTTTGACCGGCGGCTGAAGCCGATCATCATCAATGCGAGGCCAGACATCCTCGACGCCCTGGCAAAAGCTTCGGGCGACGGGATTCTTCGACTGCCCGTTGCGGAGACCGTTCCGTTGTCTCAAGCCATCCCACTGTTGACAGCTCTGGAACGTGGCCGAAAGCTTCCGGGCAAGGCGCTGGTTTCGTTCGGTTGAGCATACCGTGCCGCTTCCCCGCGGCGATCATGACGGGCTAGCCCCATGACCAAAAGTCAACGCATTCTCGACCTCATGCAGATTTTGCGTCGACACCGGCATCCGGTTTCCGGCGCGGATCTGGCCATGGAAGCTGGAGTTTCACTGCGTACGATCTACCGTGACATCTCCGCGCTTCAGGCGCTCGGCGCCTCCATCGAAGGGGAGCGGGGTATCGGATACGTCCTGAGACCTGGCTTCATGCTGCCTCCCCTCATGTTCTCGAACGAGGAGATCCAGGCCTTGGCGCTCGGCGCGCAATGGGTCTCTGAGCACACCGACCCGGGATTGGCGCTCGCCGCAGCCAATGTGCTCGCGAAGATCAGCGCGGTCCTACCTGCGGACATGCGGGACGAATTGGAGAGCGATGCCTTTCACGTCTGCGGGAGGAAGGACGGCACCGAACCACCCAATCTGATGGTCCTGCGACAAGCAATTCGAGAGCAGCGCAAGGTAAGGATCACCTATGTCTCTACGGGAGAGAAGCGTCGCGAACACGTGATCTGGCCTATCGGATTGGGTTTCGACGAAGGTCGCCAAATGATCGGTGCCTTTTGCGAGGTGCGGCAGGATTACCGGGTGTTTTCCGCCGAGACGGTGTCGGCGGCGGAAATGTTGCCTGAACGTTATCCCGGGCGTCGCCATGAACATCTGAAAAAGTGGTGGGCTAAAGACCCGGCGCGTTGCAATGCCGAAGCGGTCAATAACCTACGACTCGTCAGGTCTTCCGGATGATAATGCAACGTACACAAACTTCGAGAGACTAAGTCCCTCTATTTGAGTTTGTGCGGCGTAATTTTTTCGAACTAAACCGCTCGCCACAATGATTCCTTCCTACAAATCAGAAATAGGCCGTCATCATGTTGCAGCAGGATAGTTTCGATTTTTTGGCGCGCCTCAAAAATAACAATTCGACGCAATGGGCACATGATCATCAAGATGAGATGTATAGAACAAAAAATGATGTCACCGAATTCGCCGCATGCATCGTCGCAGAGGTATCTAAATTCGATGAGGCAATAGCAAAGAAACCTCCGAAGCCCGAGACATGCGTGACACGACTCAACCGGGACATGCGTTTTGGAAAAGGAAAGGGTCCATACAAGACGGACTTCTATATCGTCGTGGGTCTACAGGGCATTCAGGGCCTTGCAGCCAGCTACGCTGTACACATTGAGCCCGGCAATTGTTTCGTCGGAGGTGGAGCGCCCAACCCTAAGGGTCCGGACTTACTGAATTACCGTAGAAAGGTTTCATATGGCTTCAAAGATTTTGAGCGCATCGTCACGAGTCACTCATTTGTGGAACTGTTCCCCAACGGAATACAGTCTCAAAGCGGCAAGTCACTGAAGCGCGGGCCGCTTCAATTCGAGCATGATGACCCGGCAATGGAATACTTGAAAAAAGATGGTTTTATAACGAGGGAGTTTTTGCCCGACGTTAGACTCACGATATCAAGCGGCCTGAAAGAAATTGTCGATCTTCTCAAGGGCTCGAAGCCATTGATTGATTTCTTAAATCACGCATAGCCTGTCTTGATCGTAAACGCTTGATTGATGCACCAAGCGTATCGCGTTTATTTATGAAGCTGCATCTGTATTTCTAGCATCGATTCGATAAATTGAAAGACCAGCGTGCGGTTTAAGAGGCATGCAATTGAAAGCAGCCTTACCGTTATCCACCAGTCCCTGTCGAAGAGCGTACGGACGGGTCCCGACCCTTGGCAGACCCTGGGAAGGTCCGCTTCCAGGCCGCCCGGCGGGCCATTGAGTACCACTGGATTGGGTGGGCAGCGGAAACGTAAGTAGCGTCAAACTAACTTCCATCCCGTCACTGCATCCGGTTTTGGAGTGAACAACGGGATGGCGGATGAAGCCTAGCCTGACAGACCTCAGCCGAGGGGCGGATAGTCCACGTAGCCTCGCTCGTCGCCGACGTAGTAGCTGGACGGGTCGGACGGCGCCAAGGCGGCGTTTTGACGAAAGCGTTCGGGAAGATCTGGATTGCTGATGAAGAGCGTTCCGAAGGTCACCGCGTCCGCCAGATTGGTCGCAATCGCCCTCTCGCCACTTTCTCGGTCATATCCAACGTTCACAACAAACAATCCGGAAAACCGCTTTCTCGCCTCGGGCGCCAGCAGCTTGAGACCCTCGGGAAGTTGCGCCGGCTCCATGAAGTGAAGAATGCCTACCTTCCTTGCTTCGAGAGCCTCGACAGCGAACATATAGGTGCCCTCCAGGTCGCTATCGCCCATGTCATTGTAGGGAACCCGGGGTGAGAGCCTGACCGAAACACGGGCCTCCCCAAAGACTCGGATTGCGGCGTCGGTTGCTTCCAGCAGGAAGCGGGCGCGGTTTTCGATAGGGCCGCCATAGGCATCCGTTCTTTTATTGGAACCGTCTTCGAGGAATTGGGCCGGCAAATAGCCGTTGGCGCCATGCACCTCAACGCCATCGAAACCGGCGGCCTTGGCCGCACGTGCAGCGGCTTCGTAGTCCCGAATCGTACTTTGGATCTCGTCGAGGGTCAGAGCCCGGGGGGTTACGGTCGGCTTTGGCCCCTCGGGCGTGAAGGCTTGACTGTTGAAGGGCACTTCCGAAGGCGCGACAGGCAAGGCCCCGCCATGGAAATCCGGATGAGACGCGCGACCCGTGTGCCAGAGCTGGGCGAAGATGAGGCCGCCCGCGTCGTGCACGGCCCGGGTGACCTTTCGCCACCCCTCGATCTGCTCGGTCGTGTGGATTCCCGGCGTATTCGTCCAGCCAATCGCTTGCTCGCTGATCTGCGTGCCTTCGGAGATGATCAGGCCAGCGGCGGAGCGTTGTGCGTAGTAGAGTGCGGTCAGATCGTTCGCCTCGCGGTTTGGCGACCTCGCCCTTGTCATCGGCGCCATCCAAACGCGGTTCTTGAATTCGAATGTGTCGGTTTTCAGCGGGGTCAGCAATTTAAGCTCGGTCATTCGACGCTCCGGTATGTCGGAACGCCTAGGTATACCGAGTAGACTTGGCGTCAATCAGGCACCTTGGATCGCCTAGGTAGGCTGGAGGATACCTGGTAGCCGTTTCGCTACTGCTTAGTCAGCGCGTTTTCCCAGCTGAATACCGCTGAAACCGTGATCCAATTGTCGGGCGTCGAAGGCTTCGCGCGCCGCTTTGACATCTGATAGTTTGTCCATTGTCCACCGGTGAAGCTCGCCAAACGGCTTCTGCAGAGTCTGGCCTAGCGCAGTAATCTCATACTCTACAGCGACCGGTGACAGGGACACGACGCGGCGAGTGATGAGGCCGTTGCGCTCTAGTCTGCGCAGACACTGCGTCAGCGCCTTCTGGCTAACGCCCTCCAGCCGTCTACGGATAAGGTTGAATCGATGAGGGCCATCGGACAGAACCGCCAGAACCATCATGGACCATTTATCTGCGATCTGCTCGAAGAGTGTTCGGCTGGGGCAGTGCGACGAAAAGCAAATTGGGTCCAGTTCCATCATGGTGCGCACCTAACAATCTAGCCAACGCTGGTACCATTATGCGCACAGGTATCGTGTGTATACCTGGTGTTTTACCGAGCTGACCCCAATCCCAGGCATCAGCTCAGCGTCGAAAGCGGGGGTTGCGTCAGCGCCCACAGCGGACCCAGCGCTTCCTGCTCTGAACCGGATCACTCCCGGTTCCCCTAAGGGCCGCAGGCGGAACGTCCGCTTCGGGGAGAAAGGCTAGGGTCCGGTTCCCACCCACTACGGTCGTAACCCTCGGTCCACCAAAGTGCTAGAAAGCGGACCGTTCCAAAGCCTGCCAAGGCTCGCATGTGATTACTAGAGACTGAAGGACGTAGGTAAGAGAAAGCGTTGGTCTAGGACCCTTCAAGCGGGTCGTGGTTTACCTGCATGATGCCGACTAGTGCGTGTCAGCTCTCAGTTTTAAGTGCGCCATGTCGTTCGGAACGATTATGCGTGCCTCCCCGGCGACCGCAGCGAACCCGCGTCGGTGGTTCTTGGCCCGGTAGAGGGCTTCGTCGGCTCGTTTCATGAAGCCGCTTCGGCTCGCAATAGTCACGTCGAAGCGGCAGGCCCCGATTGTGGCCGTCACGGTGATGACCCTCCCGTCCGTTTCGACATCATGGCGTAACGTGGCGAGGAGATGCCCGAGTCGCTGTTCCAATTCGGCATCGTCGAGGCTCTCGGACAAGATGAGGGCGAACTCGTCGCCGCCTAGCCGAGCCGCAAGCCCGCCCGCTCCGCAGGAGGCCTGGAGCTTCTCGGCCATTACTCGCAGAACGTCATCCCCGGCAGGATGCCCACAGGCGTCATTCACGGCCTTGAAGTGGTCGAGGTCGATGAGCAGAAGGACGAAGCCACTATCATTCTCGCGTACCAGCCGAATTCGCTCATCGAGAAACAGGTTGAGGCGGCTTCGGCTGGCGAGGCCCGTCAGGTCATCGGTCTGAGCGGCGTGGCGAAGGGCCTGCTCCATGGCGTGCCGGTCTGTGATGTCCTGAAGCACCCCAATCAGGGCCACCGCCTCATCAGCACGGAATTCCAGTTCGCCCTTTAAACGCACGCGCAAGGCCTCGCCTTGAGCATTACAAAAGTCGCTCTCGATGTCGAAGGACTCACCGCTCGAGATTGCGCGCGAGACCGCCGTCTCGATCATGATGCGTCCTTGTGCCGAGTAGAAGTCGAGGACTGCTTCCAGGGGCACTTCGTTGCCCACTGGCATTCCATGAATGGCATAAGTCTGATCCGAGAAGGCCATGACCTTCGTGCGAAGGCAGAGTCTCCACGAGCCGATCCGGGCCATCCGTTCTGCCTGACGAAGCTGGCGGTTGCTCCGGTCGAGTGCTTCCAGTGTCCGACGGCGCTCTTCCGCGAGCCGGACGAGCGCGAAGGTATTGCTGCGGGCTGTCAGTAGGGCTTCGGCAAGCTGCGCGAGGTCCCGAAGAACCGTCATGCCAGCCTCATCCAGTTCCCGCGGCTGACGGTCGATAACGCAGAGCGTAGCCACAGCGATGGGGCCGGCGCCGTGCGGGCGTTCGACGCGAATTGGCATGCCGGCATAGAAGCGAATGTGCGGGTCCCCCGTCACAAGGGGATTATGGGCAAAGCGCGAATCGACTGTTGCGTCGGACACGACGAGCAGGTCGTCGGCCTTCAGCGCATGGGTGCAAAACGCGTCCTCACGCGGTGTACCGTCGATGCTCAGTCCGCAAACGGCTTTGAACCACTGCCGGTTTTCATCCACCATCGTGACAAGGGCGATGGGACATTCCAGCACTTGCCCAGCCGTCCGCACCAGGGTGTCGAACTCATGCTCGGGTGGCGTGTCGAGGATGCCGAGGCCCCTGAGGCATGCGAGCCGTTCGGCTTCACTTACGATTGCGTGCATCATGCCTCCAGCATTGAATTGCGCAGCTTAACGCCCTCCTACCGATATGTGCGGTATCTGACAGAGCCACAGCTCGTGGACGACTATGAGCCCTGAACGGGGTACCATACGTCTGGTTTTCTTCCACTAAGTGGCTTGAAAGCGGAACTTCCCAAGGCCTGCAAAGGGTCGAGACCTGCCGGTCTTTGATGCGACAGCGTTCAATCGGCTTTCGTCCAACCGCTTTTGGCCTGATGATAGGCACAGCGTACGTGTCAGTTCGGCCAGACCCTCCCGACGTTGATCGCTGCTTTTAGGAGGCAACGCTGACAGCGACAGACATCTCCAAGAAGGCGTCGGGCGACCCGACGAAGCTGCCGGTCGCTGGCATTGCCTGACGGATGTCGCGTGCGACGGCAACCGGGATCAAGTTCGCGCCTCCGACGCTGCGGTTGGTTGGGTCGAAGGTGACCCACCCTGCACCCGGCAGGTAAACCTCGCCCCAGGCATGGGTGGACCCAGCATCAGCAGAACCCAAAAGGGTGCGTGTTGCATCGTGCAGATAGCCCGATACAACGCGGGCGCCAAAGCCGAGGCTGCGGACCGCTTCCACAAAGAGCGTAGCAAGATCCCGACACGAGCCCATGCCCAGCGATAGGGTTTGGCTCGGGGACTGGGTGCCCTCATCCTCCCGCGCCTGGTAGGCAATTGTGCTGCCTACACCAGCGTTGATGTCCTTGAGCAGCGACAAGGTGTCGGTGGGGTAGCCCGCAACGAACCCCTGTGCCCAAGATGGCAGGTCGTCCCCGTCGGGGTATTGCCTGATCGTCAGTGCTCCCAGGTCGGTCCACTCGTCGTCGGAGTACCGGAAGGGAAACGAAATGGCCGAGGCCGCCATGTCGAAGATTGGATAGGCGACCGCGGAAAGCTCGACGCAGGAGACACTGTCGATGACGAGGATATCGGAAGGCGTCGCGAAGGTGACAGTCGCCACAGCGTTTCCGAAAACGTCGTTAGCCCACTTGATCGTGGCATCCGGCGTCACGGTGACGACACTCGACACGAGCCTCAGGTCGCGTGTCTCGCGCGGTCGCAGCATCAGTCGATGCGGCCCCAGACTAACTGGCTGTCGGTAACGATACGTCGTCTCGTGATGGATGCGCAGCTCGACCAAGGGACGCTCCTACGGAACTTGAGGGGCTCGTATTCCGAGACAGGCTTTTGGAGCCATTCCTGGAAGCCGCCGCAAGAGCATAGCTTCACCTGCTCGATAACTTAGATGCATCCTGCAGCCGTATCAGGGCGCGGTCGAGGTCCCAGCGGAGGCATACGCAGCCTGCCACTAATCGCCCCGGTCGGCAGGCGAGCCACCAAAGAGCTTGACCTAGCCGTCCGTCATGTTCTTGGTATGTTCCTTTCCGAATCTAGCGGGAAGGAACCCATCCGTGCAGATCTACGGCATCAGCCTTGGCTACCCCATTCCACTGCCGCTGCTGGCCCGCCCGGTGGCAGCCGGCTTCCCGAGCCCTGCCGACGATTTCATCGAGGAAGAGATCGACCTGCAGCGCCTGCTGATCGTGAATCGGCCCGCCACCTTCCTCGTTCGGGTCGCCGGCGACAGCATGGTTGGAAAGAGCCTCTTCAACGACGACCTGGCCATCGTAGATCGTTCGCTCGAGCCGCAGAACGGCGACGTGGTGATGGTCGATGTCGATGGGGAGCGTTCGTTCAAGGTTTGGCAGCGGCAGGGGCACCGTGTCAGCCTTGCCTTCGCCAACCCACGCTACCCCGCCTTCAATCTGTCACCCAGTGCCGTGGTCGAGGTTTGGGGCGTTGTGTCGGCCAGCATCAACCCCCGGCGGCGCGCGCAACGGGGATGAGCCAAGCCATCGCGTTGATCGACGGCAACAGCTTCTACTGCTCCTGCGAACGGGTTTTTGACGTCAAGCTGCGATCCGTGCCGGTGATCGTGCTGAGCAATAACGATGGCTGCGCCATCGCGCGGACGGCTGAGGCGAAGGCGCTTGGCATTCGCATGGGCGAGCCCTGGTTCAAGATCCGCGAGCTGTGCCGGACCGAACGGGTACGGGTGTTCAGCAGCAATTATGCTCTATACGGGGACATGAGCGCTCGCGCCAACGAGGTCTATCGGCGTTTCAGCCCAAGGGTCGAGATCTACAGCATCGACGAGAGCTTCCTTGACCTCACCGATGTCGCCCCCGGCCGCCGGCTGGAACTCGCGCGCGATCTCCGTGCGACCGTTCACCGATGGACCGGCATCCCCACCTGTGTTGGTATCGGCCCGACGAAAACGCTGGCGAAGCTCGCAAACCACCTCGCCAAAACCAACCCAGCGCTGGCGGGAGTCTGCGACCTGTCGGACGACAACGAACGGTCACACTGGCTATGCCGCACGGCCCTGGAAGAGGTCTGGGGGATCGGCCGGGCATCGCAGGCGAAGTTGCGGGCATTGGGCTGTGACAGTGTAGCCGACGTGCGCGACCTTGATCCTCGGCCAGTGCGGCGGGCGCTGACGGTGGTGGGTGAGCGAATCATCCATGAGCTGCGCGGGCGAGCCTGCCTCAGCCTCGAGACGGTTGCGGCGACCCGTAAGGGCTGCGCGGTCACCCGGAGCTTTTCCAGCCGCGTTGAGGACCTTGCGACAATGGAGCAGGCGGTAGCGGCGCATGCGACCCGACTGGGTGAAAAGCTCCGCCGTGAACGGCTTGGCACGGATCACGTGACAGTGTTTTTCCATACCTCGGAGCATGACACCGGGAACCCACAGCGATCTGCCTCGACCGTTGTAACCCTGCCCGAAGCGACTTCCGATACCCTGGCGCTGATTAAGGCGGCGACGGCAGGCGTGCGACGGATATGGAAGACGGGCTACCGATACTCGAAGGCTGGGGTCATCACTGTCGATCTTGTGCCTCTGGCGGCCTCACAGCGCGCGCTGTTCGACGGTCTCGACCGCGAGCGAGGTGGGGCGCTGATGGATGCTCTCGACGCCTGCAACCGCCGTTGGGGCCGAGGGGCGGTGGTGCCCGGCACGGCTGGGTTCGGCTCGCAGCGCACGTGGTCCACGCGGTTCGACATGCGCTCGCCGCGCTACACCACCCGGATCGCCGACATCCCGGTCGTGGGTTCCGCATAGGCGGTAAGGAGTGTCGGATGGTAGCGTCGTGTGCCTAACGGCTCTTCTAGCCTCAACGATGTAAGCCGTACGGTCTGAACATCCCTAAATTTCTTCCAACTAACTTAGCCGGTGTCCGATTATTTTTATAGCGAGCGCTACACCGCAGTTTCGAAGACAACAAAGTAAATCGGTGTCGATTTCCGGCGCCAAACCCTGCCGCGCACATAGGGTTGCTGGGCGGCACCAACGGTGTTTTCCACTCTCAACCAGAGCAAAAGCGCTAACTTAGAAGAATTGCCAGTCAATACAGCTTGATGGTGCGATGCCCAAATGCCAGAATGTTGCAGTGTTTGCCATTTTATAGGTTTTAAATAATTTCAGCCCTAGACCAGACAATAGGATCTAGCTATTTTTCCTGCAGGGTCACACGCCACATACCGTAGTAATTCTCTTGATTCCACCATCCATCGAGCATTAAAGACTCATAAAATCGATGGAATTCGGCGACGCCACCGTTTTCTGGGCAGGAAAGACGGTAATGGCCCGGCCCATCCTCTTCACCTACGTACGCAATCAATCTATCGCCCTCGCTGTACTCTATGCGAATTCCAAGGTGGTCGATTTTGACAACGCAGGAAGTCATGTCCGCCGTTCGGCCGTCACTATAGAATGTCTCGAAATAGCTGTCGGTCCAGATCAAAAGCTTATCCTTTGTAACTCGATGGTGGCCGTTCGAAAGCTGTTCAGAAAGATCTTAGAAGCGATGAACGCTGCCACCACTCGGTTACGAAGGGAGGCGTTACGACGGAGTATCTGTCAATAGCTAACATCTGGGACAGACGCTCGTCTCCGTCGGCTTCACTCGCGGCAGGGACGTAGGAGCAGTAGCTACGGCTGCAGTCGTTACTGACCTTCAGCCCACCGGCTGGCCGTAAAGCCCCTGGAACCCTCACGTGCGGCCTAGTTCGTCCATAGCGACCTCAAGCGGGGTTTTACGACGCTGCATTTAAGCTCCGAATGACTGCACGGGCCCTGGGGCCAACGAGAGGTAGCGTTCCGCACTATGGGTCTTGAGCCGGCAACGTAACTGGAGCTAGCAGCCCCATATGCACTAACAACTTACACCATCCGCATGCTGCCATCCGACTCATAGGCGCCGCTTAGGCGTATAGGGCTATCGGTCCCCGGGTTGCCGTGAGCCTGCCGCTTGAGAAGCCTGCTGGCTCTCCCACCGTCGAAGGTCGGCACCAGCCTCGTGGCGAATGGCTTTGAGGACCGTCCGCCCCCCGCCGCCCGCGAAGGCAAGCTCGCCGATGGTGCGACCGGCAAAGACCTGACAAAGCCGAGCCGCAGTGCCGGGCCGGAGATCCTGCTTGGCCTGCCGAAAACGACCCGTTGTCGGGGTTGTGACCTCACCCGTCTCCGCGTCAACGGCTTCCCGCTTGCGGGGGATAAGGCGGTAATCCGATAGCTGCCCCTTGCTCATGTAGAGGGCTTGGCCCTCGACCTCCGACCGTTCGATAGTGCGGAAGTGCGCAGCGTCGATTCCAGGGACGATGGTCTGGTAGCGCCGGTTGGCAGCGTTGCAGATCTCCCGCAGCTGTTCCTCCGTGATGCCCCACACAATGGCATGGGTGTGCCACGAAACGGCGCGCTGGTACCCGGCGCCCGTGACGTCCAGGTTCGAATAGTACGCCCCCTCCACCATCCCGACGTAGTTACAACCGCGGAGGATCTGATGGGTCCAGCTGTGAAGGGGGTGAACCTTAAATGCTGCGGCCTGGCCCTCGCGGACTGTGAACCGCCGCGCGATGAGGGTAACGAAAAACACCGGCTCATCCGGGGGGAGCGCGCCGACCGCTCGGTCCAGGTGCTGGGCCATGATGCCGGCGAACCGCAAACGTGCCTGGAGATTGTTGGCCAGTTGAAACCGAGCGCTCGCCGGGTCGAGTTCGGTCGCGGTTTCTCTATCGAGAACGACCGACCGGCTGCGACCCATGTGAAGGTAGTGTTTCAGGCGGCCATTGGCCTCCCGGTGTTGCCGCTCAAACTCGACCCAGGTGGTAACCGGCTTCCGCGGTCTCTTGGGTGCTGAGCCAGGTTCGGGCTTTGAAGGGGTGGTGGGGGTGCGAAGGGG
>NZ_NKUG01000103.1 GCF_014845095.1 Methylobacterium bullatum | reverse complement strand
CCCCGAGCCCGCCCTCGCATCCGCCGCCCCGCAGAGCAACGCGGAGATCGCCGCCAGCCGGCTCCGGGGAGCACGCGACGTCGAAAAGCCCGGCAGCGGGCAATCCGCCCCGCGCAAACCCTCGCCCGATCATACGGGGCAGGGCGTGATCCTGCTGGTCGAGGACGAGGATCCGGTGCGCGCGGTCAACAGCCGAGCCCTGTCGGCACGGGGCTACACGGTTCTGGAAGCCGCCTCCGGCCTCGACGCCCTGGCCCTCATCAGCGATGTCGACCAGACCATCGACCTCGTCGTCTCCGACGTGGTGATGCCGGAGATGGACGGTCCGACGCTGCTGCGCGAATTGCGCAAGCACCGCCCGGACCTGAAGGTGATCTTCGTCTCCGGCTATGCCGAGGACGCGTTCCGCAAGAACCTCCCCGAGGGCGAGGATTTCAACTTCCTGCCCAAGCCCTTCAGCCTCAAGCAGCTCGTGGAAACGGTGAAGGAGACGATCGCCCGCTAGGGCGACGTTCTCCCACCGAATGATGCGAAATTGGCGCCCGGCACCTTGCGAAAAGAGAACAAACCAAGTACATCATTCGCATCCGAGGCACATTGAGCCTTGAGCTCTCCCCATGCATAAGGATGCCGACGAATGGCCCAGCCCGCGCTGAAAGTTGTGGATTCCCCGATGGTGGACAAGGACAAGGCGAAGGCGATCGATGCCGCGCTGTCCCAGATCGAGCGTGCTTTCGGCAAGGGCTCGATCATGCGGCTCGGCAAGAACGATAAGGTGGCGGAGGTCGAGACCATCTCCACCGGATCGCTCGGCCTCGACATCGCGCTCGGCGTCGGCGGCCTGCCGCGTGGCCGGGTGATCGAGATCTACGGCCCCGAATCCTCGGGCAAGACCACCCTTGCCCTTCACACCATCGCCGAAGCCCAGAAGAAGGGCGGCGTCTGCGCCTTCGTGGACGCGGAGCACGCCCTCGATCCGGTCTATGCGCGCAAGCTCGGCGTCCAGCTCGACGATCTCCTGATCTCGCAGCCCGATACCGGCGAACAGGCCCTGGAAATCACCGACACCCTGGTGCGCTCGGGTGCCATCGACGTGCTCGTTGTCGATTCGGTGGCGGCGCTGACGCCCCGCGCCGAGATCGAGGGCGAGATGGGCGACAGCCAGCCCGGTCTTCAGGCGCGCCTGATGAGCCAGGCCCTGCGCAAGCTCACGGGCTCGATTTCGCGCTCCAAGTGCATGGTCATCTTCATCAACCAGATCCGGATGAAGATCGGCGTCATGTACGGCAGCCCGGAGACGACCACGGGCGGCAACGCGCTCAAGTTCTACGCGTCGGTGCGCCTCGACATCCGCCGCATCTCGACCCTGAAGGACCGGGACGAGGCCATCGGCAACCAAGTCCGCGTCAAGGTGGTCAAGAACAAGGTCGCGCCGCCCTTCAAGCAGGTGGAATTCGACATCATGTTCGGTGAGGGCGTCTCGAAGGTCGGTGAGTTGATCGACCTCGGGGTGAAGGCCGGGATCGTGGAGAAGTCCGGCGCCTGGTTCTCCTATGCGAGCCAGCGCCTCGGCCAGGGCCGCGAGAACTCGAAGGGCTTCCTGCGCGACAACCCGGACATCGCCAACAAGATCGAAGCGGCGATCCGGCAGAATTCCGGCCTGCTCGCAGACAAGATCCTCGAGACGGCCAAGCCCACCGAGGACGATCTGGACGAAGGCGAGGCCTGATCGCCTCGCAGGTCATCGAAGAGGCCGTCGCAGCTCCCTGCGGCGGCCTTTTTTGATGATCGGATCGGTGCAGTATCGATCCGACCTTCCGGCCGGGCCTCGACGAGAGCCCGAACGGCTCGCGCGCACTACCTTCGCGTGGCCCGCGACGGACTTACGAAGCCACCCTCAAACCGCCATTCCGAGGGGACGCGACGGGCGCCGCGGCCGTTTTGCAGCCCACGTCGTGAAAAAGCGGAACCCACCGCAATCGACCGGGCGTGACTCGACGGTCCGGCCTCCTTATGAGGGCGCAAGCCACGAAGAAGCCTCGGGTCGTCGTCTCGACGGCCCAAAGCGCACGACAGAGTCATTTCACGATGAGCGGCGTCAACGAGATCCGGTCGGCCTTCCTCGACTATTTCGCCAAGGCGGACCACGCCGTGGTGCCGTCGTCGTCCCTCGTCCCCCGCAACGACCCGACCCTGATGTTCACCAATGCGGGGATGGTGCAGTTCAAGAACGTCTTCACCGGCGTCGAGAAGCGGCCCTACAACCGGGCCACCACGGCGCAGAAATGCGTCCGCGCCGGCGGTAAGCACAACGACCTCGACAATGTCGGCTACACGGCCCGCCACCACACCTTCTTCGAGATGCTCGGCAACTTCTCCTTCGGCGATTATTTCAAGCCGCAGGCGATCGAACTGGCCTGGAGCCTGATCACGAAGGAATTCGGCCTGTCGAAGGACCGGCTGCTCGTCACCGTCTATGCGGATGACGACGATGCGGCCGATCTCTGGAAGAAGATCGCGGGTTTTGGCGACGACCGGATCATCCGCATCGGCACCTCCGACAATTTCTGGCAGATGGGCGATACAGGCCCCTGCGGTCCCTGTTCGGAGATCTTCATCGATCAGGGTCCCGGCCTCCAGGGCGGTCCTCCCGGTTCGCCGGACGAAGACGGAGACCGGTTCCTGGAATTCTGGAACCTCGTCTTCATGCAGTACGAGCAGATCGAGCCGGGCAACCGCCTCGCCCTGCCGCGCCCCTCCATCGATACCGGCATGGGCCTGGAACGCATGGCGGCGATCCTCCAGGGCGTCACCAGCAATTACGACACCGACCTGTTCAAGGCCCTCATCGATGCGGTGAGCCACGCGGTCGGCCGGCCGCCGGAGGCCGGCACCGTCGCCTCCTACCGCGTCATCGCCGATCACCTGCGTTCCGTCTCGTTCCTCATCGCCGACGGCGTGCTGCCGTCGAACGAGGGCCGCGGCTACGTCCTGCGCCGCATCATGCGCCGGGCCATGCGCCACCTCGAACTCCTCGGCTCCCGCGAGCCCGTGATGTTCCGCCTGGTTCCCACCCTGGTCCGCGAGATGGGGCAGGCCTATCCCGAACTGACCCGCGCCGAGAGCCTGATCTCGGAGACCCTGCGCCTGGAGGAGACCCGCTTCCGTCGCACCCTCGAGCGGGGCCTCGCCATCCTCGATTCCGAGAGCCGCACCCTGGTCTCCGGCCAGAACCTGTCCGGCGAGACCGCCTTCACCCTCTACGACACCTACGGCTTCCCCCTCGACCTGACCCAGGACGCCCTGAAGGCCCGCGGCATCGGCGTCGACACCGACGCGTTCGGCCAGGCGATGGAGCGCCAGCGCAAGGCCGCCCGCGCCGCCTGGACCGGCTCGGGCGAGGCCGCCACCGAGACGGTCTGGTACGGCATCAAGGAGCGCGTCGGCGCCACCGAGTTCCTCGGATACGAGACCGAGGGCGCGGAAGGCATTGTCACCGCGCTCCTGCGCGACGGGGCCGAGGTGGAGAGCCTGTCGGCCGGCGAGACCGGCCTCGTATTGCTCAACCAGACCCCGTTCTATGCCGAATCCGGTGGTCAGGTGGGCGATACCGGCCGCCTGTCCGCGTCGGGCTTGACCGCGCGGGTCACCGCCACGGAGAAGAAGCTCGGCGATCTCTTCGTGCATCACGTCACCGTCGACGAGGGGCGGCTGACCCTGGGGCAGGCAGCGGAGCTCACCGTCGATCACGCCCGCAGGTCGGCGATCCGCGCCAACCATTCGGCCACCCATCTTCTGCACGAGGCCCTGCGCCAGGTGCTCGGCGACCATGTGGCCCAGAAGGGCTCGCTGGTCTCGGCCGAGCGCCTGCGCTTCGATTTCAGCCATCCCAAACCCATGGACGAGGCCGAACTCCGCGCCGTGGAGGACATCGCCAATGCGGTGCTCCTGCAGAACACGCCCGTGGTGACGAAGCTGATGGCCCAGGACGAGGCCGTCGCCTCAGGCGCCCGCGCCCTGTTCGGCGAGAAATACGGCGACGAGGTGCGCGTCGTCTCCATGGGACGCCCGGTCGACGATCGGGGCGAACTCGCGGAGGAGGGCCGGCTTCCGGCCTTCTCCATCGAACTCTGCGGCGGCACCCATGCGGGCCGCACGGGCGAGATCGGGCAGATCTCGGTGCTCGGCGAGAGTGCGGTCGGCGCCGGCGTGCGCCGCATCGAGGCCCTCACCGCCGGGGCGGCCCGTCGTCACCGCTCCGAGGAGAGCCGCACCCTCGGCCAGATCGCCGGACTCCTCAAGGTCCAGAGCGCCGATGTCCCCGAACGGCTGAGCGCGCTCATCGATGAGCGCCGCCGCCTGGAGCGCGAATTGTCGGACGCCAAGAAGAAGCTCGCCATGGGCGGCTCGTCGGGGAACGACGACGGCATCGTCGAGGTCGGCGGCGTCAAGCTGATGGCCAAGGTCGTCGAGGGCGTCGAGATGCGCGACCTGAAGAGTCTCGCCGATGCCGGCAAGAACCGCATCGGCTCCGGCATCGTCGCCCTGGTGGGCGTGTCGCCGGACGGCAAGGCCGGCCTCGTCGTCGGCGTCACCGAGGATCTGACCGACCGGTACGACGCGGTCTCCCTCGTCCGCGCCGGGGCCGGGCATCTCGGCGGCAAGGGCGGCGGCGGACGCCGCGACATGGCCCAGGCCGGTGGCCCGGAGGGAACCGGCGCCCAGGCGGCGATCGACGCCATCGCCCAGGCGCTCTCCGTCAGTTGACGCGCTTCCAGGTCTGGCGCTTGCAGAACACGCTCATGACGCAGCCCGCCACTTCGACCACGTTCGGCCCCTTGACCGTGAGACTGCCGGAATAGGTCTTGCCGTCGTTGGGGTTGTAGAGCGAACCCTCGTAGCCGTCCCCGGACGGGGTCGCCGCGTTCATGATCTGGACGCCGATCAGGCTGCGGGATTGCAGCGAGGCATCCGGGTTCTTGGAATCGAGGCCCTTGCCCGGCACGCTCACCAGGGTGCCGCAATAGCCACCGCCGCAGCGCGCGATCCGAACCTTCGAATCCCCGTTCTCGGTGAGCCAGACCCCGCTCGGGTCGGCCCCCTTCTGGGCGAAGCCCCCTCCCGTCATCGCGATCAGGGCCATGACGGCCACGGCGGATCGCGTTGGCATCGCTGTGAACTTCATCGTCATCCTTCGTCCTCTCGAACGGTTCCGGCGGCCGCCGGGGCGGCCCCGCCTCGCGGGAAGCGGGAGTTAGCCCTCCGGCATGGGAGGGGCAAGCGCAGGGTCGAGACCGGCCCGATACGCCACCGCATGCCTTGACAGGGCGCCCCGGCACGCGCCTAGAGACCGCCGAAGTTGAATGGAGAATCGCGATGCGTGTGGTCGAGACACGGATTCCCGCGGTGAAGCGGGTCGTGCCCAATCGCTTCGGCGACGACAGGGGCTGGTTCTCGGAGACCTTCCGGGCCGATGTCCTGGCTGGTGCCGGGATCGCCGACGCCTTCGTGCAGGACAACCAATCCTTCTCCGCCCAGAGCGGGACCGTTCGCGGCCTGCATTTCCAGCTCGCACCGGCGGGCCAGGCCAAGCTCGTTCGCGTCCTGTCGGGCTCCATCCTCGATGTCGCCGTCGACCTGCGGCGCGGATCCGAGACCTATGGACAGCATGTCGCCGTCCGGCTCGACGCCGCCGAGGGCGAACAACTCTACGTCCCGGTGGGGTTCGGCCATGGGTTCTGCACCCTGGAACCCGACACCATGGTCGCCTACAAAGTGTCGGCCTATTACAGCCGCGAGCACGACCGCAATCTGGCATGGAACGATCCGGACCTGGCTATCGACTGGCCGGTCGGCGAGGACGAGGCGGTCTTGTCCGACAAGGACCGCGTGGCACCGTCCTTCGCCGATCTGGGCGCGGTGTTCTGACGTACCGCCCGCCCCCTCGGCGAAGGCACGTCGGAACGACGCGATACCAAACCGCCCATGCGTGACCACCAGGATCTATGAATATGGCTAAATCCCAACGCATTCTGGTCACGGGCGGCTGTGGCTTCATCGGCTCGGCTCTGGTCCTGCACCTCGTCCAGGATCTCGGCCATGAGGTCGCGACCCTCGACGCGCTGACCTATGCGGCCAATCCGATCTCGCTGGCTCCCCTCGATGGCGATCCGCGGCACCGGCTGGTGACCGGCGACATCTGCGATCCCGCCGCCGTGCACGCCCTCTACGCCGAGTTCCGGCCCGACGCGGTGATGCATCTCGCCGCCGAGAGCCATGTGGACCGCTCGATCACCGACCCGGGCGCCTTCATCCGCACCAACGTCGTCGGCACGCAGGTGATGCTCGATGGCGCCCGCACCTACTGGGAAAGCCTCGGCGGCGAAGCGAAGGCGGCGTTCCGGTTCCTCCACGTCTCCACCGACGAGGTCTACGGCTCGCTCCCGCCGGACGGGTTCTTCACCGAAGACAGCCGCTACGACCCGCGCTCGCCCTATTCGGCCTCCAAGGCCGCCTCCGACCATCTGGCACGGGCCTGGGGGGAGACCTACGGCCTGCCGGTTCTGGTGACGAACTGCTCCAACAATTACGGCCCCCGGCATTTCCCGGAGAAGCTGATCCCCCTGATGATCCTCAACGCCCTCGAAGGCCGGCCTCTGCCGGTCTATGGCGACGGCCTTAACGAGCGCGACTGGATCCACGTGGAGGACCATGCACGGGGCCTCGTGGCGGTGCTGGAACGGGGCCGCCTCGGCGAGACCTATCTCCTGGGCGGCCGCTCGGTGCGCAACAATCTCGCCGTGGTGAAGGCCCTCTGCGCCGCCTTCGACCGGCTGCGGCCGGAGCATGGGCCGCACGAGCGCCTGATCTCCTTCGTGGCCGACCGGCCGGGCCACGACCGGCGCTACGCCATCGACCCCGGCAAGGCCGAGCGGGAGATCGGCTGGACCCCCACCAAATCCTTCGAGGAAGCGCTTGAGGAGACCGTGCGCTGGTATCTCGACAACGAGGCGTGGTGGCGTCCGATCCGCGAGGGCCGCTATACCGGCGAGCGCCTCGGCCTCGGCACGCAAGCGGCGAAGGCTTGAGATGGATATCCTGATCCTCGGCGGGGCGGGCCAGGTCGGCACCGAACTGCAGGCCTCCCGGCACTGGGGCGCGGGCGTGACCCTCGTCGCCCCGACCCGTACCGAACTCGACGTCACCGATGCCACAGCCGTGGCGCGGATCTTTACCGAGCGCACCATCGGGGCGGTGGTGAACGCCGCCGCCTACACCGCCGTGGACAAGGCCGAGTCGGAGGTGGTGGAAGCCTGGCGCCTCAACGCCCTGGCCCCCGCCATCCTGGCGGCCGAGACGGCGCGGCGGGGCATCCCCCTCGTCCACGTCTCCACCGATTACGTCTTCGACGGCGCCGCATCGGGCGCCTATGCGCCGGACGCGCCGATCCGTCCGACCAGCGTCTACGGCGCCAGCAAGGCCGCCGGCGAGATGGCGGTCCGCACCGCCAATCCGCGCCACGCCATCCTGCGTACCGCCTGGGTCGTGAGCCCGCACCGGGGCAACTTCGTGAAGACGATGCTGCGGCTCGCAGCCGAGCGGGATGCGCTGAACGTAGTGAACGACCAGCGCGGCTGCCCGACCTCGGCCGCCGATCTCGCCGCCGCCCTCGCGGACATCGCCCTGCGTCTTTCCGCCGACAGCGACGCGCCCACGGGCACGCATCACTTCGTCAATGCGGGCGCCACCACCTGGCACGGTTTCGCGCAAGCCATCGTCGCCGGCTCGGCCGCGCGCGGCGGGCGGAGCGTTCCGGTCAACGGCATCCCCACCAGCGCCTATCCGACGCCCGCGCGGCGGCCCGCCAATTCGGAACTGTCGACGGAGAGCCTGACGAAGGCCTACGGGCTGGCGCCGCGCCCCTGGCAGGCCGCCCTCGACGACATCCTCGACCGGCTTGTCGGCCCCGCGCATCATTCAGCAGAGGCACAGTCATGAAGGGCATCGTTCTCGCCGGTGGGTCCGGCACGCGCCTCCATCCGGCGACCCTGTCGATCAACAAGCAGCTGCTGCCCGTCTACGACAAGCCGATGATCTATTATCCGGTCTCGGTGCTGATGCTCGCCGGCATCCGCGAGATCCTGATCATTTCGAGCCCCGAGCATCTCGGCAATTACGAGCGTCTGTTCGGCACCGGCGAGCAGTTCGGCCTCTCCTTCAGCTACGCCGTTCAGCCGCGCCCGGAAGGCCTCGCCCAGGCCTTCACCATCGGTCGCGACTTCGTCGGCACGGACGACGTCGCCCTCGTGCTGGGGGACAATCTGTTCTTCGGCTCGGGCATGAGCGCCATGCTCAAACAGGCGCGCGAACGGAAGACCGGCGCGACGATTTTCGCCTATCACGTGGACCACCCGGAGGCTTACGGCGTGGTCACCCTCGACCGCGACGGACGGCCCCTGCGCATCGTCGAGAAGCCCACGGAGCCGGAAAGCCCATGGGCCGTGACCGGCCTCTACTTCTACGACAACCGGGTGCTCGACATTGCCGCCGCCGTGAAGCCCTCGGCGCGCGGCGAATTGGAGATCACATCCGTCAACCAGGCCTATCTCGACCTGGGCGAACTCCATGTGCAGCGCATGTCGCGCGGCTATGCCTGGCTCGATACGGGGACGCATGACAGCCTGCTGGAGGCGGGCGAGTTCGTGCGCACGCTGCAGAATCGGCAGGGCCTCCAGGTCGCGTGCCTGGAGGAGATCGCCTATCTCCAGGGCTTCATCGACAAGGCGCAGCTGATCGCCCGTGGCGAGCTCTTCGCCAAGACCGCCTACGGCCAGAACCTGCTGAAACTGTCGAAGCTCGACCCGGAATCCCGCCTCGACGAGTGAGCCGCTCGCCTAGACCTCGCCCCTGGCGAGGATGGCGCCCGTATAGGTTTCGCTGACCTCGCAGATCGGGCGCCCCGATCGGTCCGAGAGGATCGCCTCGATGGCGAAGACGAGATCCGACGGGCCGGGAACACCCGCATCCCGCGGCCACAATCTCAGCAGCCGGAGGTTCCTGCGTTTCGGGAACAGGGTGTGGACCACCCGGCCGAAGGGAGCCTCCGTCCTGTCGAGGGACAGGTTCATCTCCGTCGTCAGACGCGCCGGGACGTACCAGTTCTCGGCCTGCGACAGGACGTAGCCGGCGCAACTCAGGCGGACGTGCCGGTAGCGAACCGCCTCTCCGTGGGACAAAGCCAGCCGCCGGCTCTGCACCGGGCTCGGGCCCCGTTCGGGACCCGGAACTCGCGTCGCCACCAGACGGGCCTCCGACGCGAGCCGACGCTCCTCGCACCAGCCCTCCAGCACCGTCGTCGCGCTGTCGCCGTTCAGGAGCCGTGCGCTCAGGGTCTCGATCAGCGCCTCGGCGTCCGAGGTGGGGGTGGTGAGGGCATGCCGTCCGGCGGGTAGGGTCATGGCTCCGACCTATCATGGGGCCGAAGGCGACACACGCCATCATCCGTCTCCGTGCCCGACCGATTGGGGACCACCGGATCGTCCGCTCACACCGGGCCCATGGAACCGAATGCAGGGCTCCGCTCCCGGTGCGACCGGGAACGGAGCCCATCGGCAGAGGCGTCCGCGTCAAGCGCCGAAGACGAACAACTCGCTGATCGCGTCCTGCACGTCTGCGCTCGCCACATCGTGCAGGATGATCTTGTTGGAGGAGGCGACGTCCTTGAAGGTCACCAGCGTGTCTCGGCCGTTATTGAGACCGCGCAGGATGACGTCACTCGCGACGACGCCATCGATATCCACGGAGATGTGGTCGACGTCGATGTCGAATCCGTAGAGGTTGTCGCGGCCGAAGCCGGCCTCGAAGTGGAACGTGTTGTCACGACCGCTCGCGATGATCTTGTCGCCGCCGGCCCCGCCCTCGATGACGTTGCTGCCCCTGCTGACAACAATGCGGTCGGCGCCCGACGTGCCGATGATCTCCACGTCGGCCGAGGTTTGAGACACGATCCTGATGCCCGTGGTCGAGCCCGACATGTCGAGGTCCATGTCGCCGCGGATGTAGATGGCCTCGATGCCGGTGAAGTTCCCGCTGGACCGGTCGTCGGAGAGTCTGACGGAGCCGGTACCCATCAGAAAGAGGAAATCGGTCCCCTCGCCGCCATCCACGATATCGGGCGATTCGCTGATGACGAGACGGTCGTTGCCGCCATCGCCGTAGAGCCGATCGGTACCGCCATTGCCGTTGATGATATTGTTGCCGGAGTTTCCGCCGAGGATATCGCCTTGGGCGCTGCCGAGCAGGTTCTCGAAGCCGCCGAACGTATCTCCTTCCGCGTCCCCGCTCGCGGCGATATTTTCCGCGAAACTCACGGCTACGCCTCTCGCCGAATGGGCATAGCTCAATGTATCGATGCCAGCACCGCCGTAGAGGCTATCGCCTCCCGCGCCGCCCTCGATGACGTTGTTGTTACCATCGCCGCTCGCGCTGTCGTCGAAATCCGTCAAGCGCAGATTAAGAATATTGCTGAAAGTGTCTTGAAGTTTCGCCCCAGTATTATCGATGCTACTGCCACTCCCGATACCGACAGAGACGCCGAAGAAACGGCCGGGTTGATACTCGGAGCTTTCCGTGAACGATGCATAGCTCAGAGTGTTCGTCCCCCCGCCACCGTCGATCGTGTTGGTGCCCAGACCGGCTTCCAGGATGTCGTTGCCGTCGCCGCCGTAGAGGGTGTCGCCGCCATCGCCACCGTTGAGGATATCATTGCCGTCACCGCCGTCGAGGGTGTCGTTACCGCTGCCGCCGTTGAGGATATCGTCGCCGCTTCCGGTCACCAGGATGTCGCCGAAATTCCCCCCGGTGAAATCCAACGCAGCGGACGAATCGCTGAAATCCGCGAAGATGCTCGCATTGTCGACCGACAGCATGTCGATTCCCCCGAAACCCTGCAGATTCCCGACCTCGGTGGGAGTTTCGGCTATGAAGTCACCAAAACGCGTCGCTATCTTATAGATCTCGTTTATTGGAAAAGGGAAGAATACTTCATCGCTGTTGACATCGTTGTAATTCGAATCGCGGGTGTATTGTATCGAAGACATCGTCAGACCTTGTAGAATTCGGGCCTCGCCGCGCGTTCATCGGGAAACCCATAGGCCTTTCGATTGAACTGCGGAGGCAAGATACAATCTTTCCGTGAATCGATTGATAATCTTCGACCTCTCGTCAAATGCATCTCCGGGCTCAACGTCTGCGATAGTGCAGAATGGTGCGCCATCTCGATGCGAGGTGATGGTATGGCCGATGCGAGGGACGGGACGAGCGCGGGCCTGAGCGAAACCGAACTCCGCCCTCCCGAACGCAATTCCACCGGTACCACCGGAGGGCCATCGACCGGCGCCCCTATGGTGAGCAAGCGGACAAAGCGCTTCGTTCGAAGTCTCTGTCATCGCGGAGGTGAGCGGCGGCGAGGACGGATCGGTCGGCTGATGCGCCGGGCGGACCACGATGGCCCGATCAGCCGAACGCTTCGGCCGCGCGCCTGCAAGGCCTCACGCCAGGCGACAGCGGAGCCATGTCTTCATGACGATCGAAGAGGGGGATGACCGATGACAATCCTGACCGGGCCGGCTGGCGGCATCCGGGGCGTGGCCGCGAAGATCGAATGGTGGAGCCTAACGGGATCGAACCGATGACCTCTTCCATGCCATGGAAGCGCTCTCCCAGCTGAGCTAAGGCCCCACATTCCGGGACAATCGCGACGCTGTCTCGCGATTGTCGTCATCATCGGTGAACCTCACCGAGATTGGTCTTGTCCGATTCGTTCCACGGCGCCCCTCGGGGCGACATCCGCGAACCGGATGAAAAGAAATGGTGGAGCCTAACGGGATCGAACCGATGACCTCTTCCATGCCATGGAAGCGCTCTCCCAGCTGAGCTAAGGCCCCACTTCTGGGACCACCGCAACACGTCTCGCGATGGTCGTTCCGCCAATCTGCCTCGCGGCGTCCGGCGGAGGCGGTTCTATATTCGGGCCGTTGCCCGGACTCAAGCCCCTAATCGCATTCATCGCCGAGAATTTTCGGCGCTGGGCCTCGGGACAGGCAAAGCGAGGCGGGGACGCGCCTCAGCTTTCTTCGTCGTTCTCGATATCGCCGTCGATGAGATCGGCCACGTCGTCGTCGCCGGTATCTTCCTCCTCGAGGAAGGTGTCGTCGGCGTCGGTCGAATCGGCGTCGTCGTCGCCGGTCGTGGTATCCGCTTCGTCCTCGGCGGCCTCGACCTCGTCGAGGGACACGATCTCGGGACCGCCCTTCTCGGCGTCCGTATCCTCGTCGTCGTCAGCCGGAACGGCCGCGGCGCGGGAGGCGAGGGCGGGAGCGGCGATGCGCGACGTCGCGGCGGCCTGATAGATGGTCCCGCATTTCGGGCAGGTCGCGGGATCCTTGTCGAGATCGTAGAATTTCGCGCCGCAGCTCATGCATTGACGCTTCAAGCCGAGTTCCGGTCTGGCCACGGGCGAACCTCTGATAGGGATTTGGGAGAGGCGCCCCGTTAGTCGGGTGAAACCGTCCTGTCAAATGCTCTCACGCAGGCGATCCGCCGCGTTCGGCCCGAACCTCGTCCGGATTCGACCGCGCCGAGGCCGCGACGGGTCGGATGACGCCGCCCCGCCTGCGTGGTAACCGGCCCCATGACGTCGCCGCCGGCCGAAGGGCCGGCTTCGACGGCCCGACTGCGCCAGAAGCCGAAAAGTCATCATTCCCGTGTCGCACACTTCCGAACCGCAGCCCCTGACCGCTTCCGCCGGCTCGCCCTTGCGCGGCGCGCTGCGGCCGCCGGGCGACAAGTCGATCTCCCACCGGGCGATGATCCTCGGTCTCCTGAGCATCGGCGAGACCCGCATCGAGGGATTGCTCGAAGGCGACGACGTGCTACGCACGGCGGAGGCCGCCAGAGCCCTCGGGGCCGGGATCGATCGTCTCGGGGAGGGGCGCTGGGTCGTGCGCGGCGTCGGCATCGGCGGGATGACCGATCCGGCCGGCGTGCTGGATTTCGGCAATGCCGGCACGGGCTCGCGCCTGATGATGGGCGTGGTCGGCGGGCAGGACGTCACCGCGACCTTCGACGGCGACGCCTCCTTGCGCAAGCGCCCCATGCGTCGCATCCTCGATCCGCTGATCCGTATGGGCACGCAGGTACTGAGCGAGGAGGAGGGCGGCCGCGTGCCCCTCACCCTTCGCGGGCCGAGGGAAGCCATTCCGATCACCTACGAGACTCCCGTCGCCTCGGCCCAGATCAAATCCGCGGTGCTCCTCGCCGGCCTCAACGCGCCGGGAACCACGACGGTGATCGAGGCGGCGGCGACCCGAGACCATAGCGAGCGGATGCTCCGCCTCTTCGGGGCCGAGGTACTGGTGAGCCCTCACGGACCCGGCGGCCACGGTCGCAGCATCGCCCTCACCGGCCAGCCCACCCTGCGCGGCACCGACGTCATCGTGCCGGCCGACCCGTCCTCGGCGGCCTTCCCGCTGGTGGCGGCCCTCATCGTCCCGGGCTCCGAAGTGACGATCCAGGGCGTGATGATGAACCCCCTGCGCATCGGCCTCATCACGACGCTGCTGGAGATGGGCGCCGATATCGAGCGGCGCAACGAGCGCGACGAGGGCGGCGAGACCGTGGCCGATCTCCATGTCCGCGCCAGCCGGCTCAAGGGCGTCGACGTGCCTGCCGAGCGGGCCCCGGCGATGATCGACGAATATCCCGTCCTCGCCGTGGCCGCCGCCTTTGCCGAGGGCGTCACCCGGATGAACGGGCTGCACGAACTGACGGTGAAGGAATCCGACCGGCTCGCCGCCGTGGCGGATGGTTTGCGCGAGAACGGCGTGACCTACCGGATCGAGGGCGACGACCTCATCGTCGAGGGCGACGGCTCCGCCGCGCGGGGCGGCGGCACCGTGGCGACCCATCTCGACCACCGCATCGCCATGGCCTTCCTGGTGATGGGCCTCGCGACGCAGCAACCCGTGACCGTCGATGACGGCGCGATGATCGCCACCAGTTTCCCGAGCTTCCTGCCGACGATGCGGGCGCTCGGCGGCCGCATCGCGGAGTGAGCCCCATGCCGATGGTCATCGCGATCGACGGACCCGCCGCCTCGGGCAAGGGAACCCTCGCCAAGCGCCTCGCCGCGCATTACGGGCTGCCGCATCTCGATACGGGTCTGCTCTACCGGGCCGTGGCCCTCACCGTCATCGATGCCGGCTGCAATCTCGACGATCACGCCGCCGCCGCTCGGGCCGCCGCGACGCTGATCGCCGACCGGCTCGCCGACCCGAGGCTGCGCGAGAGGGCGATGGGAGACGCGGCCTCGCGCATCTCGTCGATCCCGGCGGTGCGCGCGGCCCTGCTCGCCTGGCAGCAGCGTTTCGCCGGCGGTGCCAGCGGTGCCGTCCTCGACGGGCGCGACATCGGCACGGTGGTCTGTCCGCAGGCCCAGGTGAAACTGTTCATCACCGCCGCCGCCGAGGAGCGCGCCCGGCGCCGACACCTCGAACTCCTGCGGCGCGGCGAGTCGGCGAGCCTCGGGGCGATCCTGTCCGACATCGTCGCCCGCGATGCGCGGGACGCGCAACGCTCGACGGCGCCCCTCAAGGCGGCCGCCGACGCCGTCCTCCTCGACACCACCGAACTCGATGCGGACGAGGCCTTCGAGGCGGCCCGTGCGGTGGTGGACCGGGCGCGCGTCCACTGACACCCGCTTACCGCTCGGGCTCCGGCCCGTAGCGGTTCGGGCCGGGCGTACCCCGCCGGCAGATGGTTTCCACGAAGAACCATAGATTGAACCCGGTCATGGCCAGCGTGGCGGCGATCACGGGCCACGGATAGACGTCGGCGAGAGTCTCGAGTGGCGCGAAGCCAGCCAGGGTGGTGATGACGTCGGGCAGCATCCACCATCCCGTCCGGCCCCGGTCGTGCAGGCGCCGGATCGTCGCCACCACGAGCACGGCGGCAGTCCCGGCCGCGGTGACACCGACGATGGCGAGGCCCGTGAACCGCGCATCCAGCGACGCGGCAAGGATGGCGACGCTGCCGGAGACGAAGAAAAGCAGCAGCATCCCGATCAATCGGCGATGATAGCTCCGGCGGGACATCCGGCCTCGCGGATCGAAGAGCGCCGCGAACGAATCAAGCGTGTTCATCATGTCCCCCTCGGCTTCACCCGCCGGGTCGGCGGCTCGGTCAACGGATCGTCCGGCCAGGGATGGCGCGGGTAGCGCCCGCGCATCTCGGCGCGCACGGCACTCCATGAGCCGCGCCAGAAGCCGGGCAGGTCCTTCGTGATCTGGATCGGCCGCGAGGCCGGTGACAGCAGGTGGAGAACCAGCGGCACCCGTCCGCCGGCGATGGCGGGATGGCGGTCGAGGCCGAACAGCTCCTGCACCCGGACGGCCAGGACCGGACCGCCCTCGGCATCGTAGTCGATGGGAATGCGCGACCCCGTGGGCACCTCCACATGGGTCGGCGCCTCCGCGTCGAGGCGGTGACGCATGTCCCACGGGAGGAGTGCGTTAAGGGCGCGGCCGAGATCGTCGGCGGTGACGGCGTCGAGGCCGGTGCGTCCCTCGATCTCCGGCGCAAGCCAGTTCTCCACCGATGCGCTCAGGGCCGCGTCAGAGAGGTCGGGCCATGCTTCGCCCTCGGCCGCGCGCAGGA
>NZ_NKUG01000102.1 GCF_014845095.1 Methylobacterium bullatum | reverse complement strand
ACCCTCGATCCCTCCCCACAAGGGGGAGGGAGGAGCGTTGCGTCAGTTCAGGCGGCCTCGGCCCGGCGCTCGCGCGCGGCCTCCAGCGCCCTCACCTTCGGGATGATGTGGGCACCGAAATAGGCGACGTCCTCCTGGAAATGCAGGAAGGCGAGGAGCGCGAGGTCGACGCCGGCATCCTTCAGGGCGACGATGCGCTCGGCGATCTGGTCGGGCGTCCCGATCAGGTTGGTCTTGAAGCCGTCATTGTACTGGACGAGATCCTCGAAGCTCGATTTCGCCCAGTTGCCCTCCCCTTCCGGGGAGGCCTTGCCGGCGTTCTTCACCTCGTGGCCGAAGGCCTTCACCGCATCGGGATCGGCGTTGTCGAGGATCTCCTGGAGGACCGCGCGGGCCTCTTCCTCGGTGTCGCGGGCGATGACGAAGGCGTTGACGCCGACCTTCACCGAATGCCCGTTGGCCGAGGCCTTGGCCTGGATGTCGTCCACCTGCGCCCGGATGCCCTCCGGCGTGTTGCCGTTGGTGAAGTACCAATCGGAGACGCGGGCCGCCATGTCGCGCGCGGCGCGGGAGGAGCCGCCCTGGAAGATCTCGGGCTGCGGGTCGGCCGGCTTCGGCTTCAGGGTGTAGTTGGTGTAGCGGTAGAAATCGCCGCGGAAGGTGAAGTCGTCCTGGGTCCAGATCCCGCGCAGGGAGCGGATGAACTCCTCGGAGCGGCGATAACGCTCGTCATGGTCGAGCCAGGGCTCGCCGATGGCGCGGAACTCGCCGGAGAACCAGCCCGACACGACGTTGATGGCGATGCGCCCGTTGGTGAGCTGGCTGATCGTGGCGATCTGCTTGGCGGCGATGGTCGGGTTCCATGGGCCGGGCAGGAGCGCGGCGATGACCTTGAGCTTCGTAGTCACCGCCAGCAGGGCGTGGCTGAACGCCACCGATTCGTGCTGGAACTCGGCCCCGTAACCGGCGGTGAAGCGAATCTGCGTCAGGGCGTAGTCGAACCCCGCCGCCTCCGCGATCTGGGCGAGCTTGCGGTTGTAGTCGGCATCCCAGCTGGTGCGCTGCTCGATCTTGCTGATGACGAGGCCGCCGGACACGTTGGGCACCCAATAGGCGAAACGGATCGGCTCCGGGGCGAAATGGTTCGGGAGAGTCATGCATCTATCCGCGAATTCGAGACATCGTGCGGCCCAGTCGACGCCGCGACCGCAAGTGAATACATTATGATATCAAGCACACGACGAAGTTAAGCTTGCGTTGTAGCTTTGGTGTGCCGAATGTCTTACGAAGACGGGGCATAGTCAAAGGAAGAGAAATACTTTTTCTTGCGCCATGTCGGGACAATCTTCCGGCAAACCGGCCTCGAACGACACGATCGTGTTCCGGCAGGACCGGGATCGGCGGGGGCGCGGCATCTCGGACGGGCCGGTCCGCGAGATTTTCCCGGGCGTCGACCTTTCCCGGTCACCGGAGCCTCCCGCACGGCGGCAAACGGCCCTAGCTATCGATGCGCCAGCGATGGTAATCCCCGCACTCGGAGGGCTTCACACACTCCCGGTCACGGTCGTTTCTCGCGCGGAGCACGATTGCGCAGGGGAGTCGTGTGAGAGACGCTCGATGGTGACGGATACGGGCTCGGCCCCGCCCCGAACGGGGCATGGCGGGGCATCTCGGATGACAGGTGGAACCCAGGCGATGACCGGCTTCGACGCTTCGACCTCTCCTTTCGCCGGACCGTCCTTGCCGCGTCCGTCATCGCAGCTCGTCACCGTCTTCGGCGGCTCCGGCTTCCTCGGGCGCCATGTGGTGCGGGCGCTGGCCAAGCGCGGCTATCGCATCCGCGTCGCCGTCCGCCGCCCCGACCTCGCGCTCTTCCTGCAGCCGCTGGGCAAGGTCGGGCAGATCGTCGCCGTCCAGGCGAACCTGCGCTACCCCGACTCCATCGCCCGGGCGGTGGAGGGCGCCGACGTGGTGGTGAACCTCGTGGGCATCCTGCAGGAGAGCGGCAAGCAGAGCTTCCTGGGCCTCCAGGCCGAGGGGGCGGGCGAGATCGCTCGCGCGGCGGCCAGCGTCGGCGCGCCGGTCGTCCATGTCTCGGCCATCGGGGCGGACGAGACGTCCGGGTCCGAATACGCCCGCTCCAAGGCCTTGGGCGAGGCGAACGTCCTGGCGGCCCAGCCCCGCTCCGTGATCCTGCGCCCCTCCCTGGTCTTCGGCCCCGGCGACAGCTTCTTCAACCGCTTCGCGTCGCTCGCCCGCGTACTCCCGGTCCTGCCCCTGGCCGGCGCCGGCACGCGCTTCCAGCCGGTCTTCGTCGGCGACGTGGCCGAGGCGGTCGCCCGCGCGGTGGACGGACAGGCCGAGGCGGGCCGGGTGTTCGAACTCGGCGGTCCCGAAATCGAGACCCTCGACGCCCTCGTTCGCTACATGCTCAAGACCACCATGCGCCGCCGCCTCGTGGTCGACCTGCCCAAGCCCCTCGCCATGCTGCAGGCCCGTGTGATCGAGACCGTGGACACCCTGAGCCTCGGCCTTCTGCCGGACAGCCTCAAGCTCACGCGCGACCAGGTCACCTTGCTCCAGACCGACAACGTGGTCTCGGAGGCGGCCAAGGCCGAGGGGCGGACCCTCGACGGCCTCGGCATCCTGCCCACCGCCATGGCGGCCGTCGTGCCGGGTTATCTCTGGACCTTCCGCAAGGCCGGCCAGTTCGCCAAGGAGACGATCACCATCTCCGAAGAGGAGGCGGCGGAGCCGTCATCCCCGCCGGTCACACGCCCGAGCGGTCCTCCGATCGGCCCCGACGCGACGGCCCCGAGCCGGATGGGCGTGCGGTGGGGGACGCGGGGCTGAGGCGGGCCGCGATCAACCGATCCGCTTGCGCACATCCGGTCCGGCCAGGGCGGCCTTGCGGCTCAACCCCTTGTGGACATGGACCATCAGGGCGATGCCGAAGAGCGGCGTCAGCAGGTTGAGGACGGGGACCACCATCAGGCCCGCCAGCATGGCGCCGGCGGTCATGGTGGTCAGGCCGAAATGCCGGCGCATGGCGCCCGCTTCCTGCATGGGCCGGAAGCGCCCGGCGGCGAGTTCGAAATACTCGCGCCCGAGCAGGTAGGTGTTGGCGAGGAAGAACGCCACGAGGTTCACGCCCGGCACGAAGAACAGGATCAGCGCCACGAGGTTCACCAGCAGGGCGAGGCCCGCGAAGCGCAGGGCGTAGAGCATCGCCGATCCGATCGGCAGAGCCGTGCCAGGCGCGTCTTGGGGAAAGTCGGTGCGCTCCACGATGGCGGCGGCATCGTCGAGGAAATAGCCCGCCACCAGGATCGAGACCGCCGGCATGACGTAGGCGAGGCCGATGAACAGGCCGGCGCCGGCGAAGAACACCGCCAGGGTATCGAGGAACGGGTAGCTCGCCGACAGGTGATGGTTGGCCAGAAACCAGTCGATCGCCTTGGTGAGGCCGGCCCAGATCAGGACGAGGAGCCCGAGGGTCAGGGCCAGCGACTTCCACAGGATGGCGCGCAGAGGCGGCGAGAGCACCTGCTTGACCGCAGCGAAGGCCGCCTGAATGAGCATGGCGCCCGAATCCTTGAGTTCCGCGCGAGGGCGGGCGAGCCCCCGTCCGGGAGCCGCCGTCAGCGCCGGGTTCTGGCGGCGCCGGCGTTGCGGCGCAACCCCGGCCGGCCGTGCCGCGCTGAACCTTTTTGCCGCTGCCGCGCGTTCCTGCAAGAGATCGGCGACGTTTGAGGACGTGCGATCCCTTCTCCCGTAACCGTCGGTAGAGAATCGCGGGTCACTCTACCGGCCCTCGGCCCTTCACGACCCGCCTTCCCGGATGCCTGCCCACCGCATGATCCCGACATCCCGTCCCGCCCACGCGCATTTCCGGCCGAGCATCGCCCCGCGCCTCGCGCCTCTGCCCGACCACGCAGATGTGATCGTCGTCGGCGCGGGTGCCGCCGGGATCGCCGCGGCGCGGACCCTCACGGAACGCGGCATCTCCGTGGCCGTGCTGGAGGCGCGCGACAGGGTCGGCGGACGGCTGATCACCACGATGCTGCGGGGCCATCCGGTGGATCTCGGCGGGCACTGGCTCCATGCCGGCCCGATCAACCCGCTGGTGCGCCTGGGCGAGATTCGGGGCGAACCCTTGAGGATCGCCGCGCAGGAGGGGCATCTGTTCGTATCGGGGCGGAAGGGGCGCCCGGCCGAGGCCGCCGCCCATGCCCGCGCCTTCTCGGTGGCCGATCGCGCCCTGACCACCCAGGCCGGGTTCGGCGGCCCCGACCGCCCGGCTTCGAGCGCGCTCCCGCCCGGCCTCGGCCCCTGGGCCGAGCGCATCGCCCTCGTCCACGGCCTCGTGTCGGGTCGCCCCCTGACGGACGTCTCACTCCATGATTTTCCCAGCATGGAATACGGCGACAACCGTTTCATCGCCGGCGGCTTCGGCGGCTATCTCGCCCGCCTGGCGCAGGGGCTGCCCATCGCGCTGAACTCGCCGGTGGTGCGCATCGACTGGTCGGGGACGGGCGTCACCGTCGAAACGGCGGACGGATCGGTGCGGCGGGCCAAGGCGGTGATCGTCACGATCCCGATGATGGTGCTGCGCGCCGCGCCGCTCTTCACCCCTTCCCTGCCGCCGGAGACGCGCGCGGCCATCGATGGATTCTCCAGCGGGATCTACGAGCACGCCGTGCTGCACTGGCCCTCCGCGCCCTTCCTCGGTCGCGACCGCCTCGCCGCCCTGGTCGGCGGACGCCACAAGCCCCCCGGACTGCTCACCCGGGTGGACGGGACGCCGTTCCACTTCTTCGAGCTCGACACGCCGATGATCCGGGCCCTCGACGCACGGGACCGGCACCCGGATACCACTCGCCGACTGGTCCGCGCCGTCTTGGCGGAGCATCTCGGTCACCGCGCCCTGCACGATCTTGCCATTCCGGCGATCAGCGAATGGCGCCACGACCCCTGGTCGCTCGGCTCATGGGCCGTGGTCCCACCCGGACATGCGCCGGCACGCGGACAGCTTCAGGCCCCGCTGGCGGACAAGATCTGGTTCGCCGGAGAGGCGCTGTCGCGCCTGCAATGGGGAACCGCCGGAGGCGCCTATCAAGAGGGCATGAGAGCGGGCACGGAGGTTGCAACTCAAATTTTTTGAGATCGCCCTTTGGTAGAAATGTAGTTTTTCTAACCAACAGGTTCATTTGTACTCTCGAATTTACACTTGAGGATGCAATTAATTTTCTCTCCACTTTTGCAACATAGGTTGTCTCTGTGGGTATCGGTGGGATTTCGGGCGTTGCGCGAATGCTAGATGGGACAGTACTCCTTATAACGGATCGGCCCGACAGCAGTGAATTGTTGCGACACGAGCTGAGCCTCGTGGCGGACTGCAAGGTCATGAGATTCGATGCGGCAATGGACTTGAAGTCGGTGCCCATCGGTGCGGTGTCGGATGTGACCCTCGACCGGCGCGACGCCGCCTCCGCCATGCGCCGGGCCTTCGCGCGGTTGAGGATCGCGGACGTTCCCGTCATCTGCCTCCTTCGGAACATGAGCGAGATCGGCATGCGCAATGCCAGGAATCTCGGTGCGACCTGCTGCCTCTCGGCTCTGACGAACCCCGTCATGGTCGCCCGCACGATGATGACGCAGGTGATCCAGGACCGCGCCGAGAGGCCGGCCCGGAGCATCGAGCGCGGCGTGGCTCGGGCCACCGAAGTCCTGACCCGCCTGTTCGACGTGGCGCGGTCGAACGATCCGGTCTCCCTGACGCGGGTCGATGCCAGCCTCGAACCGATCATCGCGGCGGTTCGCGAAGGTGGGTTGACCCGTTGGCTCGACCGGGTCTGGACACATGACGACGCCACCTACCAGCATTGCCTGCTGGTGGCGGGCGTGGCCGCCAAGTTCTCGCTTCACCTCGGCTTCTCGGCCAGCGACCGCCATCACTTCGTCCGCGCCGCCTTGCTCCACGACATCGGGAAAGCCCGGATTCCGCTGGAGATCCTCAACAAGCCTGGCCGGCTCGACGATGGCGAGATGGCGATCATGCGCACGCATCCGGTCATCGGCTACGAGAAGCTGAAGGAGTCCGGCTGCGATGCCCTCACCCTCGGCGCGGTTCGGCATCACCACGAGATGCTCGACGGTTCGGGCTATCCCGACCGCCTCAGCGGGGATTCCATCGGCGATACCGTGCGGCTGATGACGATCTGCGACATCTACTCGGCGCTGACCGAGAAACGCGCCTACAAGCCGGCCATGCCGAACGCCGTCGCCATGGCGATCCTCTCGGACATGAAGGGTCGGCTGGAGGACAGGCTGGTCCAGTCCTTCGGCGAGGCCATGGGGAACGGCTCGTGACGACGCCGAAACGGATCCCGGACGCGGCTCGGGACAGGGCGAAGGTCAGCCGAAGCCGCCTCGCTTGAGCCGCATCACGGTCCGATCCAGCGCGCCGAGATAGGCGGAGCGGTCCCGCGCCGAGAAGGGTCGCGGGCCGCCCGTGACCGTGCCCGCCTCGCGCAGATCCTGCATCAGGTTGCGGGTGGCCAGAGCGAGACCGATCCCGCTCTCGCTGAAGGGCTTTCCGTTGGGTGCCAGGACCTCGGCGCCCGCCTTCACGCAGCGGCTGGCGAGCGGCACGTCCGAGGTGACGACGACCGAACCCGGTCTCGCCCGTTCCGCGATCCAGTCGTCGGCGGCGTCGAAACCGTCGCTGACGACGACGCGCTCGATCCAGGGCTCGCGCGGCAGGGTGATGAAGCTGTTCGCCACCACGTAGACATGCAGGCCGTAGCGGCCGGCGACCCGGTAGGTCTCGTCCTTCACCGGGCAGGCATCGGCATCGATGAAGACGACGATCGAACGGTCGGCGGCCGGCTCGTTCATGCGGACGCCGCCAAGGGCACGGCCGAGGGCGCGGTCACGGTCCGTCCGCCCTCGCTCACCTCGAGCGCCGGAGCCGTGCGCTCCAGGGTCGAGACCGCGAGGGGCTGGCCCCGGCCGCGCAGGGCATGGGCGCCGAGCGAGCGGGCATGAATACCCTCGGGCAGACGCGGCAGGCGTGCGAGGAGATCGTCCGAGATCAGGATCTCGGTGCCCAGGGGCCGGCACAGGGCCTCGATCCGCGAGGTCACGTTCACCGTGTCGCCGAAATACGCGATCTTGTGCCGGTCGACCCCGACTTCCGCCGTGACGATGGAGCCGCCATGCAGCGCCGCCCGCAGGCGGGGCACCACACCGAAACGGGCTTGCCAGGCCGCTGCCTCGGCCTCGATCCTGTCGAGGACGTCGAACACGCAGGCGACGCAGCGGGCGTCCTTGAGGCCCCGCTCCATCGGCCAGGTGATCATGGCCATGTCGCCGATGTAATCGTCGGTGGAGCCGTGATTGCGGCGCACGGGCTCGGCGAGGGCGGCGAAGACCGCGCCGAGATAGGCCTGGGCCTTGAGGTCGCCATGGGTCTCGGCGAAGGCGGTGGAGCCGACGACGTCGAGGAAGAGGAAGATGCGGTCCTCGCGCACCGGCCGATGATAGCGGCCGACGAGGAAGTTCACGAACACCTCGCCGCCGATGAGATCGCGCATGCGGATGACGAAGACGAGCATCGCCGACACCGCCAGCGAATAGGCGAGGACCCGCGGGGTGATCTTGACGGCGTCCCTGAGCGCGTCCCCGGTCAGGCCGAGTGCCCAGACGACGAGGCCGCCGAGCGCGATGCCGCTGGCGATCATCAGGACATAGGCGAGCTCGGCCGTGAGCACGTAGATCTTGGCCGGCAACTGGCGCAGGCGCGCCTGAAGGCCGCCGAAGATCAGTCCACGGTCGAAGGCGAGGGTGGTCGACCCCACCGCGAGGCCATAGATCACCCCGGCCAGCGGCGAGGCACCGTTGGCGAACAGCAGGTCGTAGAGGAGCCCGGCGCCGCTGCAGGCGACGAGAATGAGGATCCAGAACCAGCGGTGCGGCGGCAGCATCAGACACCACCCCGGTCTGGCTCGTCACGAAGACGATGGCGTCGCGCGGGGAGAAGCAAGGCGTGGCATCCTTCGGAAGGCCATCGTCGGAGGGCGCGGACGAGGAACCGCGCCGAGACGACCGGCCCACCCTGAACAACGGTCCATGATGGCGCGATTAAGGCCATGGGCCGTTAAGCCTGCCCTCGAAATTCATTGACCGCCCGGAAGACCGTGAGATCTCCGTAACCGGGTACGCTTTAGGCTCGTTGTCAGACAGGCAGACCTCACCGCTGCAATGCGGCTCAACCGCTTCAGAAGGCGCGCATCGCGATGAGCATGACCAGTGCGAACTCAGACCCGACCGCTTCCGGGACGCCGGCCATACGCCCGCTGGTCGCCCCGCGCGACATCCGCGCCATCGCGCGCGACCTCGGCTATTCGCCCGACTGGAACTGGAGCTGGGAGAACTACAAGAACACGATCGTCGCCCTCACCAACGAGTACGGCCTTCGCGACCATCTCGAGATCGGCGGCGGGCGCGACCCGGTCTTCCAGCCCCCGGAACTGGTCCGGCATGGCATCAAGGTGACGATCAACGACATCTCGCAGAAGGAGCTCGACCTCGCGCCGCCCGAATTCGCGAAACTCTGCTGCGACATCGCCTCGCCCTCCACCATCGACGCCATCGGCCGCAACCGGTTCGACTTCGCCTATTGCTCGATGGTGATGGAGCATGTGCCGGACGTGGCGCAGATGTGGCGCAACATCCATGGCCTCCTCGCGCCGGGCGGCGCGGCATTGAGCTTCTTTCCCACCCTGTTCGCCCCGCCCTTCGTCGCCAACCAGCTCATGCCGGAGGCCCTGTCGCGCGCCGTGCTCCACACCCTGTTCCCGGACCGCAGGGACGATGGCGGCAACCCGAAATTCCCGGCGCATTACAATTACTGCCGGGGCAGCGAGGCGGTGATCGTGCCGCTCCTGAAGGAGATCGGCTTTCGCGAGATCGTCGTGCTGCCGTTCTACGGCTACAGCTACTTCCACAAGCTGCCCGGCCTGCGCCAGATCGACGACGCGTTCACCCGCCTCGCCCGGAGCCGGGACTGGCGGACCTTCACGAGCTTCGCCTTCGTCATCGCCCGTAAATGACCATCACCCGGTCCGATGCGGTCATGAATGTCATCATCGTCGCCGATCACGCCTTCATCAACGGCGGGCAGGCGAAGGTCGCCATCGAGAGCGCGCTGGGCCTCGCCGGGCGTGGCCATCGGGTCGTGTTCTTCGCAGCCGTCGGCCCGGCCGATCCGCGTCTCGCGGCCGCCGACATCGCGGTGATCGTGCTTGGCCAGACCGACGTGGCGCTCACCACCTCGCTCGCCAGTTTCGGCGTGCAATGGCTCTGGAACCGGCCGGCGGCGCTCCGCCTCCAAGCGCTCCTCTCCGGCTACGATCCGGAAGACAGCGTCGTCCACGTCCATGGCTGGGCCAAGGCCCTGTCGCCCTCCATCGGACCGGTGCTGAAGGCGACGAGGGTGCCGGTGGTGTTCACCATGCACGAATACTATCTCGCCTGCCCCAATGGCGGCTTCTACGATTACCCGATCTCGGCCGCCTGCCACCGGACCCCGCTCTCGCCCGCCTGCATCGCCTACAATTGCGATTCCCGGAGCTACGCCCGCAAACTGATGCGGGTCGGCCGTCATGCGTTGATGCGGGGGTCGGGGCTGGTGGGCAGCGCGGCCACCGTCATCACCATCAGCCGGCTGCAGAAGACCGTTCTCGCCCCCTACCTGCCGAAACGGACGCGCTATTTCGAGGTCTCGAACCCGGTCGACGCGGAGCCCCTCGGGCGGAAGGCGGATCGGCCGCTGGGCGACATCGTCTTCGTCGGGCGGGTCTCGCCCGAGAAGGGCGCGAACGTCTTCGCCGAGGCCGCCCGCCTCGCCGGGCAGACGGCCGTCTTCATCGGCGACGGCCCGCAGCGGGCGCAGCTGGAGTCGGACTATCCGGAGGCCCGCTTCCTCGGCTGGAAGAACCCGGCCGAGGTCAAGGCGCTCATGCGCGCGGCCCGCGCCCTCGTCTTCCCCTCGGTCTGGTACGAGGGCCAGCCCCTCACCGTGCTCGAATCCCTGGCGGCGGGGACGCCGGTGATCGTCAGCGACATCTGCGCCGGGCGGGAAGCGGTGGAGGACGGCGTCAACGGTCTCTGGTTCGCGTCCGGCAAACCAGATTCCCTCGCCGCCGCCCTCATGCGTCTTTCCGACGACGCGGAGGCGCGCCGGATGTCGGATGCGGCCTACGACCTGTTCTGGGCCGATCCGCTGACCCTCGACCGGCATCTCGACGGGATCGAGGCGGTCTACCGAAGCAGCCTCGCTTACGCGCGCTCCCCCTCGACCATCCGGGCCATCCACGCCTGAACCGCCGTGACGTCGGCCTGGCCGAGCCCGTGCCCCGCCGGCTGGATGTCGTGCGCCACATCCGCCCCGGCCCGGCCGAGGATTCCGGCGAGACGCGCGGCGTTCTCGGCCGGCACGATCGGATCGGCCATGCCCGACAGCATCAGCACGGGCGTGCCGGTCAGGTCGGGAACGGGCGGTTCCGCCAGCGGCATCATCGGCCGGAGCAGCGCCGCTCCCGCCAGCACGCCCGGATGGAGCAGGAGAAGGGCGGCGGCGATGTTGGCGCCGTTGGAGAAGCCGAGCGCCACCGGTGCGGCGATGCCGTAAGCCTCACGGGCCTCCGCGATGAAATCCGCGAGCTCCCGCGCACGGCGCCGGAGGTCGGCCTCGTCGAAGACCCCCTCGGCGAGACGCCGGAAGAAGCGCGGCATGCCGTTCTCCGGGACGGGTCCGCGCGGCGACAGCAGGGCGGAGCCCGGCGAGACGGCGCGACCCAGGGGCAGTAGGTCGCTCTCGTCGCCGCCGGTGCCGTGGAGCAGCAGGAGCGGAGGGGAGCCGGCCACGGTCGCGGGCTCGAAACGGTGAGTGAAGGACAGCTTGGTCATGACGGCCTCGCGAAGAGTGCGTGGGAACCGCCCCTCCTCGCGAAGGGGCGGCCGTGTCAGGCGATGACGGGGAGAACCTCCTCGATCCGCGCGCGGTGCGCTTCGAGGAAGGCGGGGAGCTTGAGCGCCTCGCCCAGGGCCTCGGCCGGCTCGTCGACGGCAAAGCCCGGGATGTCGGTGGCGATCTCGAACAGCACACCGCCGGGCTCGCGGAAGTAGACCGAGCGGAAATAGGCGCGGTCGCGCTGCTCGGTCACCTGCAGGCCGTGGGTGCCGGTGAGATCGGCCACCATGGACGCCTGCTCGGCATCGTCCTTCGCCCGGAAGGCGATGTGATGGACCGAGCCGGCTCCGGGCCGGCCGCGCAGGAACTCGCCCACCGCCCGGAGGGTGACGAACCCGCCGAGAGCACCGCCATTGGCGTAGCGGGTCATCGCACCGTCGCGTCCGGCCTCGGAGAAGCCGAACACCCCGGTGAGGATCCGCGCCGTCGGCTCCGCCTCTTTGAGGAGCAGGGTGACGCCGTGGAAGCCCCGGATGGCGTGCTCGGCCGGAACCTCGGCACCGGTCCGGGAAGGCGCCCCCTCGGTGGCCTCGTCGACCCCGACCAGGGCCAGCACCATCCCGTCGGGATCGCGCAGGCGGAGGACCGGCTCGCCGAAGAGTTGAACCAGGGCGTCGTGGTCGACGCCCTTCTCGATCAGCCGGTGGGTCCACCAGCCGATGGAGGCGCGGGGAACGCGGAAGGCGGTCTCCTGCGTCTCGCCGATCCCGACCCGTCCCCGCGCGGCATGGGCGACGGGAAAGAACGTCAGGATCGTGCCGGGCCGGCCGGCCTCGTCGCCGTAATAGAGGTGATAGGTCGAGGGATCGTCGAAGTTGACGGTCTTCTTCACCAGGCGCAGGCCGAGGACGCGCCGGTAGAAATCGAGGTTGCGCTGGATGTCTCCGGCATAGGCGGTGACGTGGTGCAGGCCGTTATCGGACATGATCGTGTCTCCCGGACGCGCTGGCCGGTGGATGGCCACCGCGCCGCTTCGTGATGACGACAATCTGGGGCTTGGCATGCCGCATGAAAACAGAAACGATGGAAACCTATCGTTTCTGGAAATGCGCCTATGAAACTGCCGGATTTCGAAGCCTGGGCGATCTTCGCCAAAGTCGCGGAGACGGGTGCATTCGGGCGGGCGGCGGATGAACTCGGCCTGTCGAAGGCCACGGTCTCCAAGGCGATCACCCGCCTCGAAGGCCGGATCGGCGGCCGCCTGTTCCATCGGACCTCACGCAAGATCGCCCTGACGGAACTTGGCCATGCGGCGCGGGAGGGGGCCGCGCGCATCCTCGCGGAGGGTGAAGCGGCGGAAGCCCAGGCCACGGCCTCGTCATCGGTTCCGCGCGGCATGGTGAGGCTCGCCGCCCCCATGTCGTTCGGGATCCTCCACGTCGCCCCGATCCTTCCGGATTTCCTGGGCCAGTATCCGGAAGTCTCGGTGGATCTCCATCTCAGCGATGCGTTGGTCGATCTCGTGGGCGGGGGCTTCGATATCGGCCTGCGCATCGCCGCGCTGGCGGATTCCTCCCTGCGGGCGCGGCGCCTCTGCCTCGTGAACCGCGCCCTCGTGGCATCGCCGGATTATCTCGACCGGCATGGCCGGCCGGAGCATCCGCGCGACCTCGCCCGCCATCCCTGCCTCGGCTACGCCTACCTGCCGAGCCCAGACCGCTGGATCTTCACCAGCCGCGAGGGCGAGGAAGCGGCCATCGTCCCTGCCGGGCCGCTGCGGGCCAACAATGCCGACGCCCTGACCCCCGCCCTTCGCGCCGGACTCGGTTTCGCCGTCCAACCGGATTTCATGGTCTGGGAGGATCTTCGGGCTGGGCGGCTCGAACGGGTGCTGCACGGTTGGGACCTGCCGCCCATCGCCCTGCATCTGGTCACGCCGCCGGGCGACCCGCGCCCCGCCCGCGTCCTCGCACTCATTGCCTTCCTGGCGGCCCGGTTCGCGGCGGCCCCCTGGTCGAACGGAGCCGCCGTACAGCCCTGAGGCCGCGATCAGAGCACGACATGCGGGCCGACCGCGTCCGCGTGGAGCGGCGAGAGGAAGGCCGCGCCGATGCCGTTGTCGAACCGGCGGGCGACCTTGGCCCTGGTCCTGCCGATGACGATCAGCGTGCCGACGTCGAGGGGTTCTTCCATGGAGACGGCGACCCCCGATGCCGAGATGTTGATGACACGGCC
This sequence comes from Methylobacterium bullatum, assembly GCF_014845095.1. GTDB lineage: Bacteria > Pseudomonadota > Alphaproteobacteria > Rhizobiales > Beijerinckiaceae > Methylobacterium > Methylobacterium bullatum. The sequence goes on along the minus strand of NZ_NKUG01000102.1, from coordinate 50,343 downwards.
CGGCAGCATCGATCCGGCCTCGGTCGTGACCAGCACGTCCTGGATTTCCGGCACGATGCGCGGAAAGGCGCGTGTCACCAGGGGTGGGGGATTTTGCGATTTCGCGACGCTGAGGAGGCTCTGCACCACGAGCCCGAGGGGATGGTCGGCGCTCAGAACCCGTATGGCGAAAGCGGATGTCTCCGCTCGCACGACGATGGCTTCGATAGATCCGGCATGGCGGATACTGCAGGTCAGTCGCTCATCGACGGCGGGCACGACCGAGGATTTGAAACGAATTCCGTCCGAGGAGAGATCGTCGGTGACCGCATAGAAATTCTGCCGATGCCGCCCCCAGCAAAGAGCTGGCAGGATGACCTTGTATCGCGCCTCCGACCGCCTGTCGCTCATCGCATTCCTTGTTGCGTCGAGCCTTCCTATGCTGGCGAGTCTTCAGGCGAAGCTTTCACGATCGAGAGAATTCGATTCAATATCCTGCATCAACAACTCGGTCCACAGCCATTACACGCAAGGCGAGTGAGGCGGATCGGATCAGGCTCCGCCGCCCGACCGGCCGACCCCCGTCAGGCCATGCACTTTGATGCGGGAGGCGAGCGTCGTCGGCTTGACGCCGAGCAGTTCGGCCGCCCCTCCGGCCCCGAAGACGCGGCCCTTGCTCAAGACCAGGGCGGCCGAGATGTCGGCCCGGTCGCGTGCCCTCCGCTCGGCCTCGGTGGCAGGGGTGGCGCCGGTCACGACCTCGCCCTGCGGGCGCCGCCCCTCGACGGGACCGCTGCCCTCGGCTTCGGGCAGGTCGAACCGCAACCGCCCGCGCACGGCCAGGATCGCCGCCCGCTCGACGATGTTCTCCAGCTCGCGGACATTGCCGGGCCAGTCGTAGCGCGCGAGGCGGCGGACATCGCCTTCCGTGAGACGCAGGTCGGGCATGGCGAGGCGCCGGGCCACGCCCTTCAGGAAGTGCTGGGCGATGAGGGGAATATCCTCGGGCCGCTCGCGCAGGGGCACGGCCGCGATGGGGAAGACGTTGAGGCGGAAGTAGAGATCCTCGCGGAAGCGCCCCCGCTTCACCTCAGCCTTGAGGTCGCGGTTGGTGGCGGCCACGAGGCGAACGTCGACGAGGCGGGTCCGCTCCTCGCCGACCCTCTCGAATTGCCGCTCCTGCAGCACGCGCAGGAGCTTGCCCTGCAGGTCGATGGGGATTTCCCCGACCTCGTCGAGAAACAGGGTGCCGCCATCGGCGAGCTCGAACCGCCCGACCCGGTCGCGCAGGGCGCCGGTGAAGGCGCCCTTGGCGTGGCCGAAGAACTCGCTCTCGAACAGCTCGCGCGGGATCGCCGCGCAGTTCACCCGGATCAGGGGTCGGTCCCGGCGGCGGCTCGCCTCGTGGATGGCGCGGGCGATGAGCTCCTTGCCGGTGCCGGATTCGCCGGTGACGAGGACGGTGGCGTCGGTGCCGGCCACGAGGTCGATCTGCCGGAGGGTCGCCTCGATGGCCGGAGAACGGCCGATGATGCCCTGGTGGTGCCCGCCCTCGCGGATTTCCTCGCGCAGATAGGCGTTCTCGAGCTCCAGGCGCTGGCGCAGGGAATCGACCTCCGCCAGTGCCTGGCGCAGGCGCTCGTCGGCCTCCCGCCGCTGGCTGATGTCGCGGAACACGATGACCGCGCCGAGGAGCCGGCCCCGGTCGCGGATCGGCGTCGAGGTGTATTCCACGAAGATCGGGGCGCCGTCCCGGCGCCAGAACACCTCGGTGTCGACCTGATGCACGGCCCCGTCGCGGAAGGCGGCGTAGATCGGGCAATCCTGGTGCGGGTAATGGCAGCCATCCGGGTGGCTGTGGTGGACGGTGGCATGCATGTCGCGCCCGACGAGATCGGCCGCGTCCCAGCCCAGCATCCGCTCGGCCGCCGGGTTGATGAAGGTGGTGATGCCCTCGGCATTGACCCCGTAGATGCCCTCGCCGGCCGCGCGCAGGATCAGCTGGTTCTCGCGCTCGATATCGCGAAAGATCCGCTCCATCCGCTGCCACTCGGACAGGCCGGCCCGCATATGCGCATCGGCCTCCGTATCCACGAGGCGGCGGCGACGCTCGTCGAGGTCGAACAGGCTGACGAGGAGGAGCGCCGGCTCACCCGGCAGGATCGTCCCGCTATATTCCACATGGAGGCCGTGCCCCTCGGCGTGCCTCGGCGAGAGGGCGTGGGTCCAGTCGCGGCCCCGCGCCTGCACGGCCTGGGTGAAGACGATCAGCGTCGGCACCTGGTCGGGATGGAGGCCGGTGACGCGCATGCCCCGCAGGACATCGGGATCGTAGCCGAGCAGGCGCGCGGCGGCCGGGTTGGCGTCCCGGATCTCGTCGGCCACCGGATCGAGCACCAGCATCGCCTCCGCCGCCCTGTCGAAGGCGGGGCCATAAGGCGAGGCGGGCGGCGCGACTGATCTTTCCATCGCGATATTTCGTAGCACAGGTCACGAAAAACCGTAATCGACGATATTTCGTAGCGTGCGTCTTTATCTCAAACCTTTGTTTAGGCTACGCTTTTTATCGGAATTGCGGCTGGCACAGCGTTTGCCATGAAGAGAGCGTCTCCGCAGAAAGGTCCGCGACATGGCGCTCTTCGACGATCCGTTCAACGCCCGGCTGACCTTGAAGCGCGGCGGCTGCTCCTGCGGAAACCATCGCGATCAAGCCGCGCACGACGCCGAAGCCTTGTCCGGCGACGCCGCGATCACGCGGGCCGTCGAAGGCGCGGTGATGCGGGCCCTGTTCCCCGAGGATGCCCAGCGGCGCGCCTTCCTCAGGAGCGTCGGCGCGGCGACGGCGCTGGCCGCCGTCAGCCAGTTCTTGCCCACGAAATTCGTGGCCGAGGCCTTCGCGCAAGGGGCGAAGCCCGAGAAGACCGATCTCAAGGTCGGCTTCATCCCGATCACCTGCGCCACGCCGATCATCATGGCGAAACCCATGGGCTTCTACGAGAAGCAGGGGCTGAACGTGGAGGTGGTGAAGACCGCCGGCTGGGCGGTGATCCGCGACAAGACCCTGAACAAGGAATACGACGCCGCCCACATGCTGGCGCCGATGCCCATCGCCATCTCGCTCGGCGTCGGATCGAACCCCGTTCCCTACACGATGCCGGCGGTGGAGAACGTCAACGGCCAGGCGATCACCCTGGCGATGAAGCACAAGGACCGGCGCGACCCGAAAAGCTGGAAGGGCTTCAAGCTCGCGGTGCCCTTCGACTATTCGATGCACAATTACCTGCTGCGCTACTACCTCGCGGAAGCCGGGATCGACCCCGATACCGACGTGCAGATCCGCGCCGTCCCGCCGCCGGACATGGTCGCGAACCTGCGGGCCGACAACATCGACGGGTTCCTCGCCCCCGACCCGGTGAACCAGCGCGCGGTCTATGATGGCGTCGGCTTCATCCACATCCTGTCGAAGGAGATCTGGGACCGGCACCCGTGCTGCGCCTTCGCGGCCTCGCAGGATTTCGTCACCCAGACCCCGAACACCTACGCCGCCCTCCTCCGCGCCGTGATCGAGGCGACGGCCTACGCCTCGAAGATCGAGAACCGCAAGGAGATCGCCGCGCAGATCGCGCCGGCCAACTACCTCAACCAGCCGGTGACGGTGGTGGAACAGGTGCTCACCGGAACCTTCGCCGACGGCCTCGGTAATGTCCGCAAGGTGCCGGACCGCGTCGACTTCGACGCCTTCCCGTGGTCGTCCTTCGCGGTCTGGATCATGACCCAGATGAAGCGCTGGGGTCAGATCAAGGGCGATGTCGACTACAAGGCGGTGGCCGAGAAGGTCTATCTCGCCACCGACGCAGCCCGGCTGATGAAGGAGGCCGGCCTCACCCCGCCGACCGCCACGTCGAAATCCTTCTCGGTGATGGGCAAGGCCTTCGATCCGGCCAAGCCCGAAGAGTACCTGAACTCCTTCGCCATCAAGCGGGCGGGCTGAGCCATGAAGGCCTCACTCTCGCTCCGCGCCGGCATCGTCTCCCTGGCCGTCCTCGCCGCCTTCCTGCTGCTCTGGCAGATCGCGGTGGGCGGGGTCGCCAAGACCGAAGCCATGGACCCGGAATACGCGGCCCTCATGGGTGCGAGCGCCACAACCGGCAAGTCGGCGATGCCGGGGCCCCTCGACGTCGCCGCCACCGCCTGGAAGCACCTGAAGGACCCGTTCTACGATCGCGGCCCCAACGACAAGGGGCTCGGCATCCAGCTCGCCTATTCCATCGGCCGGGTGGCGCTGGGCTACGGTCTCGCGGTGCTGGTGGCCATCCCCATCGGCTTCCTCATCGGCATGTCGCCGCTGATGGGCCGGGCGCTCGACCCCTTCATCCAGCTCCTGAAGCCGGTCTCGCCGCTCGCCTGGATGCCGCTCGCCCTCTACACGATCAAGGATTCGAGCCTGTCGGCGATCTTCGTGATCTTCATCTGCTCGCTCTGGCCGATGCTGATCAACACCGCCTTCGGCGTCGCCGGAACGCGCAAGGAATGGCTCAACGTCGCCCGGACCCTGGAGGTCGGGCCGATCCGGCGCGCCTTCACGGTGATCCTGCCGGCCGCCGCCCCGACGATCCTCACCGGCATGCGCATCTCCATCGGCATCGCCTGGCTCGTGATCGTGGCGGCCGAGATGCTCGTGGGTGGAACCGGCATCGGCTACTTCGTGTGGAACGAGTGGAACAACCTCTCGATCACCAATGTGATCGTCTCGATCCTGGTCATCGGCCTCGTGGGCATGATCCTCGACCAGTTGCTCGCCCGGGCGCAGCGCCTCGTCACCTTCCCCGAGTGAGGCCGCGCCATGAGCAAGCTCATCCCTTTCGCGCGGCGCTCCGCGAGCGCCGCTCCCGACCCCGCCGCCGGGACCAGCCGCATGTCGTCCTCCGAAAAGTTCATCTCCATCGAGGGGATCGCCCGGCGCTATCCCGCCCCCGGCGGCAAGCCAAACACCGTGTTCGAGAACCTGTGGCTGCCCATGCGGCGGGGCGAGTTCGTCTGCATGATCGGCCATTCCGGCTGCGGCAAGACCACGGTGCTCAACATCCTGGCCGGGCTGGAGGCGCCGAGCGAGGGCGTCGTCATCGTCGACGGGCAGGCGATCGAGGGAACCAGCCTCGACCGGGCCGTGATCTTCCAGGGCCATGCCCTGCTGCCCTGGCGCACGGTGCTCGGCAACGTCGCCTATGCGGTCTCCTCGCGCTGGCGCAAGGCGTCCCGCGCCGAGGTGGAGGAGCGCGCCCGCAAGGCCATCGCCACGGTGGGACTCGCCGGCTCCGAGCATAAGCGCCCGTCCGAACTCTCGGGCGGCATGAAGCAGCGTGTCGGCATCGCCAGGGCGCTGGCCATCGAGCCCAAGATCCTGCTCATGGACGAGCCGTTCTCGGCGCTGGACGCGCTCACGCGGGGCACCCTGCAGGACGAGGTGCGCCGCATCTGCATCGAGACCGGCCAGACCGTCTTCATGATCACCCACGATGTCGACGAGTCGATCTACCTCGCCGACCGCATCGTGCTGATGACCAACGGCCCCGAGGCCAAGGTGGCGGAGATCGTCGAGAACCCGCTGCCCAAGCGCCGCGAGCGCGCGAACCTCCATCACGCGCCGGGCTATTACGCCCTGCGCAACCACCTGATGGACTTCCTCGTCAGCCGCTCGAAGAGCCTGCGGGACGCCATGCCGGCCGGCTACGACCAGCGCCACCCGCCCGTGGTGCGGCCGGGTTCGGACGGGCCGGAGCCGATCCCCGTCCCCGCCGCCTCCTAGATCGGCGCCTGTCAGATCCGCGCGCCGCCTCTCACCCACCTTCCTTCATCGGAGACCTCACATGAAGCGCGAAGACCTCACGGAAAAGCTCCTCGACATCAAGCGCGAGAAGGGCTGGACCTGGAAGCACATCCAGGCCGAGATCGGCGGACTCTCGCCGATCCTCATCACCGCCGCCTGCATGGGGCAGATGAAGCTGCCGAAGGCCCAGGCGAAGAAGGCGGCGGAGCTGTTCGGCCTGACCGAATCCGAGGAGCGGATGCTGAACGAGGCGCCCTATCGCGGCTCAATCCCGCAGATGCCGCCCACCGACCCGCTGATCTACCGCTTCTATGAGCTGGTGATGGTCTACGGCACCACCTGGAAAGAACTGATCCAGGAGGATTTCGGTGACGGCATCATGTCGGCGATCGATTTCAACATGACCATGGAACGAGAGCCCAACAACAAGGGCGACCGGGTGAAGATGAACCTGTCCGGAAAGTTTTTGCCGTATAAATATTATGACAACGAAGAAGGCGTGCCGGATTACGGCTTCAAGGAGCCGTAAATCTGGAGCCATGCTTCGAAAGCATTCTGGACTGTAGCGGCACCGCGGCTTCAAAAGAGGCCGCGGTGACTTTTCTCACGCGCGGCGAGTCGACGGCGGAGGGGGTTTCGTGCTGATTGCGGAGGCTTGGCCGCACGCACGGCCCTCCCCCTCGGAGATTGTTTCCGCATGAACCTCAACGCGATCTCGTCAACCTGGGGCCCCCGGCTTCTCAGCGTCCTGCGCATCGTCGCCGGCGTCCTGTTCCTGGAGCACGGCACGCAGAAGCTGTTCGGATTCCCCGTGCGCCTAGACGGCGGGGTGGCACCGGCGCTGTTCACGCTCTTCTGGTTCGCGGCCGTTCTCGAAATCGTCGGCGGCGCGCTGATCGTCCTCGGCCTGTTCACGCGGCCGGTGGCGTTCATTCTCTCCGGCCAGATGGCCTTCGCCTATTTCATCGCTCATGCGCCCAAGAGCCAGTTCCCGGCTCTCAACGGCGGCGACGCGGCCATCCTGTTCTGCTTCCTCTTCCTCTACCTCGCCGCGGCCGGCGCCGGTCCGTGGAGCCTCGACGCGCGGCGCCGCGGGCGGTTCTGAGCCGGGGCTCGGGGCTCGCGCCGGCGATGCCCGGCCGGATCGATCGGAGGGGCCGCGCTCCGTCCGATCGAGAGACGATTCCTATCATACGGCCTCCCCTGAAGCCGGCGGGCGTGTCGCCATCTCGCTCGCGCCGGTCGCAGCCGATACCGGGTGGTCGAGGTGACGGAGGCGGGTCGCATGGCGCCTGACGACACTCCGGGGCCGCGCGTCGGGGGGCCGGCGTGATGACGGAAAAGCCTACCGACGACCGCCGCATCCGCGTCGTCGCCGTGGCCGTGCAGAAGGGCGGCACCGGTAAGACGAGCCTCGCCGCTTCCCTGTCCGTGGCGGCGGCGGAGGACGGCGAACGCGTGATCGCCTTCGACCTCGATCCGCAGGGGTCGCTGGCCGGCTGGGGCGCCCTGCGTCGCAAGGACGGAGTGACCGTCGAGCGCATCCAGGCCTGGGAGATCGGGCAGATGCCCGAGATCCTGGAAGGCTGCCGCGAGAACGGAACCCCCCTCGTCGTCATCGACACCGCCGGCACCGCCACGGGTCTGGCCCCGGCGCTGCGCACGGCCGACCTCGTGGTCGTACCGGTGCGCCCGTCGCGGCTCGACCTCGTGGCCGCGAGGCCGACCCTCCAGACCCTCGTGGGCCTCGGTATGCGGAGCCGGCTGGCCCTCGTCCTCAACCAATGCCCGCCCCCGCCCTCCCCGCGCACGGATGCCTATGCGGCGCAACTCCGCTCGCTGGGCGTGCTGGCCGAACCCAGCATCGTGCACCGGGTGGATCACCAGGACGCCGTGGCCTCCGGCCTCGGCGTCACCGAATACGCGCCCTGCGGCCGGGCCGCCGAGGAGATCCGCGCCCTGTGGGGCTGGCTCGACGCGAAGATGAGCCGACCGGAGGTGGAAGCGTCCTGAGCGGGCCCACATCGGCCAACCGACCTTTCACCTCGCCCTAATAATTAAAGCCTGCCTGATCGGCTCTCTCGGCGAATACTCATTGCAGAGTCGATTATCCCACCAGACCACCTCATCCTGAGGTGCCCGTTGCTTAAGCAGCGGGCCTCGAAGGAGCCCTCCAGTCGTCTCGCGATCCCTGGAAGCCTCCTTCGAGGCCGCTACGCGGCACCTCAGGATGAGGTAATGCCTTGGAAAAACACCTCAAACAGGCTTTGTAGGTATCTCGGGTTTCAGGACGCGAAACCCGCTCAGCGCTCCCCGAATGCCGCCAGGATGCGCGCCCAGGAGCGGGTGCCCTTGTGGAAGCTCCTGAGATCGTACTTCTCGTTGGGCGAATGGATGCGGTCGTCATCCAGGCCGAAGCCGATGAGGAGCGTGTTGCGATCGAGCAGCCGCTTGAAGTCGCCGACGATGGGGATCGAGCCGCCCGCGCCGATGGTGACGGCGGGAACGCCCCATTCCTCGGCGAGTGCCCCCCTCGCGATGTCCAGTTCGGGCATGTCGAAGGGCAGGCTGATGGCGCGGCTGCCCTTGTAGCAGGTCACCTCCACCGAGCAGTCCGACGGGATTCTTTCGCGCACGAAGGCCTCGAAGGTCCGGGCGAGCTGTTCCGGGTCCTGGTCGTCCACGAGGCGGAACGAGACCTTGGCACTGGCCTCCCCCGCGATGACCGTCTTGGTGCCCTCGCCGGTATAGCCGCCGATGATGCCGTTGACGTCGCAGGCCGGGCGCGATTGGATCAGCTCGATCAGCATGCGCCCGCGCTCGCCGGCAGGCTCCTTGAGGCCGATTGGGCCGAGGAACTTCTCGGCCGTGAAGTCGAGCCCGCGCCACTGCTCCAGGATGTCGGCGGGCGTCTCGCGCACGCCGTCGTAGAAGCCCGGCAGGGCCACTCTTCCATCCGAATCGTGCAGGTCGGCGATGATTGTCGACAGGACGTGGATCGGGTTGCGCGCGGCACCTCCGAAGAAGCCCGAATGCAGGTCACGGTCGGCGCAGGTGACCTTCACCTCGAAATAGGCGAGGCCCCGCAGCGACGTGGTGATGGCCGGCGTGGTCGGGTTCCACATGCTGGTGTCGCAGACGAGGACGATGTCGGCGGCAAGCTTGTCGCGGTTGGCCGCGACCCATTCGGGCAGGCCTTGAGAGCCATTCTCCTCGGCGCCCTCGATCAGCAGGGTGACGCCGCAGGGCAGCTCGCCCTCCATGGCGATGAAGGCGCGGCAGGCCTCAACGAAGGTCATGACCTGACCTTTGTCGTCGGAGGCGCCGCGCGCCACGATCTGCTTGTCGCCCTTGGCGTTCAGCGACAGACGCGGCTCGAAGGGCGGCGTCTCCCAGAGGTTCAATGGGTCCACCGGCTGCACGTCGTAATGGCCGTAGAACAGCACGTGCGGCTTGCCGGGTTTCGGCGCATGGGCCAGCACCACCGGATGCAGCGAAGTCTCGTGGATGGCCGTCTCGAACCCGAGCGCCGTCAGATTGCCCTCGAGCCACTGCGCCGCGTCGCGGCAATGCCCGGCATAGGCCGGATCGGTGGAGATCGACGGGATCCGCAGGAAGGCGAACAACCGCTCCAGGGCATTGTCGAGGTCGCGGTCGATGTCGTTGAGAACCGGGTCGAGGGCGGCCATCGCGCGTCCTTGTGGCAAGCGGGGATGGCGACAGGGTTAGCCGAGGGGATGGGCGGGCGCAAACCAAGTCGGTGAGCGTCGTGGGCTCGGATGACACTCCAACGCCGCTCGCCACGCTTTCGAGGATCGACACGGAAACCACCCTTCCGGGAACAGGCACAGATTGGAACGGTTATCGAGTGGACCGGCGCGGGGCGTGGACGTTTCTTCCCCTCGTGCCTCCGCCCATACGAGAAACGCGGCCGGTGCTCTGCCCGGCCCCTGATCCTTCAGGACACGCCCATGCTCATCGACAGCGGATCGCCCGGCGCTCCGGCCACCATCGGCATCAGCCTGACCATCAACGGCGAGGTTCGTGAGCTTCAGGTGGCGCCGTGGACCACCCTCCTCGACCTGCTGCGCGAGGATCTCGACCTCACCGGCACCAAGAAGGGCTGCGACCACGGCCAGTGCGGCGCCTGCACCGTGCTGGTGAACGGCACGCGCATCAATTCCTGCCTCGCGCTCGCCGTGATGAAGGACGGCGCCGAGGTCGTCACCGTCGAGGGGCTGGCCAAGCACGGCGGCCAGGACGGCGCGATGCATCCGCTCCAGGCCGCCTTCGTGGAACGCGACGCCTTCCAATGCGGCTATTGCACCCCCGGCCAGCTCTGCTCGGCGGCCGGCATGATCGCGGAAGGTCACGCCACGTCGCGCGAAGAAATCCGCGAGGCCATGAGCGGCAACATCTGCCGCTGTGGCGCCTACACCAACATCGTCGATGCCATCGAAGACGTGATGCACGCGGGAGCTGCCCGATGAACCGCTTCGATTACGTTCGTCCGACCACGGTCGAGGAGGCGGTGCGGGCCATCGGCTCCGCCGCCAATGCCCGCTTCATCGCCGGCGGCACCAACCTCGTCGATCTGATGAAGTACAATGTCGAACGGCCCGAGCGCCTCGTCGACATCACCCGCCTGCCCTTGGAGGCCATCGAGGAGCATGACGGGGGCCTGCGCATCGGCGCCCTCGTCACAAACTCTACGGTGGCCTACGACGAGCGCATCAAGGAGCGCTACCCGCTTCTGTCGAGCGCGATCCTGGCCGGTGCCTCGGGCCAGCTGCGCAATGCCGCCACCACGGGCGGCAACCTCAACCAGCGCACCCGCTGCTATTATTTCTATGACGAGGCGACGCCCTGCAACAAGCGCGAGCCGGGCTCGGGCTGTCAGGCGATCGGCGGCGTCAACCGCATCCACGCCATCTTCGGCACCAGCGAGGCATGTATCGCCACCCACCCGTCCGACATGTGCGTGGCGCTGGCGGCCCTCGAGGCTGAGGTCCGCGTCACCGGACCGGGCGGCGAGCGCCGCATCCCCTTCGCCGAGTTCCACCGCCTGCCGGGGGACACACCGCAATACGACACCACCCTGAAGGCGGACGAGATCGTCCTCTCCGTCGATCTTCCGGACGCGGATTTCGCCGGCCACCACACCTACCTGAAGCTGCGCGACAGGCTCTCCTACGCCTTCGCCCTGGTTTCGGTGGCCGCCGTGATGAAGCGCGACGGCGACACGATCACCGAGGCCCGCTTCGCCCTCGGCGGCGTCGCGCACAAGCCTTGGCGCAATACCGAGGCGGAGGCCTCCCTCAAGGGCAAGTCCGCCACCCGCGAGAGTTTCGAGGCCGCCGCCGAGATCGTGATGCGGGAGGCCAAGCCCCAATCCGAGAACGGTTTCAAGATCGAGCTCGCCCGGCGCGCCATCATCCGGGGCCTGACCCAGGCCGCTGCCGGCACGCCCCAGTCGCAATCCGACAAGCGCATCGCCTGAGGACCCGTCCAGACATGGCAAACAGCATCTCCTCCACCGGCACGGACAGCTTCGTCGGCACCGCGCGTAGCCGCGTCGACGGCCCCGCCAAGGTCACCGGCCTCGCGAAATACGCGGGTGAATTCACCGCCGCCGATCTCGCCCATGGCTACGTCGTCTCCGGTGGGATCGCCAAGGGCCGCATCACCGCCATCGACAGCGCGGCGGCGGAAGCCGTGCCCGGTGTGCTCAAGGTCTTCACCCACGAGAACCGGCCGCGCACGGCCTGGCTCGATTACAATTACCAGGACGCCGTGGCGCCCCCCGGCTCACCGTTTCGTGCCTTCTACGACGACAAGATCCATTACAGCGGCCAGCCGGTGGCCCTTGTGGTAGCCGAGGATTTCGGCACCGCCCGCTATGCCGCGTCCCTGGTGAAGGTCTCCTACGAGGCCGAGGAGCCGCTGACCGACGTCGAGCGCCAGCGCGAATTCGGCTACGAGCCGCCGAAGAAGCGCGCCGGCATCAAGCCGCCGCCCGAGCCCTGGGGCGATGCCGATGCCGCCTTCGCTTCGGCCCCGATACAGCTGCGAGGCGACTACACGCTCGCCGTGGAGCACCACAACCCGATGGAGCCGCACGCCTCCACGGTGGTATGGGACGGCGACGGCGCGATCACCGTCTACGACAAGATCCAGGGTGTCTCGAACAGCCAGGGCTACATCGCGGGCGTGTTCGGCATGGACAAGGACAAGGTGCGGGTGCTCAACCCGTATCTCGGCGGCGGCTTCGGCCTCGGCCTGCGCCCGCAATACCAGCTCTTCCTCGCGGTCATGGCCGCGCGTGAGCTCGAACGTTCGGTGCGGGTGACCCTCACACGCGACCAGATGTTCACCTTCGGCTACCGCCCCGACGTGCGCCAGACCATCTCCCTCGGCGCGGACGAGGGGGGCAAGCTCCGGTCGATCAAGCACGATGCCCTGTCGGGTACCTCGCGGTTCGAGGATTACCAGGAGGTCGTGGTCAACTGGTCGGCCATCCTCTACGGAGCCTGCGAGAACGTCTCCCTCGACTACAAGCTGACGCAGATCGACACCTACACCCCCGCCGACATGCGGGCGCCGGGGGCGGTGACGGGGGTGTTCGCCCTCGAGATCGCCATGGACGAACTGGCCCATGCCACCGGCCAGGACCCGATCGCGGTACGCCTCAAGAACTACACCGACCGCGACCCCACCGAGGACAAGCCCTTCGGCTCGAAGGCCCTGCGCGCTTGCTACGAGCAGGGCGCCGAGCGCTTCGGCTGGTCCGAGCGCAATCCCGAGCCGCGTTCCATGCGCGACGGCAAGGAACTCGTCGGCTGGGGCATGGCCACCGGCGTGTGGGAAGCGCTGATGCAGAAATCCGCGGCCCAGGCGACGCTCACCGCCGACGGCAAGCTGGTGGTCGGTAATTCCACCGGCGATATCGGCACGGGCACCTATACGATCCTTACCCAGATCGCCGCCGATGCCCTCGGCCTGCCGATGGAAGACGTGACGACGAAGCTCGGCGACACCGACCTCGCCGAGGCGCCCGTGGCCGGCGGCTCGTGGACGGCGGCCTCGTCCGGCACGGCGGTGATGAAGGCCTGCCGCAAGATCGCGGCGGATGTCTTCGCCATGGCCCGTGCCATGGACGACTCGCCGCTCGCCAATGTCGATCTCGAGCGCGTCGTCTTCACCGGCGGCCGGATCGAGATGGCGGGCGACCCGTCGCGCAGCGTCTCCCTCGTGGACGCCATGAAGGCGGCCGGCGTCGACAAGGTCGAGGCGACCGAGAGCGCCGGTCCGGATGCGGGCCACATGAAGGAGTTCGCCTCCTACACCCACTCGGCCGTGTTCGCGGAAGTGAAGATCGACGAGGAGTTGGGCCAGGTCCGCCTCACCCGGATCGTCTCGGCCATCGCGGCGGGCCGGATCATCAACCTCAAGACCGCCCGCAGCCAGATTCTCGGCGGCGTGGTCATGGGGATTGGCTCGGCGCTGGAGGAAGAGTCCATGCTCGACCATACGGTCGGCCGGTTCATGAACCACAATTTCGGCGAGTACCATGTGCCGGTGAATGCCGACATCCACGACATCGACGTGATCTTCGTGGAGGAAGACGACAAGGCCAACCCGATGGGCGTCAAGGGGCTGGGCGAGATCGGCATCGTCGGCACGGCGGCGGCGATCGCCAACGCGGTGTTCCACGCCACCGGCAAACGCATCCGCGACCTGCCGATCACCATCGACAAGATCATCGGGTGATCGAAGCGACGGAATGATGGAACCACCAAGCGATCCGGGCCATCCGCGGCGGTCCGGGTCGTTCGCTGACGGCAGTCGGCTCAACTCGCCAACGACAGCGACTCCCCGACAGAGCGTTTCGCCCGCAACTCCACCACCCGCTCGGCCAGATACTCCGTATCCCGCGCGATCCCGGAGAAGCGGCCGGAGCCCCAGGTGTGGAGCCAGGGTAGGCCGACGACATAGAGGCCGTCCACCGGGGTCACGCCGCGCGTGTGGATCGGGAGGCCGCGCCCGTCGAAGGCGGGGGCGTCGATGAAGCCGTAATCGGCGCGGAAGCCCGTCGCCCAGATCACGCTGCCGATGCCGGCCGCCTCGGCATCGAGGCTCGGTGCGTGAGGTCCCGGCACCCAGAGCGGGGTATAATGCGCCTGTTCGGGAGCGGCGATCCCCTTGGCGGCGATGTGCCTGTCGATGGCGCCCTGGATGCCGGTATAGACCGCATCCGCGTTATCGAGATTCCGAGCGAGATCGTCGGCGAAACGGAGCACCGGGCCGTCGATGGATTCGAGGCGGCCGTGGAGGCTCATGCCTTCCAGGGCGAAGTGGCGCAGGTCGATGTCGCGGCCCCCGTCCCGGCCGGTGAGGTAGTGGTTGGCCTTGCGCCGCACATCCTCCTTGAGCGGATGGTCCTCCACGGGGAGGTCGTACTGGCCCATATCGGCGAGCCAATCGACGGCATCGCGCCCGCGATGAACGCGCGGGCAGCGCGGAGCCGAGCCCACCACGAGATGGACCTTGCGGCCGGACAGGTGAAGGTCCTCGGCGATCTGGCAGCCGGACTGGCCGGAGCCTACCACCAGCACCGCGCCGTCCGGCATCTGACTCGGATTGCGATAGGTCGAGGAGTGGATCTGCCGTAATCCGGCGGGCAGGCGTGCGGCGAAGGCCGGGATCGCGGGCACGTGATAGCCGCTGATTGCCATCACCACCTGATCGGCGGTGTGTTCGCCCCGGCTCGTCGCCACGCTGAAGCCGCCCTTAGGCCTGCGCCGGATCGCGGTCACCGCCACGCCCTCGGCCACGGGGGCCTCGATCGCCCTTGCATAGGCCTCGATGTAGCCGACGATCTCGTCCCTGGGCATGAAGCCGTGGGGCTCCTCACCCGGATAGGGGAAGCCCGGCAGCTGGCACTGCCAGTTCGGCGTCACCAGGCAGAAGCTGTCCCAGCGCTGGGTCTTCCAGGCATGGGCGATGGTGTTCTTCTCGAACACGATGTGGTCGATGCCGTGCCGGCGGAGCTGATAGCTCATCGACAGGCCGGCCTGGCCGCCGCCGACGACGATGACCGGATGGTGCGAGGGGGGCGTCGGGGTCTGGTCCATGGGGGCGTCCTTCCGGCTCGGGCCGCTATTCCTCGAAGGCTTCGACGGTGACGCGGGCGTCGGGCGTGGCGGAGAGCGCCGTCGCCCGCGCCTCGATCCGGGCGAGCTGTCCGAGGGCGAGGCTGCAGGGGAAGCCGTAGCGGGCCTCCACGCGCGCGCTGGCGATGGTCAGCGCCGCCCGGCTGCGGGCGACGAAATCGGCGACGGCATAGGTCTCGCCGACCCCGAAATGCTCCTTGATCACGAGGGAGGGCGAATAGCAGGCCTCGCGTTGGCCATCGGGCCAGCGCACGTGAAAATGCATTTCAGGCATCCGACATCTCCTGTTTGCGGGCGGCGAGGGACGCGTAAACCGGGCGGTGCTTCTCGGCGCAGGCGCGCCAGGAATGCGCTTCGGCGACGGCGAGGCCCGCTTTGGCCAACCGCTCCCTGGCGGAGGGCCGGAGGGCGGCGCGCATGCCGTGGAGGACCGATCCCTCGTCGTCCGGGTCGACGAACACCGTGTCCGCGGCCGTGAGATACTCGGTGAAGGGAGCCCGGTCGGAGACGATGGTCGGCGTGCCGCTCGCCATCGCCTCGAGCACGCAGAGGCCGAATCCCTCCCTGAGGGAGGGAAACACCAGGGCGTCGGCGAGGCGGTAGAGGGCCGGCATCGCGGCCTGGGGCACCGGCCCCGTCTGCACCACCGGACGGCCGGGGCCGACATCGAGGCCGTTGCGGTCGAGGGCCGCGCGGCAGCGGGCCTGATAGCCGGAATGGTCGAGGAGCGAGGCGCCGCCGACGACGAGGAGCTGCGCCGCCGGCCGCTCCTGCCTCAGCCGGGCGAAGGCCTCGATGATGGCGAGGCTGTTCTTGCGCTCCTCGAACCCGCCGACGCTGAGGAGGATCGGCCCCTCGCCGAGGCCCCACTCGCTCCGCAATGCAGTGTCCCCCTCCCCCGGCTCGGGCCCGAAGGCGTCGGTATCGACACCGTTGCCGACATTGAGGGCGGCGAGCCCGTAATCCCGCGTGAGCGCGCCCTGCCACAGGCTGCTGACGCAGAGGAGCGCGGTGGCGTCGAAGATCGCCCGGTCGTGCCAGTAGGCGAGCTGCGGATCGGAGAAGAGGTCGACGTGGTGGACCGTGCGGACGAAGCCGGGGATCAGGCGGCGGCGGGTGAGGGTGGAGAGCGCGTTGCCGCTGATCGCGTCCTGGGCATGGAAGACGTCGTAGTCGCAGGCCGCCGGCGACGCGAAATGGCGCAGGTAATCCTCGATCCGGGTGCGGACGAGGTCCACCGTCGATCCCGAGACCGGCCGCGCCGCCACCGAGATCACCGGACAGGACGTCTTGCGG
Source organism: Methylobacterium bullatum (assembly GCF_014845095.1). Lineage (GTDB taxonomy): Bacteria > Pseudomonadota > Alphaproteobacteria > Rhizobiales > Beijerinckiaceae > Methylobacterium > Methylobacterium bullatum. The sequence continues at coordinate 34,068 of NZ_NKUG01000102.1, read as the reverse complement.
AAAAAGCCGGTCCCCGAAGGATCCGGCGCATGGACCGTCGCGCTGTGGCCGAGGGCGGCGAGCGCTTCGCCCAGCGCCAGGGCGTGGACCACCCCGCCGCGCGGATGGGTGGAATGCGCGAGGATCGCGATGCGGAGAGGCCCGGTCATTCTCGTCACGTCTCCTGCCCGCAGCCGATCAGGGGGCTCGCGGCGAAGTCCCAGACCACGGCCTCTTCCGTCCCGTCGGACACCGTCGCGATGCGGCCCGCATCGACGCCGCCGATGACGGAGGCGGCGATCCCGCGATCCGTGAAGCGCCGGAGGACCGGCGCGACGTTCGACGGCGGCACGCTGAGGAGGTAGCCGAAGCTCGGAAAGGCGGTGAGCCAGCGGGCGAGACCGATCCCCTCGGGGCGCGGGATGCGGTCCAGCCGGATGGCGGCGCCGACGCGGGAGCATTCGAGCAGCATCAGCGCCGTGCCGACGAGGCCGGCCATGCTGATGTCCTTGGCGGCCTTGGCGAGGCCGTCCTCGGCGATGCCGGCGAGGATCGCGGTGTCAGCGCGCAGGCGCTCGGCCGGGGCACCGGTGGCCGCATCCCAATAGGGGTGCGGATCGCGAAAGCGGCCGCGCAGGTCGATCGCCGCGACGAGGCTGTCGCCGGGCATGGCGTCGAAGCTGGTGAGGAGGCGCTTTGCCCGGCCGAGGATGGCGACAGCGAGATGCTCGCCCGCGTTGCGGGTGTTGCTGTGCCCGCCGACCACCGGCACGCCGAAGGTCTCGGCCCCCGCCCTCAAGCCGGCCAGGACCGGATCGGCATGGGACTGGTCGCGGCTCCACAGGGCATCGACCACCGCGATGGGGCGTCCGCCCATGGCGGCGATGTCGCTGACATTGACCATCACCCCGCAGAACCCGGCGAAATACGGATCGGCGGCCACGAACCCGTCCATGAACCCCTCGATGGCCAGGAGCAGGTAGCCGTCCCCGTCGGGGATCGCGGCGCAATCGTCGCCGAGCGGTACGGCGGCGGCGCGCCCGCCGAGGCCGAGCCGGCCGATCACGGCGTCGATGTCCCGCTTGTGGGCGAGGCCGCGCCCGTTGCGGATGCCGTGGGCGATCTCGGCGAGGGAGGGCGGCAGGGTCATGGTCAGGCCGTCCGCCGGAGGAGCGTGACGAGGCCGCGCTCGGGGTCGACCATGGGCGGGAAATGCGCGAGATCGGCCTGCATCAGGTGATGGGCGCGGCCATGCAGTTCGACCTCGGTGAGGCTCGTCCAGTGCAGCGCCTGGAACAGGGGCGCGTTGGCGCTCTGCACATGGGCGAGGAAGCGGGTGCAGCCCCGCGCATGCGCCGAGGCCACCGCCACATGGATCAGGCCGGCGCCGAGCGCCCCGACCCGGCGGTAGTCGCGGGCCACCGCGAGGCGCGAGCCCCACCATTCGCCGGGCCGGTCGGCGGTCTCGTGGATGCGCACGGTGCCGACGACGGCATCCGGGGCGCCACCGAGGGTCGAGAGGGCGCAGATCGGGATCGCCACCGCGTCGACGGCATCGCGGTCGTCGCCCTCGAAGATCCCCTGCTCGGCGCAGAAGACCTGCCGTCGCAGGGACGCCGTGCCGGCCCGCTCCCAGGGAGCGGTGGCGAACTTGATCCGGAAATGGCTCGACCGGTAGGCCGGAACGGGCTCGAACATCGTCCCGCTCACCGCTCGTAGGTGGAGAGGGCCGAGCAGGCGCCGCAGCGTCCGCAGCCGGCCTTGATGTCGGTGGAGCGCAACCCCGCCCCCGCCAGCATCGCCGCGAGCGGCTGGAGCACGGAATGCATGAAATCCGGCGAGGGGGCGGGATGGTCCTCCAGCGGCGTGCCGGAAATCGGCACGAACGGCACCACGAACGGGTAGACGCCCATGCCGATCAGGCGCTCGGACATCGTCAGGATGGCTTCCGCCGTGTCGCCGAGACCGGCGAGGATGTAGGTCGAGACCTGACCCTTGCCGAAGACCGGCACGGCGGCGGCGAAGGCCTGGACGTAGCGATCCAACGGCACGCTCGCCTTGCCGGGCATGATCGCGGCGCGCACCTCCGGCGTCACCGCCTCGAGATGCAGGCCGAGCGCATCGACGCCCGACGCCTTCAGCCTGGCGAACCAGCGGTCGTCGTCCGGCGGCTCGCACTGGGCCTGGATCGGCAGGTCGACGGCCGCCTTCACCGCGAAGGCGCTCTCGCACAGGACCGCGGCGCCGCGGTCGGTGGCGTTGGGCGTGCCCGTGGTCATCACCATGTGCTTGACGCCGTCGAGGAGGACGGCGGCGCGGGCAACCTCGGCGAGTTGCTGCGGCGTCTTGTGGGCGATGGTGCGGCCGGCCGCGAGCGACTGCCCGATGGAGCAGAACCGGCAGGTCTTGGTGCGGCTCTGGTAGCGGATGCAGGTCTGCAGCACCGTGGTGGCGAGCACGTCGCGACCGTGCAGCACGGCGATCTTCGAATAGGGCACCCCGTCGAGGGTCTGGAGCCCGTAGAAGCGCGGCTTGCCCGGAAACGTCACCCGGCCGATCACCGTGCCGTCATGCTCGATCACGCTCGACCCGTCGGCATCGGGCCGGCGCACGAGGTAGGGTGAATCGAAGGCGCCCGCCGTATGGACCGGCACCATCACGGTGCGGCCGGCGATGGTCATCGCCTTGTGGTCGGAGGGCCCGGCCCCGCCCCGGCGGCTGGCGACACCGGCGCGGGTGTCAGCCAGCCTGACTCCGTAGGATTGCAGGGCGTTGATCAGGTGCTCCGTCGGCATCCCCTGGTAGACCGGGGACGGCGCCGGCGACGAAGCGGCCGGGGAGGTCAGCAGCGGAGAGTCGCTCATGGTCGGTGCTCCGGGGATGCGGGATGTCCGATGCGGGCGTGGTCACCACCGTGCGGGCGGGACGCGCGTCGTGGTTGAGGCTGAGGAGTTCGGGGCGGGCGTAGTGGCCGACCGAATCCATCATCCGCTTGCGCTTGGTGACGAGCGCCATGTCCATGTCGGCGACGAGGATGCCCTCGCCTTCCGTCATCGGCGGAACGAGATGCTTGCCCTCGGGCGAGACGATGGCGGTGCAATTGCCGCCGCGCAGGGCCCCGCGCATCCGCTCGTCGGGAGAGATTTTTGCGATCTGCGCCTCGGTGAGCCAGCCGGTGGCGTTGACGACGAAGGCGGCGGCCTCCAGGGCGTGGTGCCGGATCGTCACCTCCATCTGGTCGGCGAAGATCTGACCCACCATGGAGCCGGGGAACTGGGCCGCGTGGATCTCCTCGTGCTGCGCCATCAGGGCGTAGCGGGCGAGCGGGTTGTAATGCTCCCAGCAGGCGAGAGCCCCGACCCGGCCAACCGCCGTCTCGACCACGGTGAGGCCGGCACCGTCGCCCTGCCCCCAGATCATGCGCTCGTGATAGGTCGGCGTGATCTTGCGGCGCTTGAGCAGGAGCGTCCCATCCGCGTCGAAGATCAGCTGCGCGTTGTAGAGCGAGCCGTGGTCGCGCTCGTTGATGCCGAGCACGATCACCGCGCCATGCCGGCGGGCTGCCGCCGAGACCGCCTGCGTCACCGGCCCCGGCACCGTCACCGCGCCCTCGTAGAGCCGCAGGTGCTCCGGCCCCTGCGCCGCCGGCGGGGCGATGAAGGAAAAGTACGGGTAGTACGGCACGAAGGTCTCGGGGAACACGATGAACCGCGCGCCCTTGCCCGCCGCTTCGTCTGTCGCGGCGAGCACTCTTTCCAGCGTCCCGCCCGGCCGCTCCAGATCGGGGGAGATCTGGACGGCGGCGGCGCGCACGATGCGTGGCTCGGACAAGCGTGACTCGGACATGGGTCCGTTCCTCGTTCGACATGGTACGCGCGCATTCCCTCTCCCCTCTGCGGGAGAGGGTGGCCCACGAAGTGGGTCGGGAGAGGGGAGCGCCATCTCCGGAGAGGTTGCCCCCTCTCCCGCCTGCTCCGCAGGCACCCTCCCCCGCAGAGGTGGGAGGGTCGTCCTGTCTCACACCGTCCAGGTGTCGATCACCACGGCGTTGTCGCGCTTGTGCAGGAGGACGAGGTCGAGGACGTCGGTGGGGGCGATGGGGCGGATACCCTCGATCAGCGAAGGTTCGCCGTGGCCGTAAAGGGCCTGGAGCGCGAAGCGGCAGGCATAGACCTTGCCGCCTTCGGAGAGGAACTTCACGATCTGGTTGTTCATGTTCATGTGGCCGGGGAAGGCCTCGTCGCCGAGCGTCGGGAAGCCGCGCTGGACGCCGAGCGTCACGCCCGGCCCGTAGAGCAGGACGGAGGTCTCGAACCCCTTGCGCAGCAGACGGGTGGCCTGCAGCAGGTTCACGAAACCGATGGAGCCCTCGAACGCCACCGTGTGGAAGGTGACGAGGGCCTTCTGGCCCGGCTCGGCCTTCACGTCCTCGAAGACCTTCTCTTCGTAATCGACGAAGTAATCGCCTTTCTTATGGTGCTCGGCACTGACGGCTGGCATCGGAAACACTCCCTGATATCGCGATGTCCGCCGCGATCATTGCCGGCGACGGCCTATCAGGGGATGGCAATCCGTGTGCCAGCGTCGAAGACAATGCGATCCAGCCAATTCCACGCTGGGCAATTCATACAATCATGCAGTCAATACGCAGTGAGATGCGCCATCTCTCTCGCTCGCGACGATGCCTAAAAACCGAACACCGGATGCATAGATGCTGGACACATGCATCCGGATACTGCCGACTTATTTGACTGTATTGACTGGAATTCCATGCGGAACCAACTCAGGGGTTCGGCGGCACGACGATTGCTATCCATACAATCCAACATGGGATGGATATTGACTGGATCTGCGATGGCAATCGGACGAGGATCGAGGAAGCCGGGCCGCAGCGCCGGGCCGACGACGAGCCCATCTCCGCCGCCGGACGGCTGGACGCCGGATCTCGGGCGCTGGGGCAAGCCGCATTACCTCGCCATTGCCGAGGCCATCGCCGACGATATCCGCACCGGACGGCTCGCCGTCGCCGAACGCCTGCCGCCGCAGCGCGCGCTCGCCGAGCGGCTGGAGCTGAACTTCACCACCGTGGCGCGCGGCTATGTGGAGGCGCAGCGCCGTGGCCTCGTGGAGGCGAGGGTCGGCCAGGGCACGTTCGTGGCCGGTCCGGCGATGCCGGTGCCGGCACTCAGGATCATGGCCCCGCGCCGGCACGGCCCCGTCGACTTCACCATGAACCTGCCCCCCGAACCCGACGACCCGGCCCTGCTGGCACGGATGCAGGGCGGCCTCGCTTCGGTCTCGGAGGACCTGCCGAACCTGCTGCGCTACCAGGGCTTCGGCGGTACCCCCGAGGACAAGGACGCGGCGATCGAATGGCTGCGCCGCCGCGGCCTCGAAGCGTCCCGCGACCGCCTGCTGATCTGCCCCGGCGCCCATGCCGCCATCGGCGCCGTGATGAGTCTCGTGGCGCAACCGGGTGACACGATCTGCTGCGAGACGTTGACCTATCCCGGCGCGCGGGCGCTCGCCGCCCATCTCGGCATGCGCCTCGTCGGGTTGCCCATGGATGCGGAGGGGATCGACGCCGCCGCCTTCGCGGCCACCTGCACCCGGCACGCGCCGAAGGCGCTCTACCTCAACCCGACCCTGCAGAACCCGACCACGATCACCATCTCGCCGGCGCGGCGCGCGGACATCGTCACCGTGGCACGACGCTACAACGTGGCGATCATCGAGGACGACGCCTACGGTTTCGTGCCGGTGACACCGGCGACGAGCTTCTACCAGCTGGCACCGGAGATCACCTATCACGTGGCCGGCCTCGCCAAATGCCTCGGCGCCGGCCTGCGGCTCGCCTACATGCTGGCGCCCAGCGCGCGGGCGGCGCTCCAGCTGACGGCGGCCCTGCGCGCCTCCACGGTGATGGCCTCGCCGATCACCACGGCCCTCGCCACGCGCTGGATCGGCGACGGCACCGCCGAGGCGATCCTCGCCTTCGTCCGCTCGGAATCCCGGGTCCGCCAAGGCATCGCCACCGGGATGCTGGGGCGGCACGGCGCGACCGCCGACCCCGCCGGCTTCCACCTCTGGCTATCCCTGCCCGAGGGCTGGACCCGCTCGGCCTTCGCCAGCCAGGCCCGCGCGGCGGGGATCGGCGCGGTGGCGAGCGACGCCTTCCTCGCCGCCGGCGAAGCCCCGGAAGCCGTGCGGATCTGCCTCGGCGGCCTGGCCGGCCGCGCGGAAATCGCGCAATCGCTGGAAATCCTGGCCCATGCCCTGTCGCACTCGCCTGCGCTGGCTTCGGCTTATATCTAGCGGATCACATCGGACGCTTCGTGCCCACTTGGGGTGTTCGTGATGGCTGTTGACGGAGGATCAGTCGCCGGGCGGCTCGAACCATCCGACGAGCTCGGCCCAAGCGTTGGCGCCTTCGACAATGATATCGAACACAGGGTCCTTGATATCGTAGTAGGCCTCGGCATCAGCCGGAAAACGTTCTGCTAGACGCTGCTTTATCAAAGCGTAAGAAGCGGCGGCAACGGGCCGGGCACGCAGAAAGTCTCGACAGACCAGGGCGAAACGCTGGTTGAAGCGGCCCTTCTGTCGGACGTGCACGTTCGCTGCTCGACCCTGGCCTCGATAGGATCGCTTTTCCAACTCCCGAGCAGGAAGCTCGAGTCTCGGAGGGCAGTGGTCGCTCAGGATGCGCGTACTTTGGAAGCCCTCTCGCTCGAATGCCGCGTCTTCCACCCGTTCAAGGTCGTCTACTGTCAGTTGAACGTCGATCACATCCTTTGCCGCCAATCCTGGCACCGCCGTCGAGCCAATATGATGGATGTACGACCCGGCCGGTGCCGCCCGAAGCAGAGCAGGTTTCAAAGCAGCAAACTCGGCCGACCAACTGGCCTGAGGAGGAACGATAAGGATCTGCATGGTCTGCCATGGTGGAACTGGTGGCTCTGTTCCGCAATCGGAATGTCGTGGCCCAGCTCCGTCGGCTTCCGGCCGCCAGCCAAAGCAGGGTCTCGGTAGATCCGCGGCAAGTCGCTCTCAAGATGTGCCTAGCGGATCGCACGATGAGTTCGGAGCAATGTATGAAACAAGACCAATCGGCCCAAATCAGAGCCGGCAATGGATCGGCCCTCATCTTGGCTGATCTCGGGAAATCCTGTGGACAGCGACGACCTGTCCCTGCACGGGGCGGAACCTCCCCGGCGGCGATCGGTTTGCCATGTCCTCCTCGGGGTCAGCCTCGACCGACGACGATCCGGAGCCTCATGCTGTTTCCCACCGACGATTCCGTGCATCCCCTCGCGCTGAAATTCCACGCCTTCATCAAGGATCAGCCCTTCCCTTGCGTCGGCGCGAAATCCGCCCTTGCCAAGGGCCAGCTGAAGGTGCTGGTCGCCCGCGACGTCGCCTCGGGCTGGGACGACACACGGATCTATCCGGCGCTCCTCGCCTTCATCTGTCGCTATCGGGCGAACCCGAAGCTGTTCCAGAGCTTCGCCGTGGTGTTCGAGGATGCGTCGCCCCTGTCCGAGGAGCGGTTCGAGGGGCACCTCTGGGATCGCGTGCAATCCCTGTCCGACAAGGACGCTTTCCTCGGCCAGCGCTACGACAAGCGCGTGCAGGCCGACCCGGATGACCCGCATTTCGCCCTGTCCTTCGGTGGCGAGGCATTCTTCCTCGTTGGGATGCATCCCGGCGCGAGCCGGCCGGCCCGCCGCTTCTCGCATCCCGTCCTCGTCTTCAATGTGCGCGCACAGTTCGAGCAGCTGCGTGAAGAGGGCCGCTACGAGGGGCTGCGCTCGGCGATCCTCGCCCGCGACGAGGCGCTGGCCGGCTCGATCAACCCCATGCTGGCCCGGCACGGCGATGCCTCCGAGGCGCGCCAGTACAGCGGCCGCGCCGTCGGCGGCGACTGGGTCTGCCCGTTCCAGGGTCGGGCCAAGGGCGACAACGACCGCCTCGCCGAGGATGGCCGCGATGCCGCCTGACACCGCCCTCCCCCCGATCCGTCGCCAGGAAATCGCGCCCCGCAGCGGCGTCGCCTTCGAGCTCGCCAAGGGCGACCGCCTGACCATCATCGACCCTAAGGGCGAACAGGTGGCAGACCTCCTCGCCTTCTCCGTGGCCGACCGCGACGAGGTGATCTCGTCGGGCCGCACCCTCGATTACGCCAGCCGCATCTACCTCACGACGGGCGATCCGATCTATTCGAACCGCTCCAACGTCCTCCTGCGCATCGTTGAGGATACGGTGGGGCGGCACGATTTCCTGCTTACCCCGTGCTCGGCCGACACGTTCCGGATCATCTATGGCGACACACATCCGCACCACGGCTGTTTCGGCAACCTCGCCGCCGCGCTCGCGCCCTACGGCATCGAACCGGACCGCATCCCGGTGGCCTTCAACGTGTTCATGAACGTCGTGGTGAACGGCGAGACCGGGGAATTGAAGGTCGAGCCGCCCCTGAGCCGGGCCGGCGATCACGTGACCTTCGAGGCCGAGACCGACCTCATCATCGGCCTCACCGCCTGCTCGGCCCTGCAATCGAACAACAATGCCTTCAAGCCGATCCATTACGAGATCCGGCCCGCAGATGCGGCGCCGCAATCGCCCTGACCCTGCGCCTCGTGCTAGGGGCCCCGCTGCCCCGGACACGAGACCAGCGCCATGACGACCACGAAGCCCGCCCTCGCCCGCGCCGTCGCCTATGCCGATGGCGGCTGCGATCCCAATCCCGGCCCCGGCGGCTGGGGCGTGGTGATCGAGGGCCCGGAGGGCAAGGTCGAACTCTGCGGCGGTGATCGTGCCACCACCAACAACCGCATGGAACTGACGGCGGCGATCAAGGCCCTGTCGCATTTCCCCCCCGGCTCGGCGATCGAGATGCGCTGCGACAGCCAGTACGTCATCAAGTCGGTCACCGAATGGATGCGCGGCTGGAAGGCGAAGGGCTGGCGCACCAGCACCGGGCCGGTGAAGAACGTCGAACTGATGCAGGAACTCGACGCCCTCAACGCCGCCCGCGACGTGAAATGGACCTGGGTGCGGGGCCATACCGGCAATGTCGGCAACGAGCGCGCCGACCGGCTGGCGGCACAGGGCCGGCGGCAGGCCCTCGGACTGGCTCCGGCGAGCGAGCCGGTTCCGTCCCCCGCCGTCCCGGCGGTGGTGCCTCCTCCGGGCGTGGCGGCGGAAGCACCGGCTCCTGCCCCCCGCACGACGCAGGTGGCGATCGATCTCGGCCTCGGCCTCGACGTGTCGCGGGGGGCCAAGCTCGCCGGCCTCACGCCCCAGGCCTTCGTCGAACGGGCGATCCGCGTGGCGCTGAAGCTCGGGCCAGACGGCATCGCCCGCGTGCTGGATGGCGGTTCCGCCAAGCCGTGAGCCTTGGGCAAGCCGTGAGCCTCGGGGCGGATTTCTATGCGCGGCCGGCGGCGGCGGTCGCCTCAGACCTGATCGGATGCCGCCTCCTCGTCTCCGGGATCGGCGGGCTCGTGGTCGAGACCGAGGCCTATGACCGGAGCGACCCCGCCTCCCATAGTTTCAACGGCCCGACCCGGCGCAATGCGAGCATGTTCGGGCCGCCGGGCCATGCCTATGTCTACCGCTCCTACGGCATGCATTGGTGCCTCAACCTCGTCTGCGAACCGGGGAGCGCGGTACTGATCCGCGCGCTCGAGCCGGGCCAGGGGATCGAGACCATGCGCGAGCGGCGCGGGCTCGACGCGCTCCGCCTCCTCTGCGCGGGGCCGGGCCGCCTGTGTCAGGCCCTGGCGGTGTCGAGCCTGCACGACGGCCTCCCCCTCGACCGGCCGCCCTTCCAACTGGAGCGACGGAGCGCAACGCCGGACATCGTGGCCGACCGCCGCATCGGCATCACGCGTGGGGCGGATACCCCCTGGCGCTTCCTCCTCGCGGGATCGGCCTATCTCAGCAAGCCGGTGTCGCGCCGACGGGAATAGGCCGGCGGGAACAGGGCGGAAGTGCCTTCGATGTCGCGGTAATTCCCGGAATCTCGCGGCTCTCCGCCCTCGCCACGTCTGATGTTGCAGCCTATACCGCAGCTTATCCGCGCGAGCGCTCCGCTCTTCGCTTCGCCGGGATCCCCTCCACACCCCATGGATGGCGGTCCCGCCCAACGAGGGTCTTGCCCGAGCCGATGCCGCCTCACCTGCTCCTCGCCACCGCCGCCATCCTGCCCTTCCTCGGCAGTGTCGTAGCGATCTGCCTGCCGGGCCACGCACGCAACGCCGCCGCGATCGTTGCGGGTGTCGTGATGGTGACCTGCCTCGCCTGCATCGGGCTGCTCTACCCCGCCGTCGCCGGCCCGGCCCCCGTCATCTGGGCGGTGGACTGGCTGCCGACGCTGGGCGTCCGGTTCGTGCTGCGGCTCGACGGGCTGTCCTGGCTGTTCGCCGTCCTGGTGCTCGGAATCGGCGCGCTCGTGGTGCTTTATGCGCGCTACTACATGGCGGAAGCGGACCCGGTGCCGCGTCTGTTCTCGTATTTCCTCGCCTTCGTCGGCGCGATGCTGGGCATCGTGCTCTCGGGCAACCTGATCCAGCTCTTCGTCTTCTGGGAATTGACGAGCATCGTCTCGTTCCTGCTCATCGGCTATTGGTCCGACAACGCCTCCGCACGGGACGGCGCGCGGATGGCGCTGACCATCACGGCGGCGGGCGGCCTCTGCCTGTTCGTCGGTCTGGTGCTCATCGGGCAGATCGTCGGCAGCTACGACCTCTCGGCGGTGCTCGCCTCGGGCGACGCGATCCGCAACAATCCGCTCTACCTGCCGGCCCTGGTCCTGGTGCTGGCCGGCGCGCTGACGAAGTCGGCGCAGTTCCCGTTCCACATCTGGCTGCCGCGCGCCATGGCGGCACCGACGCCGATCAGCGCTTACCTGCATTCGGCCACCATGGTGAAGGCCGGCATCTTCCTGATGATCCGGTTCTGGCCGGTGCTGGCCGACACCGAGGCCTGGTACTGGATCGTCGGCACCGCCGGCATGATCACGATGCTGGTGGGCGCGTGGAGCGCGATCTTCCAGCACGACCTCAAGGGTCTGCTCGCCTATTCCACCATCAGCCATCTCGGGCTGATCACCCTGCTCCTCGGCCTCGATTCACCGCTGGCCGTCGTGGCGGCGATCTTCCACACGGTGAATCACGCGACGTTCAAGGCCTCGCTGTTCATGGCGGTGGGCATCATCGACCACGAGACCGGGACGCGCGACATGCGCCGCCTCAGCGGCCTGTGGCAGGCCATGCCCTATACCGCCACCCTGGCGATGGTCGCCGCCGCCGCGATGGCGGGCGTGCCGCTCCTCAACGGCTTCCTGTCGAAGGAGATGTTCCTGGCGGAGGCGGTCGACAACGCGGACGGCCACCTGCTCAACCTCGCTTTGCCGGTACTGGCGACGTTGGCGAGCGCCTTCACCATGCTCTATTCCGTGCGCTTCATCCGGCAGGCCTTCTTCGGACCCGCCCCGCACGACCTGCCGCACGCGCCCCACGAGCCGGTCCGCTGGATGCGCATCCCGATCGAGCTCCTCGTCCTCGTCTGCGTCGCCATCGGCCTCGTGCCGAACCTGACGATCGGCCCCCTCCTTGCAGGCGCGGTCCGGGCGGTCCTGGGTGAGCGGACCCCCGATTACGACCTCGCCATCTGGCACGGCTTCAACGCGCCGCTGGCGCTCAGCATGGTGGCGCTGCTGGGCGGCATCGCGCTCTATGTTGCGTTCGGGCGGCGGATCAACACCAACCCCCGCGGCGGACCCTGGCTGATGGACCGGATCGACGGCGGCTGGCTGTTCGAGCGGACCATGACCGGCCTCGTGAACGGCGCGCGCCGCCTGGAAGCCGGGCTCGGCGCCGAGCGCCTCCAGGCGCAGTTGCGCATTCTTTTCCTCACCGTGCTCCTGGCCGCCGTAGTGACGGGAGCGGCACGGGGCCTCGACCTGTTCGCGCCGGGCAAGACCACGGAGTTCGATCCGGCCTTCGCGCTGATGTGGCTCGTGGGCGCGGCCTGCGCCATCGGCGCGGCGGAGCGGGCGAAGTACCACCGGCTGTCCGCCGCCATCTTCGTCGGCGGGGCGGGGCTCGTGAGCAGCCTCACCTTCCTCTGGCTCTCCGCCCCGGATCTCGCGGTGACGCAGATCCTGGTGGAGATCGTCACCACCGTGCTGCTGCTTCTGGGCCTGCGCTGGCTGCCCAAGCGCAACGCAGCGATTCCGACGCCGGCTTGGGAGAGAACGCGGTCCCGCCGGCGCCGGCTCATCGATCTCGGCATCGCCGCCTTTGCCGGCATCGGGCTCGCCGGGCTGGCCTACGCGGTGATGACCCGGCCCGCCGTCGACGGGATCGCCCGCTGGTTCATCGAGGAGGCCTACCCGCAGGCGGGCGGGCGCAACGTCGTCAACGTGCTGCTGGTGGATTTCCGGGCCTTCGACACGCTCGGCGAAATCTGCGTGCTGGGCATCGTCGGCCTGACGGTGTTCGCGCTCCTTCGCCGCTTTCGCCCCGCTTCGGACAGTCTCGGTCCTCCCAAGCAGCAGGTGAACCACGACGCCTATGACGATGCCCGCGAGGGTCGCGAGCTCGGCGACACCACCGCCGATGCTCTCCTCGTCCCCCGCGTGGTGATGACGTGGCTGTTCCCTTTCATCGTCCTCCTCGCCCTGCACCTGTTCCTGCGCGGCCACGACCTGCCGGGCGGCGGCTTCGCAGCGGGCATCGCGCTCACCATCGCCTTCATGCTGCAATACATGGCCCAGGGCGCGCAGTGGGTCGAAGAGCGGCTGCGGATCCAGCCGATCTCGTGGATCGGCATCGGCCTGCTGGTCTCCGTCTCGGTCGGCGCCGGCTCCTGGCTGTTCGGGCGTCCGTTCCTGACCGCCTATTTCGCCTATTGGAAGCCGCCGCTCCTGGGCAAGGTCCCGGTGGCGAGCGCGCTGCTGTTCGATCTCGGGATCATGGTGCTGGTGGTGGGCGCGAGCGCGCTGATGCTCGTCGCCCTGGCGCACCAATCCCTGCGGCGCACCCGCCCCGTCGAGGCGGCGGCGGAGCGGGCCGTCGAGAAGGAGCCCGCCTGATGGAGATCGTGCTGTCCCTGGGGATCGGCGTCTTCGCCGCCTCGGGCATCTGGCTGATGCTGCGTCCCCGCACCTTCCAGGTCGTGCTCGGCATCTCGCTGCTGAGCTACGCCGTCAACCTGTTCATCTTCGCCATGGGCCGGCTGACGGTGGGCGCGCCGCCGGTGCTCGGGGCCGGGGCCGACATCGTCTCCGTGGACGATCCGGTGCCGCAGGCCCTGGTCCTCACCGCCCTGGTGATCGGCTTCGCGCTCACCGCGCTCTTCCTCGTCGTGCTGCTCGCCGCCCGCGGCATCACCGGCAGCGACCATGTGGACGGCCGCGAGCCGCACCTGGCGGAGCCGAATCCAGAGAACCCGCATCCATGAACGCCACGGTTCTGAATGCCCCCCTGGTCAGCGACTGGACCGACCATCTCGTCGTCCTGCCCATCGTTCTGCCGATCGCGGTGGCCGGGGCGATGTTCCTCATGGACGAGCGCCGGAGTCGGCTGAAAGGGGCGCTCAGCCTCGCCACGGTGCTGGCCCTCCTCGGCATATCCCTCATCCTCGTCTGGCGCGCGAGCGAGGCCGCGCAGATCTACCGCCTCGGCAACTGGGCCGCGCCCTACGGGATCGTGCTGGTGGCAGACCGGCTGTCGGCCCTCATGCTGGCGCTCGGCAGCGTGCTGGGCCTGTGCGCCCTGGTCTTCTCCTTCGCCCGCTGGGGCCGGGCGGGGCCGCGCTTCCACGGCCTGTTCCTCCTGCTCCTGATGGGCGTCAACGGCGCCTTCCTCACCGGAGACCTGTTCAACCTGTTCGTATTCTTCGAGGTGATGCTGGCCGCCTCCTACGGTCTCGTCCTGCACGGATCGGGCGAGACGCGGATACGGGCCGGCCTCGGCTACATCGCGGTCAATCTCGTCGCCTCGCTGTTCTTTCTCGTCGGCGTCAGCCTCATCTACGGCACGATGGGGACCCTCAACATGGCCGACCTCGCCCGGCGGCTCGCCGCGCCGGAGGCGGGGGAACTCGCCCTGTTCGAAATCGGCTGCGCGATCCTCGGCATCGCCTTCCTCATCAAGTGCAGCGCCTGGCCGCTCGGATTCTGGCTGCCCACCACCTACGCGGCGGCGAGCGCGCCGGCGGCCGCGATTCTCGCGATCCTGAGCAAGGTCGGCATCTACGTGGTGGTGCGCCTGAGCCTGCTGCTGTTCGGGGCCGGCCTGTCGGAGGGGTTCGGACAGACCTGGATTCTCGCCGCCGGGCTCGCGACGATGGCCTATGGCGCCATCGGCATCCTGGCCGCGCGCGACCTCACGCGGGCGGCGGGCTATGCGGTGATGATCTCGTCGGGCACGGTGCTGGCGGCTTTAGGGAGCGGCAACGACGGGGCGCTCTCGGGCGCCCTGTACTACCTCCTCGGCTCCACCCTCGCGGCGGGCGCCCTGTTCCTGCTGGCCGAGATCCTCCAGCGCGGCCGCGACCCGCTGGAGGCCGCCCAGGCCGTCTTCGCCGACGAGTACCGCGACCCGTTCGACGATGCCGACGCCACCGAGATCGGCCGGGCGATCCCGGCGGCCGTGGCGCTCCTCGGGAGCGGCTTCCTCGTCTGCACGCTGATGTTGGCGGGGGTTCCCCCGCTCTCCGGTTTCGTCGGCAAGCTCGCGATCTTCACGGGGCTCACCACGGGCACGATGACCGCGTCCGCCTGGTGGCTCATCACCGCGCTGACCCTGTCGAGCTTCGCCACGCTGATGCCGATGGTGCGGCTTGGGATCAAGAACCTCTGGGTTCCGAGCGACGACCCGCCGCCGGTCCTGCGCCTCTCGGAATTCACCGCTCTCGCCGGCCTGCTCGCCGCCTGTGTGGCCCTCGCCGTCTGGGGCGGCCCGGCCCTCGCCTATGCCGACGACACCGTGCGCTGGCTGGCCCAGCCGCAGGATTACGTTCGCGCCGTCCTCGGGCCGACGCGGGAAGGCGGTGGATCGTGAGCCGCCTCCTGCCCTACCCCATCCTGTCGGCCTGCCTCGCCGCGACCTGGCTCTTGCTGAACGCGCCGCTCTCCCCGGGCAACGTCCTTCTGGCGCTGCTGGTCGGCCTCATGGTTCCCGCCGTCATGCTGGCGCTACGGCCTCCCTCGGTGCGGGTGCGCGCGCCCGGCATCCTCGCGCGGCTCGCCGTGATCGTGCTCTACGACATGGTGCGCTCGAACATCGATGTCGCCCGCATCATCCTCGGGCTTCGCGGGGGCGAGCGGCGGACCGGCTTCGTCACGATCCCCCTCGACATGCGCGCGCCGTTCGGTCTCGCGATCCTGTCGATCATCCTCACCGGCACGCCCGGCACCCTCTGGGTCCAGTACGATTCCGACACGGGCTGCCTACTCATCCACGTGCTCGACTACACGGATGGCGAGGAATGGGTGCGGCGGGTGAAGGACCGCTACGAGCGCCCCCTGATGCAGATTTTCGCCCCATGAGGTTCCTCCCATGAGCGCCAACACCGTTCTCGATTGGGGGCTCGGCTTTGCCCAGGGGATGCTGGTTCTCGCCATGGCGCTCGCCGCATGGCGGATGCTGCGCGGCCCCCGCGCGCAGGATCGCATCCTCGGTCTCGACACCCTCTATCTCAACGGCATGCTGGCGGTGGTGGTCCACGGCATGCGCACCGGCAGCGGCCTCTATTTCGAGGCCGCCCTGATCCTCGGCATGATCGGCTTCACCGCCACCGTGGCGCTGGCGAAGTTCCTGATGCAGGGCGAGGTGATCCAGTGAACGG
This sequence comes from Methylobacterium bullatum, assembly GCF_014845095.1. Taxonomy (GTDB): domain Bacteria; phylum Pseudomonadota; class Alphaproteobacteria; order Rhizobiales; family Beijerinckiaceae; genus Methylobacterium; species Methylobacterium bullatum. The sequence continues at coordinate 18,228 of NZ_NKUG01000102.1, read as the reverse complement.
CGCCGAATTGCCCGTATGGGCCGCGTGGCTGGTGGTGGCGCTGGCGATCGTCGGCGCGGGGTTCTCGCTCACCGGCGCCTTCGGCCTCATCCGCCTCCGGACGTTCTACGAGCGCGTCCATGCCCCCACCCTGGGCGCGACCCTGGGCATGGCGCTGATCCTCATGAGCTCGATGCTGCTCCTGTCCCTGATCGAGGGCCGCCTCGTCCTGCGCGACGCGCTAATTGGCGTGTTCCTCACCGTGACGACCCCGGTGACGTTGCTGCTCCTCGCCCGCGCGGCGGCGCAGCGCGACCGCCAAGAGCGCAATCCCGACGCTCCGCCGGAGGTGTGAGACCCCACGCCTCAGGCCTCCACCGCATTCCCCCGAATCAGGTCGCGCCCGGCATAGATCCCGCCCACGGTCTCCATATCGAGCCGCTCGGCATCGCGGCGGCGGACTTCGGCCATGACTGCGCTGGCGGAATCCGGCTCGTCACCGATGGCCAGGAGCGCCTGCTCGCCGAAGGCCAGGGCGGATTCCAGCGTCTCGCGAAGCTGGTAGGCGACGCCGGCATGGATGAGCTCGATCGCGTGCTCGCGGTCGCGGGCGCGGGCGAGGACGGGCACGAGGGGGAACTCGGCCTTCGCCAGTTCGGCGATGCGCCGAGCGGCCTCGCGGTCGTCGATGCAGATCAGGATCGCCCGTGCCGTGGCGGCCCCGGCCGCGTGCAGGATGTCGAGACGCGTGCCATCGCCGTAATAGACCTTGAAGCCGAATTGTTCGGCGACACGGATATAGGCGGGGTTGGTGTCGATGATCGAGACCGAGCAGCCGCGCGAGATCAGCGGCTGGCTCACCACCTGCCCGAAACGGCCGAAGCCGATGATGAGGGCGCTGCCCACGAGGTTCTCCGGCACCTCGACACCCTCCGTGGAGACCGAGGCCTTGGGGCCGAAGCGGTCGAAGGCGATCACCATCAGCGGCGTGAGGGCCATGGAGAGGATGATCGTCGCCGTCAGGATCGCGTTGGTGGTGCCGTCGATGATGCCGGCGCTCGCGGCGGCGGCATAGAGCACGAAGGCGAACTCGCCGCCCTGAGCCATCAGGGCCGCACGCTCCATCGCCTCGGGATGCGAAGCGCGCAGGAGGCGGGCGACGGCGTAGATGACGACGCTCTTCACCACCATGTAGGCGGCGACGCTCGTGAGGATGAGCGCCCAGTTCGCGGCGATGACCGTGAGGTCGAGGGACATGCCCACGCCGAGGAAGAACAGGCCGAGCAGGATGCCCCGGAACGGCTCGATATCGGCCTCCAGCTGGTGCCGGAAGCTCGATTCCGAGAGGAGGACGCCCGCCAGGAACGCGCCCATGGCCATGGACAGCCCGCCGAGCTGCATGGCCAGGGCCGAGCCGAGCACGACGAGGAGGGCCGCCGCCGTCATCACCTCGCGGGCCTTGGCCGCGGCCAGCAGGCGGAACAGCGGGTTGAGCAGCCAGCGCCCGGCCGCCACCAGGGCGGCCACCGACCCGAGGGCGACGCCGATGCCATAGACGCGGTCCATCGTGCCGGTCGCCTGCCCGCCGGGGGCCAGCAGCGCGACGATGGCGAGGAGCGGCACGATGGCGAGGTCCTCCAGCAGGAGGATCGCCACGATGCGCTGGCCCTTCGGCGTCGAGAGCGACCCGCGCTCTTCGAGAAGCTGCATGACGATGGCGGTGGAGGTGAGGACGAAGCCGGTGCCGGCCACGAACGCGATGGCAGGCGAGAACCCCATGGCGATGCCGACGAGCATGAGCGCGGCGATGCAGACGCCGACCTGGGCGAGGCCGAGGCCGAAGATCTCGCGCCGCATGCCCCAGAGCCGCGACGGCTCCATCTCCAGCCCGATGATGAACAGGAACATCACCACGCCGAGTTCCGCCACATGCAGGATGGCTTGGGCATCCGAGAACAGGCCGAGGCCGAACGGGCCGATGGCGAGCCCCGCCACGAGGTAGCCGAGGACGGAGCCGAGGCCGATCCGCTTGAACACAGGCACCGCGACGACGCCGGCGGCGAGCAGCGCCACGACCTGGACGAGTTCACTCGCGGCACCGGATGCTTCAACAGCCATGATGTCGACATGTCCTCTCGGAGGGGATTCGCGGGCGAGGCCCCATCGGCCCCGCCCGGTTTTCACGCATCAGGGGTAGCGCACGGGCGGAGGCGATTCGGGTAAGGGGATGAACTCGGATTCGCCGGGCACGGTGTCGAACCGGGCCTGGCGCCAGTCCTCCTTGGCCTGCTCGATCCGCTCCGGCCGCGAGGAGACGAAGTTCCACCAGAGATGGCGCGGCCCGTCCATGGGCTCGCCGCCCAGGACCATGAAGCGCGCGGCCTCGGTGGCCCGCACGCTGATGCGGTCGCCGGGATTGAAAACGAGGAGCTGGCCGGGGCCGAACCCGTCGCCGGCAATGTCGATGGCGCCGGAGACGGTGTAGATCGCGCGCTCGTCATAGGTCGGGTCGAAGGGCAGCACGGCGCCGGCCTCGAGCATCACGTCGGCATAGACCATCGGGCTCGACGTCCGCACCGGCGATCTGGCGCCGAAGGCCTCGCCGGCGATCAGCCGGACGATCTTGCCCTCGCCGGAAAGGATCGGCAGCGCATCCGCGTCGTAATGTTCGAAGGCGGGGGCGGTCTCCTCGTCCTTGCCGCTGAGCGCGACCCAGGCCTGAATGCCGAACAGCTTCGAGCCGGTCCGGCGCAGCCCGGCGCCGGTCCGCTCCGAATGGGTGATGCCGCGACCGGCCGTCATCCAGTTGAGCTCGCCCGGACGGATCGGCAGTTCGGTGCCCAGGCTGTCCCGGTGCATGATCTCGCCGTCGAACAGGTATGAGACGGTGGAGAGGCCGATATGCGGATGCGGCCGCACGTCCATGCCCTGGCCGAGCAGGAACTCGGACGGCCCCATCTGGTCGAAGAAGATGAAGGGACCGACCATCCGGCACTGCGTCGACGGCAGGGCCCGCCGGACGGAGAACGAGCCGAGATCCCGCGAGCGGGGAACGATCAGGGTCTTGATCGCGTCGCAGGAGAAAGGATCGCCCGGAGCCGGGTCGTCCGCACTGTGCCAGCTCATCGCCCGTTTCCCTTCTGCTCGGTCCGACTCAAATGTATCGCGGCTCACAGGGCAAGCTCGGCCTGGATCCACACGACCGTCTCCATCGGCCCTCACGATCGGGCCGGGAAATACGCTCGCATGGGGCACCAGGTCTTGAAGAAAGCCGGCATGTCCGCACCGGCATCGTTATCCGGCCCATTCGAGCGGAATGAAATAGAAACGATGGAAACCGATCGTTTCCGGAAACGCATTTTCCGGTCTTGGTCGTGGAGACTGCGGGTGAGGTTCAAAGAGCGGCAATCACGATTCAAGCCGCCACGGCCGAGCGGTTAACATTCCGCTATGATCTCAAAACCCGAAAACGATCCGGGTTAGGAACCCTTAAACCCGCCGTATTTACCGTGCGGTACCTGAGCCTCTCGGATCACGAGGCGCTCACAGGTTCAGACGAAACGCATGGCGAACGGACGCAAGGGACGCGGGCGGGAGGAGCCGAACTTCGACGTGCCCGAAGGGCGCATCGGTGGGCGCGGCGACCTCGACCTACGGCTCAGCGGCGACGATCGCGCCGGAGGCGGTGTGGGCAGACGCGCGACGAGCAGCAACGGCCAGGGCGAAGGCCCCCGGCGCCCCTCGGCGCGGGCCAAGACACCGGCCCGGAAGCCGCGCCGGCGCTCGTTCCTGGGCGGTCTCTTCTATGGCACCCTCGTACTCGGCCTGTGGGGCGTCATCGCCATCGCGGGGCTGGTGGCCTACCACGCCTCGCAACTGCCGCCGATCGACCAGCTCGCCGTTCCGAAGCGCCCGCCCAACATCGCCATCCTCGCCAGCGACGGTTCGCTCCTGGCCAATCGCGGCGAGACCGGCGGACGGGTGGTGAGCATCGGCGAGTTGCCGCCCTATCTGCCGCGCGCCTTCGTGGCGATCGAGGACCGGCGGTTCTACAGCCATTTCGGCGTCGACCCGGTGGGCATCGCCCGCGCCGTGGCCCAGAACGTCACCCGCCGCGGCGTCTCGCAGGGCGGATCGACCCTGACGCAGCAGCTCGCCAAGAACCTGTTTCTCACGCCCGAGCGCTCCGCATCGCGAAAAATCCAGGAGGCGATCCTCGCCCTGTGGCTGGAGCACCGCTACACCAAGGACGAGATCCTCGAACTCTACCTGAACCGGGTCTATTTCGGCGCCGGCGCCTATGGCATCGAGGCCGCCGCCCAGCGCTATTTCGGCAAGCCCGCCAAGGCGGTGACGCTGGCGGAAGCCGCCATGCTCGGCGGCCTCGTCCAGGCGCCCTCGCGTCTCGCGCCCAACCGCAACCTGCCCGCCGCCCAGGCGCGGGCGGCCCAGGTGCTCGCGGCCATGGAGGAACTCGGTTTCGCCAAGCCCGCCGAGGTGAAGCTGGCGCTGGCGACACCGGCACGGCCGGCGAGCAGCCGTGGCGGCGGCTCGGCCAATTACGTGGCCGATCTCGTCATGGACGTCCTCGACGACTTCCTGCCGAAATTCGACACCGACATCGTCGTCACCACCACCGTCGACACCCGCCTTCAGGGCGCGGCCGAGAAGGCACTGGTGGACGAGCTGAACCAGAAGGGCTCGCGCTACAACGTCGCCCAGGGGGCCGTGGTCTCGATGAGGCCGGACGGCGCGATCCGGGCGCTCATCGGCGGGCGCGATTATTCCCAGAGCCAGTTCAACCGGGCCACCACCGCCAAGCGCCAGCCGGGCTCCTCGTTCAAGCCCTTCGTCTATCTCGCCGCCGTGGAGCGGGGCCTGACCCCGGACACCGTGCGCGACGACGCGCCGATCAGCATCAAGGGCTGGAACCCGGAGAACTATTCGCGCGACTATCGCGGGCCGGTCCCCTTGCGCGAGGCGCTGGCGCTGTCGCTCAACACCGTGGCCGTGCGCCTCGGCCAGGAAGTCGGCCCGAAGGCGGTGGTGCAGGCGGCCCAGCGCCTGGGCATCTCCTCGCCGCTGCAGGCCAACGGCTCACTGGCGCTCGGCACCTCGGAAGTGACCCCGCTGGAAATGGTGGGCGCCTACGCCGCCTTCGCCAATGGCGGCACGGGCGTGAACCCCTACGTCATCGCCAACGTGAAGAGCACGACGGGCAAGGCGCTCTACCAGCGCAAGGACACCAATCTCGGCCGGGTGATGAATGCCGAGACCGTCTCGATGATGAACGCGATGATGCACGAGACCTTCGTCTCGGGCACCGCGAAGAAGGCCGAGGTTCCGGGATGGGACCTCGCCGGCAAGACCGGCACGAGCCAGGATTTCCGCGATGCCTGGTTCATCGGCTACTCGTCGACCCTCGTCACCGGCGTCTGGCTCGGCAACGACGACGGCGAATCCACCAAGAAGGTCTCCGGCGGCAACCTGCCCGGCGAGATCTGGAAGACCTACATGACCGTGGCCCTCAAGGGCCAGACTCCGACGATGCTGCCGGGCGCCAACCATTGGCGCAACCGCGCCCCGGCGGAGGTTCCCGCCACCACCGGCACCGCACCGGGAGGCCTCATCGGCGCCCTCCTCGGCGAGCCGCAATCCGCCGCCCCGCCGCCTCGCGTCGCCGCCAACCAGCGCGCCCGCGGGCCGAGCCAGGACGACCGGAATTTCCTGGAGAAGCTGTTCGGCGTGGGGGAATAGGCGCGGGAGAGAAGCACTTTCCGGCAGCCGCGAGCTGTCGGAACCGGGCCGGTCTCTACAGTCCGGCGATGCCCTTCAGCGCCGCGTTGATCCGGTCCTGCCAGCCTGGGCCGTCCTTCTGGAAATGCTCCAGCACGGCGCGGTCGAGGCGCAGGGACACCATCTCGCGGGCACCGGGCGGGCTGAGCGGCGCGGCGGGGGCGCGCTCGACGGGTTTGGGAGTGTCGGGCGCCTTGGTGGTGGCGGCCTTGAAGGCGGCTTCCGCCGCCTGGCGGGGGTCGCTGGCGCGACGGGTCCGATCGAATGCCATGGGTCGGTTTCCTGGTAAGGCTGTCTGGCTCAGCTCGCGGAGCGCTTGCGTTTGGGGGCCGGCGCGGGAGCGGCAGCCTTCTCCGCGGCCTCGGCGGCTTCCTTGGCGAGGCGAAGGGCGCGCAGCTTCACGGTGCGCTCGTCGATCTCCTTCACCGATTGCAGATGCTCCGCCATGGCCTGCGCGCCTTCCTTGGCCATCCGCTCCGCGCGCTCGGCGCGCTCTTCGGACCGGGTCCTGGCGTCGGTTTCGTCGCTCATCGTCGTCCTTCCTGGCTCCCCTCGCCCCGCCGCCCGCGCAACGACCGCATCATTCGCCGGGGCGGAGGCGGCAGCGGCGGATGAACCGCTCGTGCCCGCTCGCGCGGCGCATCATGTCGACGATCGAGACGAGTGCCGGCGGACGTGAAATTCCGCGATCGGCAGCGAGGAAGGGTGATCCACACACCCTTCGCACGGGACCGGCTTCAGGCGGGATCGCCGGGACATAGCACGTCCGGGCACCAAAAAGCGAACCCTGGCAAGGACTCGCGGGGGTCGCGCAGGTAAATCCCGGTGGATGTCCCCGTCAAAACGCCGCGATGAGGACGATTCCAGCCACCATGAGCCCGGCGCCCGCGATCCGTGCCTTGCCGGCGCGGTGCTTCGGCATCCCGAGCCAGCCGAAATGGTCGATGGCCAGCGACGTCAGCAGGTTGGCGGTGATGAGCAGCCCGTTGAAGGCGCCGGCCCCCACCTTGTCGACGAAGAGGAGGCCGCCGAACACCGCCACCGCCCCGGCGATGCCGCCGAGCGGCGCCCACCACGGCATTCCCGCGAGGTCGTCGCGGGTCGGGAGCGGGACCGGACGGATCGCCAGCATCGCGACGAAGACGAAGACGATGGGCAGGAACGAGACCGCCGCCGCGAGCCACGGATTGACGAGCGCGCCGCGAAGCGCCGCGTTCATGGTGACGCCGATGGCCTGAAGGGCGCCGGCGACGAGGATGAAGGGATAGAACAGGGGGCCGATCATGAGCGTGGGATCTCCATCGGTGCGGACGGGAGGCCTCAGAACCGGGCGATGAGGACGATGCCGCCCACCATCAGGCCGCCGCCGAGGAGGTGCAGCAGCCCTTGCGGATTCGCCTGCATGCCGAGCCAGCCGAAATGATCGATGGCCAGCGATGTCAGGATGTTGGCGGTGATGAGCAGCCCGTTGAACGGCCCGGCTCCGACCTTGTCGACGAAGGCGAGGCCGCCGAACACCGCCACCGCTCCGGCAAGCCCGCCCAACGGTGCCCACCACGGCATGCCGCCGAGCTGTTCCAGGCTGGGCAGCGGCGTCGGCATCACCACGAACAGCGTGACGAAGACGAAGACGATGAGCGAAAACGAGACGGAGGCCGCGAGCCACGGATTGACCAGGGCCACGCGCAGGCGCGCGTTCATGGAATTGCCGGCCGCCTGAAGCGCGCCGGCGACCAGGATGAAGGGATAGAGCAGGGCCGCGTTCATGTCGGGTCGACCTCGGAACGGAGGGGGATCAGGGCAGGAGGAGCAGGCCGGCCAGGGCGAGGATGAGGGCCGGCGGCATCACCAGCAGGCCGAGCTTGAGGAAGCGCCAGAAGCCGACATCCTCCCCTTCGCGGCGGATGGCGGTGAGCCACAGGATGGTGGCGAGCGATCCGGTGACCGACAGGTTGGGGCCGAGATCGATGCCGATGAGGATCGCCCCGGCGACCTTCTCGGAGACGTCTGCCTGCTGCACGGCCGCCCCCGCGATCAGGCCGGCCGGCAGGTTGTTGACGAGGTTGGAGAGCACCGCCACCAGGGTTCCGCCGCCCCAGGCCGCGGCATCGGGCGAGGCTTGTGCCGCCCGCTTGAGGTGATCGGCGAGCAGGGTCAGGACACCGGTCTTCTCCAGGGCCTCGACCAGCACGAACAGCCCGGCCACCAGGGGCAGCACGCCCCAGGACACGTCCTTGACGACCTCCACCGCTCCGCCCCGCTTGATCGCGAGGACGAGGAGCGTGGTGGCGAGGCCGGCGACGAAGGTCGGCAGGCCGAGTTCGAGATCGTAGGCCGAGGCGGCGATGAGGGCCCCGGCGGTGGCGACGATGCCGAGACCGGCGACCTTGCCGGTGCCCGAGAGGGGCGTCGCCTCGACGTCCCGGGCGAGCAATTGCTGCCGCAGGACGGAGTTCTGGGTCAGGCGCAGGACGATGTAGGTGGCGACGATGGCCAGGATCGAGGGCAGCGCGAACCGCGCCAGCCATTCGCTGAGCGGCGGCATGTGCGCGGCATAGACGACGAGGTTGGCCGGGTTCGAGATCGGCAGCACGAAGCTCGCCGCATTGGCGATGAAGGCGCAGATGAAGAGGTAGGGCAGCGGCTCGGCCTCCGCCGCCTTGGCCGCGGCATAGACCGCCGGGGTCAGCACGACGGCGCAGGCATCGTTGGAGAGGAACACCGTGACCACGGTGCCGACGAGGTAGACCAGCAGGAACAGGCGCGTCGCCGACCCCCTGGCCTGGCGCACGGCGATGCCGGCGAGCCAATCGAACAGGCCCTCCTTCCTGGCGATCTCTGCGAGCAGCATCATGCCGACGAGGAACAGGTAGACATCCGTCCCCTTGCGCACGCCGTCCCAGGCCGCTTCCGGCGAGATCAGGCCCAGCACCAGCAGCGCCCCGGCTCCGAGCACGGCCCAGACAGCCTCCGGCCAGGCGAAGGGCCGGGTGATGACCCCGATTGTCGCCAGTCCGGCGATGATCCAGGTCGCCAGATGCGGCGTCACGGGGAGTGCGAACATGGGCGGGCGAAATCCTGTCAGGGTCGAGGGAGCGGCGTGACGACTACCAGTGTCGGCCGTTCCGATTGGGTCCGAGCTGGGTACCGAGGAGGCCCTTCTCGGGCCAGGCGCCGATGGAATCCGCGTCGCTGCCGATCCCCTTCGAGACCGGCAAGCGGGACCGGTCGGTGGCGGGCTCCACGACGTCCTGCCCCGTGCCCCCGGCCGCGTCCGAGGCCCGCACGGTGAGGCGGCGCCCCGCCGCGTCCCAGGGGATCGACGCACGGTAACGCCGGTCGCCGTCGGCGCGGGTCATCGCCTGCCACGGCCCGCCATCGACGCTGACCTCGCAAGCGGTGACGGCGGAGGCACCGAGGACGAGCGCGCGCACCTCCACCGTGTCGCGCACCCGGTGCGCGTCGTCATGGGCGAGGCGCCGGTCGGCGGGGGCGGTGACGAGGACGAAGGGCCAGGGCTCGGCCAGTTCCTTGAAGCGCCAGCTGACGACGCCGCCATCGATCGCCGCGATGGCATAGCCGACCGGCCCTTCCTCGACCTGCCCGGTGGAGCGCGTGGCCGCGAAGATGGTGCGACCGTCATTGGCGAGCTCGTTGTAATGGGTGTGGCCCATTTCCACGAGGCGCACGCGCGACTGCGAGACGAGATGGCCGACGCGGACGGCCTCGCCCTCGCCTTTCAGGTCTGCGGGGTAGCTGTGCATGAACAGTGCGCAGTCGAGACCGTCGCGCTCGGCCAGCTGGATTTCGCCTTCGAGCCAAGCGAGCTGTGCGTCGCCCAGGCGGAAATCCGGACCGCCGGTTCCCGGCCCGCACATGTCGAGGAAGAGGCAGCGAATGCCGGAGATGTCGGTGGCGTAGGGAAGTGGCCGTGCGCCGAGGCCGGCATGGAAGGCATCGAGGCTGCCGCCCTCCATGTCGTGATCTCCCGTGATGACATGGACGGGGAGCGAGAATCCCAGGAGGCCCTGGCGGACGAGGGCATATTGCTCGGGCAGCCCGTTCTCGGCGTTGTCGCCGGGCAGGTACGCGAAATCGAGCCCCTCGACCGCGCCGAGTTGTGCGACGATGGCGAGGAAATCGCGGGCGTTCTCGAGATGCCCCTCGGTGAGGTGCAGATCGCCGATATGGGCGAAGGCGAGGATATCGTCCCGTGCGCTCGCGGGATGGGTCATGGCGGGATGGGTCATGGCGGGATGGGTCATGGCATGTCTCGCTTCACGGCCCGTCATGTGACGCGCCCGGCCACGGCTCGAGCCGGCGGGGTGATGAAAAAAGGGGGGCGCGTCGTCTGAAAACTCGGAGGGTTTGGACGGCTTCGGTCCTGCCGGACTCGCCGTCAGGCGGGGGAGACCGCCATCGCCTCCGACCCGCCCGAGCCCGGGGGCTTCGAGGCCGAGGTCGGTGGCTCGAACCCGTAGGTCTCCGGCATGGCGACGAGGTAGAGGACGAACCCCGCCGCCGCGATTGCCGCCAGGACCAGGAACGCTGTCGAATAGCCCGCCGACACGATGATGAGACCGGCCAGCGTCGCCGAGAACGAGGCGCCGAGCCCCTGCGTCGTCGCGACGGCCCCCTGCGAGACGTTGAACCGTCCGGTGCCTCGGGTGAGGTCGGCGACGACGATGGGGAAGAGCGCGCCGTAGATGCCGGCACCGATCCCGTCGAGGAGTTGCACGGCGACGAGGTAGAACGGGTTGTCCGAGAAGGTGTAGAGCACGCCCCGGATGGCGAGCACGCCGAAGGCCACGAGGAAGATCGGCTTGCGCCCGATCGCGTCGGCCTTGGCGCCGACGAAGACCGCCACCGGCACCATGACGAACTGGGCGGCCACGATGCAGACCGAGATGAGCGAGGTCGCGCTCTCCTTACCCGAAAGCTTGGTCAGCAACTGGCCCACCGAGGTCAGCATTGCGGCATTGGAGAGGTGGAAGATCGCGGCCAGCAGGGCGAACAGCATCAGGGTGCGGTTCTGCAGCAGGGCCTTGATCCCGGATGCCTGTTCGCCGCCCTCCCCCGCCGTCTCGTCGAGGCCGCGGGCGAGGTCGTCGTCGATGTCCTTGGCCGGCACCATCAGCATGGCCCCGACGCTCAGCACCGCCAGCACGGCCATCAGCCAGAACACCACGATGGGCCCGAAGAAATAGGCCGTCGATCCGGCAATGGCCGCCGAGACCGCGTTGCCCGCATGGTTGAAGCCCTCGTTGCGGCCGATGCGCTTGGAGAACATCTTCGGCCCCACCACGCCGAGGGTGATCGCGGCGAGCGCCGGCGGGAACACCGCCCCGGCGATGCCGGCGACGGACTGGGTCGCGGCCACCAGATAGAAATTCGTGACGAAGGGAAGGAGCAGGCAGCTCGCCGTGACAGCCAGCGCCCCGGCGATGACGATGGCGCGCTTGTGGTTGGTCCGGTCGATCAGCGCCCCGGCCGGCGTCTGCGCGATCAGCCCGGCAATGCCGGCGATCGTCATGATCATTCCGGTCGTCGCCTCATTCCAGCCCTGGTCGGGACCGCGCACGGCGATGAGGTAGATGGCGAGATAGGGGCCGAGCCCGTCCCGGACGTCGGCGAGGAAGAAGTTGAGGGCATCGAGCCCGCGCAGCGTCCGCTGCGACGGGGCGCGACCCCGATCCTGGTCGGCGGCGGGCACGCTCGTCATCCGATCGATCTTTCGAAGCAGGTCATGAAGGGGACCGATCGGCACGTGTCACTGGCTCGGGAGCCAAGGCCTCGGGTCGATCGGAGCGGCAAACCCCAGCCCGAAATGAAGGTTCCTCGGCGGGGATTGAATTCTGCGTGAGCGTCGAAGCCCCGGCACGGCAGACAAGATCAGCAGTGTATTCGGTATGTGGAATACTCGGCTTCTAGACCGCGATACGCTTTTCTTTCCGGATTCCGTGGTCGTCATGGACATGGACGTCGAAGGTCTCTCCGTCCCGGATGCCGCGAATCTCGAAATGCCTCGGCTTGCGAACCGGCGGTCCTTCGACGCGGTAACCGGCATCGCGGACGAGGCGCAGCGCCGTGTCCGGATCGCCCTTGCCGTGCCCCTTTTCCGGCCACGCGATGATGCGCACCGCGCCGTCGGCGAGGACGAGGCGGGACACCTTGATTTCGCAGGGCGTGACCTCGCCCTCGACGGTGACGGTGTCGCCGACCCTCGGCATCCCTTCCGACACCGCTTTGGGACCGAGATCGGCGAGACTCCTCGTGCCGTTCCCCTCCAGCGCGAGGCGATGGCCGAAGACGGCCCAGACGATTCCAGTGGCGGTCGCGGTCTTTGGCATTGTCGTCGATCCCGATGATGGAGAAGGCCTCAAGCCCTCCCCCGGAGGTCCGAGGGAGGGAAATGTCATCGTCAGAAGCTGCGCTTCTCGCGAATGTCGCCGTCGAACCCGACATGGAGCAGGCGCTCGCGCCCGTCCTGGCCCTTGGCCGCCATGTCGAGATGGCGCGGACCGCGCCCGGTGACGCGGATGTCGGAATAGCCGGCCGCCTCGACCTTCGCGGTGAGCGCGGGTGCATCGATCTCGGGGCCGAGGCCGACCTTGTCCTTCGCCCAGTCGAGGCCACCGGGCTTCGGACCGCGCGCCGGACCGAGCACCACCGTCTTGCCATCGGCCAGGGTGAGGAGGGTAGCGTGGAGGAAGCCGTTCTCGAAGCGGCCCTGCACCGTGACTGCCTCACCCTTGGTAACGAGCGTGCCGCCTTCACCCTGCTTGCCGGTCTCGACCAGGGCACGGCCGGAGCCGTCCTGCAGGATGAACTTGTTGCCGAAGATTTCCGCGACCTCGCCCTTGGCCGCGATGGCGGCGGAAGGAGCGAGCTGTGCGACGGTGACCGGCGCGACGGGGGTGAGGGTCACGCCGGTATTCTGCGCCAGGGAAAGGCCGACGGCCCCGAAAGCGAGGGGAGCGGCGATGGCGCCGACGATCCAGCCGCGGCGCGAGCGGCGCGGGGCGGCGGCGGGGCTCGGCATCTCGGTGGCGGTTCCGTCGATGGTCTTCTCGGTCGTCATGGTGTCGATGTCCTGGAAAAGCGGATCCCCTCTCGGGTTGACGCCGTTCTAGGCTCGCCCCTCCAACCCGATCTGAACCGCGCGGTTCAGCCCCGGTTAAAGCGCGGCGCGTAGGCGCCGGGGCTGCCCCTGCATCCCCAAGGATACGGATTCCGATGAAGCTCCTTCTGGTGGAGGACGATGCGGCCCTCGCCGCCGAGATCGCCAAGGCCCTGCGCGCCGAGAACTTCGCCCTCGACCACGCGGTCAACGGCGAGGACGGCCAGCATCTCGGCGAAACGGAGACCTACGACGCCGTGGTGCTCGATCTCGGCCTGCCCAAGCGCGACGGCGTCTCGGTGCTTCAGGCCTGGCGGGCCGCCGGGCGGACCGTGCCTGTGCTGATCCTCACCGCGCGGGACGGCTGGAGCGACAAGGTCGCGGGCTTCAAGGCGGGGGCGGACGATTATCTCGTGAAGCCGTTCCGGGTGGAGGAACTCGTCATCCGCCTGCGGGCCCTGGTGCGCCGCGCCTCGGCGCACGGGGCCAACCGGATCGTCTGCGGGCCTCTCACCTACGATGCCGGCCTCGGCACGTTCGAGCGGGATGGCCTACCCCTGAAATTGACCGGGCTCGAATGGCGGGTGCTCTCCTGCCTGATCCTGCGCAAGGACGGGGTGGTGCCCCGTGGCCAGCTGATCGAGCGGGTCTATGACGGCGACGCGGAGGTCGATTCGAACTCCGTGGAGGTCATCATCACGCGCCTGCGCCGCAAGATCGCGCCGGCCCGGATCGAGGGCGTGCGCGGCCACGGCTACCAACTGGTGCCGGGGGAGGCGGCATGACCCGGCCGCGACCTCCCCACGGACCGGCTCCCCACGGGGCGCCTCATGCGCATCGCGGCTCCCTGCAGCGGCGGCTGATCCTCGCCGCCCTCGTCCTCGTCACCGTGGCCCTCGTGGTGGCGGGGGTCGCCATCGGCTTCATCCTGCACCGCTTCGTGCGCGGCCAGCTCGACAGCCGCCTCGACAGCCAGATCGTCGCCATCGCCTCCAGCCTGGAACGGGGCCGCGACGGCCGCCTCGCCCTCGGGCGCAACCTCGACGGCCCGCCCTTCGACCGCGACCGGTCGGGCTGGTCCTGGCAGGTCCGGCAGGGCGACGCGCTCCTCCGCTCCGGCTCCCTGGAAGGCCGCGACCTCACCGTTCCGGAAGACGACCGGCCGGATGGCGGGGGCCGCCACCGCGACCGTCCCCGCCCAGGCGACGCCGTCGACCCCTGGGGCAACCCGGTGATCCTGCGCATCCTCGCCCTGCCGGATGCGGCGGGGATCGGCCCGGCGACGATCGTCGCTTCCGCGCCCGTGGCGGCCCTGCGCGGCCCCGTCCGCGAGGCGAGCCTCACCCTGGCGCTGATCCTGGCCGTGCTCGGCCTCTGCCTTCTCGCCGGCCTCGTCGTGCAGGTGCGCCTGGGCCTCCGACCGCTGGAACGCCTGCGCCGGGACCTCGCCGAGATTCGCGCGGGCAAGCGCGCACAGGTGCCGGAGACGCAGCCGGCGGAGATCCGCCCCCTGGTCCGCGAGGTGAACGCGCTGCTCGGCGAAAACGCGGCGAATCTCGAACGGGCACGCACCCATGTGGCCAACCTCGCCCACGGATTGAAGACGCCGCTCGCGACCCTGACCATGGCGCTGCGGGACGGGGAGCGCGATCCCGACGGCCGGCTCACGACTCTGGTTTCGGGCATGGACGGGCAGATCCGCCATCATCTGCGCCGCGCCCGCTCGGCGGCCCTGGGCGGGGCCACCCGCGAGAGGACGGCGCTGGAGGCGCCCGTGGCCGATCTCCGCTCCACCTTCGCGCGGCTCTATGCCGAGAAGGGCATCGCCTTTTCGGTGGAGGTGGCGGACGGCATCGCGGTGGCCTGCGACGGCCAGGACGTCGACGAGATGCTCGGCAACCTCATCGACAATGCCTGCCGCTGGTGCCGGGCGCGGGTCCGGATCGCTGCCGCGCTCAACCAACGGGGCGTCACCATCACGGTCGAGGATGACGGGCCGGGCCTCGACGCGGACGCAGCCGCCGGGGTTCTCGGGCGCGGCAAACGCCTGGACGAGACCGTGCCCGGCCACGGGTTCGGCCTGTCGATCACCACGGAACTGGCCGAACTCTATGGCGGCACGCTTCGTCTCGACCGCGGAAGCTTCCATGGTCTTCGCGCGCGGCTCGACTTGCCGAGGTAACTCGCCGAGGTAACTCGCCGACGTAACTTGCCGGCCCGGCTCGAAACTGCAGTGTTAACCGCACGGATTCTTTAGGCTGACGGCGCACCTTGATCGGGACGGAGCGGGCGGCATATGCCCTGCTGCGAGGGGTTGTCCCGACCCGCCTGCGCCGCGAATGGGTGCCAAAATGGCACGGCAGACGCACGGGGCGGAGGAGAGGCGGCCCATTCGGGCTCGGGCGGGAGGTTCTGGATGTCTGAGATCCACCACGACGTCATCGTCATCGGAGCAGGCCTCGCCGGGACTACCGCGACCATTGCGCTCACCAGGGCCGGTTACGACACGGCGATCATCGACACTCACGCGGTCTATCCCCCCGACTTCCGGGCGGAAAAGCTCGGCGTGCCGCAGATGGACCTGTTCGAGAAGCTCGGCTTCGGCGAACTGGCGCGGGCCGTGACGACGCCGGTGGACGAGGTCTGCGTCACGCGCTTCGGCCATCTGGTCTCGCGGCATGCCGTGCGCGAATACGGCGTCCATTACACGCCCCTCATCAACGACCTGCGCGGCGCCCTGCCCGCCTCCTCGCCCCTGGTGATCGGGCGCGTGGCGGAGATCGAGACCGGCCCGGAACGGCAGACGGTCACCCTCGCCGATGGCAGCGTGCGCACCGCGCGGCTGGTTCTCCTGGCCACCGGCCTCGGCGACGTGCTCCGGCGCAAGGTCGGTATCGGCAGGACCATGATCAGCGAGAAGCACTCCCTGTGCTTCGGCTTCGACATGGCGGCCCCGCCCTCGTCCTTCGGCTTCGAATCCCTCACCTATTACGGCGAGAGCGCGGACAATGCGGTGGCCTATGTCACGCTCTTTCCCATCGGCGCGACGATGCGGGCCAATCTCTTCGTCTACCGCGCACTCTCCGATCCCTGGGTGAAGGAGTTCCGCAAATCGCCCGAGGCGCTGATGCGGCAGGCCATGCCCGGCCTCGCCCGCCTCTGCCCGGACCTCACGGTCACGGGCCCCGTGGAGATGCGCCCCATCGACGTCGTCCAGGCGGCCGATGCGGAACGCGACGGGGTCGTGCTCCTCGGCGACGCCTTCCTGACCCCCTGTCCGATCCCCGGGACCGGGATCGGAAAGGTGCTGACCGATGTCGACCGGCTCTGCTCCGAGCATCTGCCGCGCTGGTTCGCCACCCAGGGAATGGGCAAGGACAAGATCGCCGAATTCTACGCCGACCCGATCAAGCAGACCTCCGACCGGCAATGCCTTCAGGCGAGCCTCTATGCCCGCCAGATCACGGTCGGCAGCGGTGCGGTATGGACCCTGCGGCGCCTGCGCAACCGCGTGGGCCGCTACGGCCTGCACGCCCTCCACCTGCTGCGCACGGCCTTCGCCAAGCCGCGCGGACCGGCGATCGGGCGCACCAAGACCGTCTGAGCCGGGCTATCGCCCCCTGCGCCAACGGGGGGAGCGGGCCGAGCCGTCGATGAACTCGAAGGTCGAAGTCCGGTTGAGGGTGTGGAGACGGGTGCCGGGAAAGAGCGGGCCCGAGCGCAGGATCGTCTCCACGGTCTGCGCGTAACCCTCGTCGTCGAGGCGGTCGATCCGCGCCAGCGCCAGGGCCTCGCCATAACCCAGGCGGCAATCCTGGACCGGGCGGATCAGGGCGCCGTCCCGTTCGACGATGCGTCCCGCCGGCCGCGCCGAGGCGATGTCGATGAGGACCGGATTGCGGGCGTGCGGCGTCCAGGGACCTCGGAAGTCCGGCGCCGACCAGAGATGCAGGCTGTCGTGGTAGGAGCCGAGCACCGTCCCTCCGCCGACATCGGCGGCCTGATCGCGCACCGTCGCGAACATCCACCAGCGGCCGTCCCGCTCCAGCAGGGTCGGATCGCTGGCGGTGATGCCGCTGAGCAGCGTCGCTTCCTTGACCCAGCCGCCCGGAAAGGCCGTGGCCCGGTAGAGGTCGACCGTGCCGTTGGCGCAGCTCTCCGGGATCATCCAGAACGACCCGTCGCGCTCGAACACGAACGGATAGGACAGGTGATACGGCTCCTCCAGCACGGGGACCGGCGTTCCGATGGGTCCGTTCCCATCGAAGGCCACAGCCGAGATCAGCGCCTTGCCCGTCGCGTGCGGGAAATCCTCGACGAAGAGGATGGTACGGCCCTCGTGCTCGATCCCGAACGGATCGGCGTAGAATCGCAGGCCGTCATCCGCCAGGTCGTGCCAGCCGGACGAAGGATGCGCACGCAGGTCCACGAGATCCGGGCCGGCCAACCGACGCCAGCCGACGCGCCAATGGGGGGCGCGATAGCAAAGGTAATAGAGGCGGCGGACGACGAGCCGCGCCGCCATCTTCGCGGCGCGGGTGCCGATCGTCTTCACGGTCAGGGCGGGCGCCTCCGGCGCCACCGGGACGCCGTCCCGGAGAAGCGGCCGGGCGCCCGAAAGCGCGCCGACGATGAGCGTGATACTGCGGATCAGCCCGTCCTCGAACGCGGTGAGCATGGTGCCGCGATCCTCGGCGCCGAAGCGCCCGGAGGCGATGATCCTGCCATCCGTGGAAAGGGCCGCCACGGGGGAGCGGCCGGCGAGAAGCGCCGCGAGAAGCGCGCCCTCTCCCGCCACGCCGTCGAAGCCGAGGCGCCAGACCGGAAGGTCCGGGCCGCCCTCCGCATCGCCGCAAAGATCGAGGATGCAGGACGCGCCCGCCGTGGGCTCGGGATAAGCAGCGAATGCGCTTCCCGGGACGGGGGCGGACAGACCGCCGAGGGACAGCCGGTTCAGCAGAGCTTCGAGGCGGAACAGCAGCGCGGCATTGTCCGGCAGCCCCCCCGGCCCCGGCGAGCGGTCGACTTCCACTTCGAGCCCGGTAAGTGCTGCGAGCCGTTCCAGAAGGCGGAGATGCCAGCGGCGGGGGGCGCGTCCATCCAACCTCAGTCGCAGGCGCATCGTCGTCGGTCCCCGGACAGTCGAAATCCGAGGCCGAAAGCCACCGGATGGCGGGATCGGTCCGACGCGGGACGCCCCCTCATGTCTTCCCGTTACACCATCGCGATTGAGAAACCCTTCACTGCCCTCGGAATAAGCACCGGCGGCGGGATTACTTTAGAGCGCCTAACAGAACGGCACCGAACGTTGCTTTCAGCGTTGGTTTGGCATG
>NZ_NKUG01000101.1 GCF_014845095.1 Methylobacterium bullatum | reverse complement strand
GCATGGGCGGGCTCTCGGGCTACGGGCTGGGCCGCTGAAAGTCCGGTGGCCCTAGCACGGCTGGCAACGCCGTCCAACGCGGCTGTCGCCGAACATGCGCGCCGATCGCCGTCAGGGGCGGGGGTTCTGGGGCGGCGTGGCACTCGGCCCGGCGCGGCCGGGCGCCTGTCCCGTGGCCACGGCTTCCTCGGGACCGCTGGCGGCCGGGTTCGCCTGGGCCGTACACACCACCGCCTCCTTCTGAAGCTGGACGTAGCAGATGCTCATCTCGCCGGTGCGGTAGTTCACGCGGAACACCCCGGCCTCGCGGGTGTGGCGGGAGGCGACGAGGCCGTATTCGGACGGGGCCTGGGCGCTGGCGCCCTCGCCGGAGCCGTAGCAGACGGTGAGGCCGACACTGCCTACAGCGCCTTCGCGCAGCCCGTACTGGCAGGACGTGACCTCGCCCGTGACCTTGTCGACGCGGTAGACCCGGTTGAGGTCGATCTGCGGCGCGGGGACGAATTCGAAGGAGGCGGCGCGGGCACCCGCGGCCGTAGAGGCGAGAAGGGCCAGCGCAATCCCTGCCCGGCATCCCATGGCTCGCCACGAATGGGTGGAGGCGGCTGGAACGGCGGATATGAACGCACGGTCGGTCGGCAGTGTCGAACGCATGGTCGCCTTCATGTCCTGATGCAGACAGATGAATCTTGCAGGGAAATCTCGCGGCCGCCTCCCTACAGCGGCCTTGCGGCGCAACCGTGACCCGCTCGCGGCGGCCTTGATCGCATCATGGCCGGATTCTACAGCATCGTGGCACGGAAAGCAGCCCGACCTGTACGTTAAGCCTTTGCGTGTGCATCGGATTTTTCTCGGCCCGCGGCGTCCGTGCGCCCGCCCACCGTCACACCGTCACACCGTCATCCAACCCGAGATCACCCGTCGCCACTCCACCAACCTTGAGAGTCCCCATGCCAAGCCTGCCGCCCATCGTCGTGTTCGACCTCGACGGAACCCTCGCCGAGACCGCGGGCGATCTCGTCGGGACCCTCAACGCGATCCTCGCCCGCGAGGGACTGCCGACTCTCCCCCTCGACCGGGCCCGCGACATGATCGGCGCCGGGGCGAAAGCACTGATCCAGCGCGGCTTCGAGGCCGCAGGCGAACCCATCGACGACGCCCGCCTGCAGACGCTCTTCGTCGATTTCCTCGACCATTACGGCCGGCATCTCAGCGAGCATTCCTACCTGTTCCCCGGTGTCGAGGCGGCGCTCGATACGCTGAGCGCACGTGGCTTCCTGCTGGCGGTCTGCACCAACAAGGTCGAGGCCCACGCCAAGCAGCTTCTGCAGGAGTTCGGCGTCGCCGGACGCTTCGCCGCCATCTGCGGCCGCGACACCTTCCCGGTCTACAAGCCGAACCCGGCCCATATCACTTTGACCGTCGAGCAGGCCAAGGGCGACGTCTCGCGCGCCGTCATGGTGGGAGATTCACGCGCGGATATCGACGCGGCCAAGGCGGCGGGGATTCCGGTCATCGCGGTGCCGTTCGGCTATACCGACCTGCCGGTGGAGCAACTCGGCCCCACGCGGGTGATCCAGCATTTCGATGAGTTGGTGGGGGCGGTGGATGCCCTCGTGCCGGCTATCGCTGCGGCTTGAGGGAATGGTGGGCGCGACAGGGATCGAACCTGTGACCCTTCGCGTGTGAAGCGAATGCTCTCCCGCTGAGCTACGCACCCGGACCGAGGGCCTTCTAGGGCGAGGCCCACGCGCCCGTCAAGGGCCTCTGTCGCCTTCTCGCTAAGCCGGCATCAGAGGGCGGTCGGCAGGTTGCCACCGGAGACGGTCCTCGCCCCCCTCCGACGGGATGCGGTCCGGGACGTTATCCGCCCCTCGGGGCGTTGTCCGCCGAGCCCAGGCGCATGAGCAACGCCACCGGGATCAGGCCGACGACCACGATGAGCAGGGCGGCGACCGCGCCGTCCTCGTAGGTGCCCCGCACCGCCTCCCCGTAGAGGTGTGTCGCCAGGGTCTCCACGTTGAGCGGGCGCAGGAGCAAGGTCGCCGGCAGTTCCTTGACGCAGTCGACGAAGACGAGGAGCGCGCCGCTGAGCACGGCCGGCCATGTCATCGGCAGGTGCACGCGCATCAGCGTGCCGACGGGGCCCCGGCCGAGCATGCGCCCGGCTTCCCCGAGAGAGCTCGGCACCTTCGCCAGGCCTGCTTCGCAGGCGCCGACACCGACCGCGAGGAAGCGCACGAGATAGGCGATGACGAGAGCGCCACCCGCACCGACGCCGATGAGCGCCGGAGCGACGCCGAACAGCGCCGTCATGATGCGGGACAGGGAGGCATCGGCGAGCGCCAGCGGGCCGAGCAGCCCGATCGCCAGGATCGCCCCGGGGAGCGCGTAGCCGAGGGCGGCGATTCGGATCAGCCCCTGCCCGAAGCGCCGCGCGACGAGGCGGGGGCCGGCGGCGACGAGGAACCCGCAGGCTGCCGCGAGCAGAGTAGCGAGGCCGGCATAGAGCAGAGTGTTTCCCGCCTCGGCGATGACGCCTCGGGGAAATCCGAGCCGGGTGACGCGGGCGATGGCGGAATGGACGAGATAGGCCGCCGGGATCAGGAAGCCGATGGCGATGGGAAAGAGGCCGAGGCACAAGGCGGCCGCGGCGGAAGCACCGGACAGGCGATGGCGGGCCATGCCGCGCTGGCGCTGGGCCGTGCCGGCATAGCCGCGCCCGCGCCGGCCCCAGCGCTCGGCCGCCAGCAGCAGGAGCACCATCGCCAGCATGACCAGGGCGATCTGCGCCGCGCCGGGCAGGTCGGACCGGTTGATCCAGGTGGCGTAGACCTGCACCGTCAGTGTCCGCACGCCCAGGAATTCGGCGGCGCCGATATCGTTGAGCGTCTCCATCAGGGCGAGACTGGTGCCGAGGGCGATGGCGGGGCGCGCCAACGGCAGGGCGACGTGGACGAAGACCGCCGTCGGCGAACGCCCGAGGATGCGCGCCGCCTCGATGAGAGTGCCCGCCTGCATCACGAAAAGCGCCCGCGTCGGCAGATAGACGTAAGGGTAGAGCACGAAGCCGAGGAGCAGGATGCAGCCCGGCAGGGACCGGACCTCCGGCAGCAGCAGATCCTTCGGCCGTGCCACGCCGAGAAGCTCGCGCAGGGTGCTCTGGACCGGGCCGATGGGATGGAGCAGGTCGAGATAGGCGAAGGCGACGATGTAGGTCGGCACCGCCAGGGGCAGCAGCAACCCGATTTCCAGGAAGCGGCGGCCTCGGAACTCATAGGCCGAGACGAGCCAGGCCGAGCCGACCCCGAGCATGACGACGAGGAGGCCGACGCCGCCCAGGAGCAGTGCCGTGGTGATCGTTGCCTGAGGCAGGACATGCGCCAGGAGATGCGGCCAGACGTCGCTCGACCCTCCCGCCGCGGTGAGCGCCAGGGACGCCACCGGGCTGAGGATCAGGGCGGCGAGCGCGAGGGCTCCCGCCGCCCAGGCCATGGGGGCGATGCGCAAGCGCGGCGCCGCCCTCGGAGCGGCCTCGGAGGCGATCTCGGGCTGCGATCGGGCCAGTTCGACGGCGGCCGACATCGGCCGGGGCTTCAGTTGTCGAAGCCCACCGTATCCACCAGCAGGCTCGCCGCCTTGCGGTTACGGGCGATCTCGGCGAGCGGCACGGTATCGATGGTCAATGGGCCGAGCGCCGTGAGCTGGGGGTCGATCGGCGCACCCGCCTTCACCGGATACTCGAAATTGGCCTTCGCATAGAGGCCCTGGCCTTCGTCGGAGACGAGGTATTCGAGAAGCTTGACCGCCTCGTCGCGGTTCGGCGCGCTCTTGGCGACAACCGCACCGGAGACGTTCACATGAGTGCCGCCGCTGGTGAAGACCGGCAGCACGACCTTGATCCCGTCGCCCCATTTCTGCTGGTCCGGGCCACCCTTGCCCGAGCGCATCAGCCCAACATAGTAGGAGTTGCCGAGACCCACCGCGCAGGTTCCGGCCAGGATGTCGCGGGCTACGTCACGGTCACCACCGGCCGGCTTGCGCGCGAGGTTGGCCTTCACGCCGGTCAGCCATTCCTTCGCCTTATCCGGCCCGTGCTTGACGATGTAATGGGCGATGAGCGCGGTGTTGTAGGGGTGCTGGCCCGAGCGCAGGCAGAGCTTGCCCTTCCATTTCGGGTCGGCGAGATCCTCGTAGGTCAGGGCCTTCTCCGCGAGGTCCTTGTCGGCATAGGCGACGCGGGCGCGCATGGAGAGGGCGTACCAGAGGCCGCCGGCATCGCGCAGGGGCGCCGGAACGGCGGCTTCCAGGGTCTCCGTGCGGACCGGCTGGGCGAGGCCGCGATCCACGAGCTCGATGAGATTGCCGATATCGACGGTCATCAGCACGTCGGCCTTGGACCGCTCGCCCTCTGAGGCCACACGCTCGGCAAGGCCCTTCTCGACGAAGACGGTGTTGACGGTGACGCCGCTCTTGGCGGTGTAGGCATCGAGCAGGGGCTTGATCAGGCCAGGCTCACGGGTGGTGTAGATATTGACCTCGGCGGCGGTCGCTCCGGCGATCCAGGCGAAGGCGGTCGCACCGCCGATCAGACATTTCGAGACCCAACCGACCATGACGTCCATCCCTCTTCTCTCAATGACCGGTTCTGGGCCGCATCTTCGAGAGAAAAGCAAGACTTATGTCCTCAGTTTATCATCGTTAAAAACTATACTTCTGGATATTACCGGGCACGAACAGCAAGGCTCGGTTAATCCAGTCCGGCGGCAAAAACCAGCCCCGCTCCCTTCGCAACGGTCAGGCCCACACGATCGCCCTCCCCCGCCGATGTCTCTTGGGAGACCGTGAGTCGGAACGGTTCGGGAAATCCATCCGCCGCCAGGGTCAACTCCACGACGGGCCCGAGGAAACGCCGCCGGATCACCCGCGCCGGATGACCGGATTCTGCGTGCCCCAGCCCGATCGCCTCGGGCCTGACGCAGGCGGTGACCGGCGCACCGTCCTCGATCCCCGGCGCCGGAAACGCGCCGAAAGGCGTCACCGCAGCGCCGTCGATGCAGCGCGTGGGGAAAGCGATGAGATCGCCGAAGAAATTCGCGGCGAACCACGAGACGGGGCGGCGATAGAGATCCGCGCCGGTGCCGATCTGGACGATGCGCCCGCCCCGCATCAGGACGATGCGGTCGCTCACTAGCAAGGCCTCCTCCGGATCGTGTGTCACCAGGAGCGCGGTGGCGCCGGTGACGCGCAGGACCGAGAGCGTATCGGCCCGCACCCTGTCGCGGTTGCGCCGGTCGAGATTCGAAAATGGCTCGTCGAGAAGCAGCACGCGCGGCCCCGGCGCCAGGGCACGGGCGAGTGCCACGCGCTGGCTCTCCCCGCCCGAGAGCGAGCCGGGATAGCTCGCGGCCCGGTCGGCGAGGCCGACCTGCTCCAGCCGCGCCTTCGCGACGGCATCGGCTTCATCGGCGCGCAGCCGGTGAAGACCGAAGCGGACGTTCTGCAGGACGGTGAGATGGGGGAACAGGGCGTAATCCTGGAACATCAGGCCGACGCCGCGCTCCTCCGGCGGCACCCGGGCGCTCATCGCTTGACCA
This sequence comes from Methylobacterium bullatum, assembly GCF_014845095.1. GTDB lineage: Bacteria > Pseudomonadota > Alphaproteobacteria > Rhizobiales > Beijerinckiaceae > Methylobacterium > Methylobacterium bullatum. Next base: position 3,609 of record NZ_NKUG01000101.1, on the reverse strand, counting down.
TCGAGCAGGACCAGCCCGCCGCTCGGCTGTTCGAGGCCCGCCACCGCTCGCAACAGAGTGCTCTTGCCGCAACCGGAATCACCGAGAAGCGCGATGATTTCTCCAGCCCGGACTGCGAGGGACACGTCGTCGAGGGCGTGTTTGCGGCCGAACTCGACGCTGAGCCCGCGCGTCTCGAGGCGCGGCGGCACCTCGCCGGAGCGGCGTCCCTCGGTCGGATCGGTCGCGGCCATGACCTGCCTCTCGCTACTCGGCTCGTGCTGAAATACGCGCTTCTCGCCCGATCCCGCCGCAGGTCAAGGGGAAGCTTGGCCAGCGGGCGGCGCGGCCGGGGGTGGACGAGGGATTACGCCTTCGCCGTCACGGCGGAGCCGCGTCCCGGCCGGCTCTTTCGCATTGCGCGCGGGACGCCCCCGACGGTTTGCCGGTGGAAAGTCCCCCCCTCCTTCCGGGTGCTCTTGCATCCGTGTCGAGGCGTCCTGTACGGTTCCGGTCGTCGTCGTAAGGGTGCCCTGCGCGACCACCATCCGTATGGCAACGGACGGAGTGGCCATGCGAGGTGTCGCAGGGATCGTCCCGTGTCGGTCGGGGGAATCGAGCGGATGTCGGAGGGGGCGATGACGGATACCGGTGCTGGCTGGACGGACGAGCGTGTCGAGGTACTGCGGCGCCTCTGGGACGAGGGACTGAGCGCGAGCCAGATCGCCGCGCAGCTCGGTGGCGTCACCCGCAACGCCGTCATCGGCAAGGTCCACCGGCTGGGTCTGTCGGGCCGCGTGAAAGCGGCGGATTCGCCCGGCAACGGCCGCAAGAAGCCGGCAATCCGCGAAGCCGAGGCCGACAACGTCGTGGAGATGACGGCTGCGGCCGATCCCGTCGCCGCGCCGAGCCTGCTGTTTCCCGAGACGAATGCGGTGGTCGCCGCCCAGAGTATGCCGCTCGCCGTGTCCAAGCGCGTGACCATCATGGATCTGCGCGAGTCCATGTGCCGCTGGCCGCTGGGCGATCCGACATCGCCGGAGTTCCACTATTGCGGCGACCGCTCGATCACCGGCCTGCCCTATTGCACCCACCACGCCGAGATCGCGTATCAGCCCGCCGCCGAGCGCAAGCGCGACCGCAGGGTCGGCGGCTTCCGCTGAGGCCATAGGGCTCGGCTTCCTTGTCACCGCCGCCTCGGGGCGGTGACGTCTCCCGCCCTGTCGCAGGCCGGGAGAGCCCCCTTCACCACCCGATCCCACGAACGTTCAGACCGTCCGCCAATATATGGTGGAGGATCGCGGCCTGTCGTATCTGCGACGAATGAGCGGGATGGGGCGGCAACGGTGAAGCCCCCCTTCGGCGGATTCGTCGATATGCTTTCCGGGCAGCTCCCCCCGCCCGGGCGGGGCGGAGGGATGCGCCATGAGTGGCGGCTTGCGTCAGGCCGCCTTCTCGGTCTCGAGTCCGGCGAGGAGGATGCAGAGGGCGATTCCCTCCGCCGCCGCCTTCACGTCCGAGAGCGAAGGGAAGGTCGGCGCAAGACGCAGGGTGCGGTCATGCGGGTCGCGTCCGTAAGGAGAGGTCGCGCCGGCGGGCGTCAGGGCGATGCCGGCCTCCTTGGCCAAAGCCACGGTCCGCTGCGCCGCACCGTCCACCGTATCGACGGTGATGAAGTAGCCACCTTCGGGCGTCGTCCAGGTCGCCGCGCCGGTTCCGCCGAGGCGGGCCTCCAGAGCATCGAGGACAGCCTGGAATTTCGGCGCGATGAGCGCGCGCTGCTTCTCCATATGCGCCTCGATGCCGGCCATGTCCTTCAGGAAGCGGACGTGGCGCAGCTGGTTGAGCTTGTCCGGCCCGATGGTGCGGAAGAAAGAGCGGCCGAGGAACCAGCGTACGTTCTCCGGGGAGGAAGCGAACATGGCGATGCCCGCTCCCGCCAGGGTCACCTTGGAGGTCGAGGCGAAGATGAAGGGCCGGTCGGGATGGCCAGCCTCTTCGCAGAGGGCGAGGATGTCGGCGAGGGGGTGGCGCGTCGCGGTGAGGTGGTGGACGGTGTAGGCGTTGTCCCAGAACAGGCGGAAGTCGGGGGCGCCGGTCTCCATGGAAGCGAGGCGCCGGACAGTCTCGTCGGAATAGGTCTCGCCGCTCGGATTGGCGTATTTCGGCACGCACCACATGCCCTTCACGGCCGGATCGGCGGCCAGTTTCTCGACGACGTCCATGTCCGGCCCCTGGCCGGTCATGGGGACGGGCAGCATGCGGATGCCCAGGGCCTCGCAGATGGCGAAGTGGCGGTCGTAGCCGGGAACGGGACAGAGGAAGACCGGCTCCTCCTCCTTCGACCAGGGCTTCACCGAGCCGGGCACGCCCTTCAGCAGGGCCCAGGCGATACAATCGTGCATGAGCGCGAGGCTCGAATTGTCGCCGATGACGATCTGGGCCGGCGGCGCCTGCACCATCGGCGCGAACAGAGCGCGCGCCTCGGGCAGCCCCTGGAGGCCGCCATAATTGCGCGCATCGTCACCCGCCTCGGCGAAATGATCGCCGTTGCCGGGCAACGACATCATCGCGCTGGACAGGTCGAGCTGCTCCGGCGCCGGCTTGCCACGGGTCATGTCGAGCTTGAGGCCGCGACTTTTGAAAGCCTCGTAGGCCTCGCGGGTCTTCGCGTGAAGCGCGTCGCGGGCGGCGGGATCGAGGGAAGCCAGACTCGTCATGGGAATACGCTCACGTCGTTGTGTGATTGTCCCCGTCCATACCGGCTGCGGGGCGCGATGGGGAGAGGCTCAGGCGGGGATGCCCCATAACCAGGCTGCACCCCGCACGCCGGATGCGTCGCCGTGGTGGCTCACCCGGATCGGTGTTCTGCACTCATCCGAGAAGACGTGCGGAAGAAGAAGCGCGTCGAGATCGGCGGTCAGTTCCGGCACCGTCGACAAGCCTCCGCCGAGGACCACCATGTCGGGGTCGAGGATGTTGATGACGCCGGCGATGCTGCGGGCGAGACGCTCCCGATAGCGGGTGATGCTCTCGGATGCGATGGCATCACCGGCGCGCGCAGCGGCGATCACCGCCTCACCGGTCGCTGCCGGAGCACCGACACGGCAGGCATGATCGGCGGCGAGGCCGGGGCCAGAAAGCCAGGTCTCGATACAGCCGTGCCGCCCGCAATAGCAGGACGGGCCGGGCCGTTCGTCGTCGCGCGGCGCGGGAAGCGGGTTATGGCCCCATTCACCGGCAATGCGGTTGGCACCCGATAGGGCCACCCCGTCGATGGCGATGCCGGAGCCGACGCCGGTCCCGAGGATGATCGCCCAGACGACCCGTGCCCCGGCACCCGCGCCATCCACCGCCTCGGAGACCGCAAGGCAATTGGCATCGTTCTCCGCCCGGACCGGTCGGCCGAGCCGTGCCTCGATATCGATGACGAAAGTCCTGCCGTTCAGCCAGACCGAGTTGGCGTTCTTCACGAGGCCGCTACCGGGGGTGATGGCCCCCGGCATGCCGATACCGACGCTGCCGACGCCTCCGGCGTCCCGCTCCAGGCGCCGGACCAGCGCCACGATCGCGCCGAGGGTGGCGTCGTAATCGTTTCGCGGGGTCGGGATCCTCGCCTCGGCGCCAACG
>NZ_NKUG01000100.1 GCF_014845095.1 Methylobacterium bullatum | reverse complement strand
GAGAAATGGCGCCCGCGCCCCGGCCCCGTCCCGCTGCCATGCCTCAGCTGTGATGTGTCCCGCCTCGGAATCCGCCGGTCCGAGCGAGCGCTGCCGCAACACCGCCGTCGATGACCTGCCGAGCGGTGCTGTGAGGCGATGACGCAGCTTCTCATCGGGGCGATCGTCGCCCTCGGCGCGATCCTCTCTGTCGCACGCGTGCGGCAGATGCTGAATGCCGCCACGCGCGCGCATTTCCCGCGACGAATCCTGCTGGTCTACATCCTCGTCCGGACACTGATCTTCGGGGCCGTCCTTGCAGGCGGCATCTGGCTGGTGTCCTGGCTGATGCGCTGACGGGGGGACGACCGGCAGCGCCTTGCGGAGCGGGGCGGGATCATTGCAGAACCGGGCGCCATGACGTCCGGCTTCCACGGCCACCTGAGAGCCGGCTTCATACCGGTCAGATCATGGCTGTTCTTGTCTGGAGAACCGAAGATCACAATGACTCGCACACTAGCCTTTCCCGTCGCCGTGATGGTCAGCCTGCTCGGCAGCATCGTCGTCGAGCCGTCCTACGCCGCCGGCATGAATACGCAGACCTATTCACCGGACTACGATAAATGCATGGACAAGTCCGGTGGCGTCACGGCCGAGATGCTGGATTGTGCGTCCGCCGAACTGTCGCTGCAGGACAAGAAGCTGAACGCCGCCTATCAGGCGCTCATGCGCAAATCGACGGACGAGGAGAAGACGGCGCTGCGCGATTCCCAGCGGGGTTGGCTGGCCTACAGGACCGCCTCCTGCAAGCTGACGATGATCTTCGGGGGAGGCGGGACCATGGACCTGATCGCCGCATCGAGCTGCAATCTCGATGAGACGGCGCGGCGGGTGTTCTTCCTGGAAAGCCTGCTCGCCGAATAGGGCCGTCCGGCCGAGGGCATCGGCAATGGCGCATTCGTCCAAGCGGTGACGCGAATCGTCAAGCCGGCTCGGCGCCTTGCTTCCATAGCTCGGACCAGCCCCCTCCCGAACCGGACATCCTCCCATGCCCTTCGTCACCACCCAGGACGGCGTCGAGATCTTCTTCAAGGATTGGGGGCCCAAGAGCGCCCAGCCCATCGTGTTCCACCACGGCTGGCCGCTCTCGTCGGACGATTGGGACGCGCAGATGCTGTTCTTCCTGCATCACGGCTACCGGGTCGTGGCGCATGACCGGCGCGGCCATGGCCGCTCGGCCCAGGTCGATACCGGCCACGACATGGATCACTACGCCGCCGACGCCTTCGCGGTGAGCGAGTCGCTGGATCTGCGCGACGCCGTGCATATCGGCCATTCCACCGGCGGCGGCGAGGTCGCCCGCTACGTGGCCAAGCACGGAGAGCCGGCCGGCCGCGTGGCCAAGGCCGTGCTGGTCTCGGCGGTGCCGCCGCTGATGCTCAAGACGGAGGCCAATCCCGAGGGTCTGCCGATCGCGGTGTTCGACGGGTTCCGCGCGGCCACCGCCGCCAACCGCGCGCAGTTCTTCCTCGACGTGGCGAGCGGCCCCTTCTACGGCTTCAACCGCGACGGCGCGACCGTGCAGCAGGGCGTGATCCGGAATTGGTGGCGCCAGGGCATGATGGGCAGCGCGAAGGCCCATTACGACGGCATCGCGGCGTTCTCCGAGACCGACCAGACCGACGATCTGAAAGCCATCACGGTGCCGACCCTGGTCCTGCATGGCGAGGACGATCAGATCGTCCCGATCGCGGATGCGGCGCTGAAATCGGTCAAGCTCTTGGCCAATGGCACGCTCAAGACCTATCCGGGATTCCCGCACGGGATGCTCACCACCCACCACGACGTCATCAACCCCGACCTCCTCGCCTTCGTGAAGGGCTGAGCCGGGTTTTCGCGACGGCCGACGCACAGGCGCGCCGGTCGCCGCCCGCTCACTGCTTGACGCCGATCACGCCGTCGCATCCCTCGCCGACCCGCCCATCAGGGCGTGCTCCAGGGAGCGGATGATCGTCGCGCCGTCGCACGGCTTGCCCAGGAAGTCGCTGGCGCCCGCCGCCAGGACGGTGTTGCGCAGGGCCTCGGTGGGGAACGCCGTCACGAAGATCACCGGCACCCGCGACCCCAGGGCGAGCAGGCCCCGGTGCATCTCCACGCCGGTCATGCCGGGCATCTGCACGTCGGTGATGACGCAGTCGGGCGCGTCCACCGGACAGCTCTCGAGGAAATCACGCGCCGAGGCGTAGATACGGGCGGTGTAGCCGAGGGAGCGCACGAGGCTTCCGGTCGCCACGCGCACGTCCTCGTCGTCGTCGACGATCGCGATCACAGGCAGAGCTGGCATTCCATTGACCTACGGGTTCGCCTTCCGGTCCCTGTGACCGGCGAGTCTTGGACTGGGAAGTCTTGGGCCGGTAAACGTTGGCCCGAGCCGAGATATGGTCCCTCGCACCGTGGGTTGGAATCATACGGAGGTTTGCCGGCCTCCACCTTTCGCTAAAGGCCGGCGGATCGGTCACCGCGTCGGCGCGCCGCCGGCATGCGAGACGCCGAGGGCTTCGGCGCTGCGAACCAGATCGGCCAGGGAGCGCGCCTTCATCTTGCGCATGACGTGGCCCCGGTGGATCTTCACCGTGATCTCGCTGAGCCCGAGATTGCCGGCCACCTGCTTGTTCATCAGGCCGGCGGTGACCTGCGCCATCACCTCGCGCTCCCGCGCCGTGAGGGTCTCGTAATCGGCCTTGAGATCGTCGAGGGCCGCATGCGCGCTGCGCTGGACCGCGTCGCGCGCCAGGGCGGTGCCGATGGCGTCGAGGAGGTCCTGCTCGCGGAACGGCTTGGCGAGGAAGTCCACCGCCCCGGCCTTCATCGCCTTCACGGTCATCGGAATATCGCCGTGCCCCGTCATCAGGATCATCGGCAGGTCGATCCCCAGCGCGCTGAGCTGCCCCTGGAACTCGAGGCCGCTCACGCCCGGCAGGCGGACATCGACCACGAGGCAACCGGCGCCCAGGGGGCGCGGCGCGGCCAGGAACTCCGCCACCGACGCGAAGGCGGCGCAGGCGAGATCGATGGAGCGGAGCAGGCCGGACAGGGCCTCCCGGATATCGGGGTCGTCATCCACGACGAAGACGGTCTGCCTCGCGGCCGACGCGCGTGCCGGCCCCGCCGCGTTGCCTCGGATCATGGTTCCCTCTCGGCCGTGGTCGGTATGGTGAAGTGGAAGGCGGCGCCCGGATCGTCGTGACCGGTGATCCAGAGGCGCCCGCCATGCGCCTCGACGATCGAGCGGCAGATCGCCAGTCCCATGCCCATCCCGTCCGCCTTGGTGGTGAAGAACGGCTGGAAGACCCGCTCGACGGCCTCCGCCGCGATCCCCCCGCCGCTATCGGCGACGGTGACGCGGACATGCTCCGCCCCGTCCGGCGCGACACGGATCGTGAGGAGGCGGGGCCGTTCGGTGACCGTGGCCATGGCCTGGATCGCATTCACCATCAGGTTGATGAGCACCTGCTGCAACTGCACCCGGTCCCCGTGGACCAGGGTCACGTCGGAGGCGACGTCGCGGATCAGGCGCACACCGCCGCGGACCATCTCGCGCTCCACGAGAAGGACCGATTCCCCGATCATCTCACGCAGGTCGAGCCAGTCGCGCGGGGGCGGCGTCTTGGCGAGGAAGGTCCGGATGCGGGACACGATCTCGCCGGCCCGGGTGCCGCTCGCCACCACCCGGGTCACCGCGGCCGAGACCTCGCCGAGGTCCGGCGGGCTCCGCCTCAGCCAGCGCAAGGCCGCCTCGCCATTGGTGACGATGGCCGCCAGGGGCTGGTTCACCTCATGGGCGATGGAGGCGGTGAGTTCGCCGAGCGTCGTCACCCGCGCGGTATGGGCCAGCTCGGCCTGGACCGCGAGCAGCGCCTCCTGCGCCTGCTTGCGCTCGGTGATGTCCACGGCGAAGACCAGCACGCCCTCGAACCCCTCCGCATGGGACGGGAACGTGATGCCGAAGAGGATCGGCACCGGATCGCCGGACAGCGCGCGGATCGTGGTCTCGCCCTCGAAGAAGGTCTCGCCCCGCGCCAGCGCCAGCAGCGCCTCGATGAAAGTCGGCTCGTCCTCGAACAGGAGCGCGTCGAGGGATCGCGGCGCCGCAGCGCCCGCATCGGCGCCGATCAGCCGCCGCAATTCGGCATTGGCGTCGACGATGGTGACGCTGCGGCGGAGATCGCGGACGACCTCCGGATGGGCGTGGAGATGGGCGCGAAGAGGCGTGGCCGCATCGGGCGGGACCGCGTCGAGGACAGCCTTCACCTCGCGCCAATCCTGCTGCAGGATCGCCACGCGGGCCGTATCGAAGATGGTGCGGTAGCGCCGCTCGCTCTCGGCCAGGGCCGCATGGGCGCGCTTGCGCTCGGTGATGTCGGTGTTCGTCTCGAGGACCGCGAGCGGCTGGCCGCCGGCATCGCGCTGGAGCGACCAGCGGCTCTCGACGACCACCCTGGCGCCGGACCGCACCGTCTGGGCGAGTTCGCCCTCCCACCGCCCGTTCCGCATCAGCGCATCTCGGATCGCCGCCTCGCCACCGGGGAAGGCCGTGCGCAGGAGGACGTGCACGTTGCGCCCCCGGACCTCGTCCCGGCGCCAGCCGTAGAGGTCTTCCGCGGCGCGGTTCCAGAACGTCACCGTATCGGTGGGCGTGCGCACGAAGATGGGATCGTGGGTGAGTTCGAGCAGTTCGGCCTGCTCCGCGAGGATGCGGGCCGCCGCCTGATTGCGCAGCACCAGGAGCGCGCTGATCGCGATGGCCGCCAGGCTGACCAGGGCGCGCAGCAGCGCCGAGTCGCTGTCGAAGAAGCGGTGCGACAGGAAATAGGCCACCGCCGTCAGAAGCAGGCAGCCGGACGCCGTCAGGATCACCCCGTTCCGCCGGAACGCCCGCGCGGAGACGAGCACGACGACCACGTAAAGCACGGCCACCGCGCCTTCGAGGGGCGTGAACGCATCGACGAGGAAGATCGCCAGGGCGAGGCCGAGGGCGAGGACTCCCAGGAGCCGGCCCGTCCGGCGGGTGTCCGGGCCGATCCCGGAACGGGGAGGCGAGGGGGCCGCTACGGCAGGCGCGTCCATCGCCCCTCCCTGGCCTCGACACGGCACCGAGGCGCCCCGTCGTCCGGCCGGTCGGCACACGGTAGCGTGACGGAGAACCGGGAGCCGACGCCCTCCAGCGACCGGACCGTCTGGCGCACGATCGCCGGACCCTGTGCATGAACGGCCTGACGCATCGCCATCTCCCCATTTCCGGCGGCCTGGACGGCGGATGAATGCCTCGGCCGTTCGAGCGGACCATGAAGCGTGACCGCATGCCTTGTGAACTATACTGTCGTTTATTGGCGAGGGGGCGCGGCGTTCGCGTGGACGACGAAGGGACCGGGCTGCACCGCCGATCCGGCCGGCATCGAGTCATCATGGGCCGGGCCGCTCGTCTTGCACGGACGTTCCATGATTTGAACGATCCGCGTCAAGCAGAGCGACGCGTTAGCGAGCCAACGCTTCGCTCTCTGGTGTGTCGCAGGTTCTTGTCGCAGAACCGGGGGCCACTTCTGCGAAACCTGATTCGCCGGAGGACCATCCCTCTTCTTGAGCGCGTCACCCCGGCCGATCGAGCGGCAGCCGGGAATTGGCGCCGGACCGTGCAAAACATCGCGTGATCGGACAAGCCAGGGAGCGTGCCGTCCCTGCAGCTACGGTGGCGGCGGCGGGACGGGACGCCATCCGGGGCAGGGGTGGCAGGTTCGCCTTCGACGAGACGGAGTGATCCGAGATGACCGACACCCTCCTCCCGGCGGAATCCGACGGCGACGACCGGACGGCGCAGACCTTCCCCCGCCTCGGCGCGGAGATGGAGAGCCGGGTCGCCGGCTACGGCATGGAGCAGACCCTGCCGGCGGGTACGCTCATCTTCGCCAGGGGCCAGCGGCGGGTGGATTTCTTCCTCGTCCTCGCCGGCCGGATCGAGATGTTCGAGACCGACCACGAGGGGGCCGCCAGGGTCTTCGTCGTCCACACCGAAGGTCAGTTCACGGGCGAGCTCGACCTCTTCAACGACCGGGAGATCCTGGTCTCCGGCCGCACCGTGGTGGAGACGCGGGTGGTGCGGATCGACCGCGCCGCCTTTCGCCGCCTGGTCACCGCCGAACCGGATATCGGCGAGATCATCATGCGGGCCTTCATCCTGCGCCGGGTCGGCCTGATCCGCCACGGGCGGGGCGGCGTCGTCCTGATCGGACCCGGCCATCAGCGGGAGACCCTGCGCCTGGAGCGCTTCCTCGTCCGGAACGCCTACCCGCACCGCATCCTCGACACCGCGAGCGACCCGGCGTCCCGCAACGCCCTCGAAGGGTTCGGCCTGACCGAAGCCGACCTGCCGGTGGTGATCGCGCCGGGCGCGGCGGTGATGCGCAATCCCACCAACGCGGCGCTGGCGGACGCCCTCGGGCTGACGGAGGCGATCGATCCCGGCCGCGTCTACGACGTGGCGGTGATCGGCGCCGGACCGGCGGGCCTGGCGGCTGCGGTCTATGCCGCCTCCGAGGGGCTCGACACCATCGTCATCGAAGGGCTCGCGCCCGGCGGCCAGGCCGGCACCTCCTCGAAGATCGAGAACTATCTCGGCTTTCCGACAGGGATCTCCGGTCAGGCCCTCGCCGGCCGCGCGCAGGTCCAGGCCCAGAAGTTCGGGGCGCGGCTCGCGATCTCCCGCATGGCGACGGGGCTCGATTGCGGCGGGTCGCCCTTCCGGGTGATCCTCGAGGACGGCACCGCCGTCCCGGCACGCGCCGTCATCGCCGCCACCGGCGCCCGCTATCGCCGCCTGGATCTGCCGCGCTACGCGCATTTCGAGGGGCAGGGCATCCATTACGCCGCCACCGCCATGGAAGCGCAGCTCTGTGCCGGCGAGGCGGTGATCGTGGTCGGCGGCGGCAACTCGGCCGGCCAGGCCGCGATGTTCCTGTCCCGCACGGTGGCGCATGTGCACCTCCTCGTGCGGGCCGACGGCCTCGCCGCGACGATGTCCGACTACCTCGTGCAGCGAATCGCGTCGTCGCCGCGCGTCACCCTGCATACGCAGACCGAGATCACCGCACTCGTGGGCGACGACACCCTGACATCGGTGACCTGGACCGACCGGGCGAGCGGGGTCAGCGAGACGACGGTCATCGGCAACGTCTTCGTCATG
>NZ_NKUG01000010.1 GCF_014845095.1 Methylobacterium bullatum | reverse complement strand
CTGCACAGTACAGAAAACATTCCCTTAAACGATGACACCAAAACACCCGCCTCCTCCGAGGCGGGCGTTTTGCGTTTCGGTGTCGCTTTTCTTACCGGATGGTCATGATCCGGCCAAAGGGCGGTAAGTCGAGGCCCGGCACACTCCCATCCTGTCTCAGAAGAGGGGAGGGGGCTTCGTGCCGATCCAAGCTCAAGCGGCTTTCCCGCGCATTCCCGACCACGTATCGTCCGGCCCCATGCGCCTTCTCATCATTGAGGACGACCGCGAGGCGGTCTCCTATCTCGTCAAGGCTTTCAAGGAAGCCGGGCATGTGCCGGACCATGCGGTCGACGGACTGGATGGCTATGCCCTGGCGCGGGAAGGCGATTACGATGTCCTCATCGTCGACCGCATGTTGCCGAAGCTCGACGGATTGTCGCTCATTCGCTCCCTGCGCGAGCAGGAGGTCACGACGCCGATCCTGATCCTCTCGGCGCTCGGGCAGGTCGACGACCGGGTCAAAGGCCTGCGGGCCGGTGGCGACGACTATCTGCCGAAACCCTATGCCTTCTCCGAGCTCCTCGCCCGCGCCGAAGTGCTGGCCCGCCGCCGTGCATCCTCGCCCGGCACCGCCGAGGCGACGTCCTATCATGTGGGGGACCTGCATCTCGACCGGCTGTCACACCGCGTCACCCGCGGCGGGCATGAGATCCTGCTCCAACCCCGCGAGTTCCGGCTGCTCGAATATCTCATGCGCCATGCCGGGCAGGTCGTGACCCGCACGATGTTGCTCGAACATGTCTGGGACTACCATTTCGACCCGCAGACCAACGTCATCGATGTCCATGTCTCGCGCCTGCGGGCCAAGCTCGACAAGGATTTCGACACCGCCCTGATCCATACGATCCGCGGTGCCGGCTACATCCTGCGACCGGACGAAACCTCCCGCGCGTCCGACGCGCCGTGAGCGAGGCCGATGCTCTGCCCGCGCGCATCCGGAATCTGTTCCGGACGACCGCCTTCAAGCTGTCCTTCGCCTATCTGGTGGTCTTCGCGACCTTCGCCTTCCTGGCTTTGGGCTATGTCGCCTGGAATGCGAGCCGGGTCCTCGACGACCAGATGGTGTCGACCATCGAGGCCGAGATCAACGGCCTGTCGGAACAGTACAAGGCCGGAGGCCTGCGCCGGCTGATCTCCGTCGTCGAACGCCGGGCCGGCGAACCGGGAGCCTCCCTCTATCTGGTCACGACGGCGGCGGGAGAGCGGGTGGTCGGCAATGTCGGGGCGCTCGCGGACGGAACCCTGGCCCAGCCGGGCCAGACCGAGGCCGCCTATGCCCGCAGCGGTCAGTCCGACGTGCTCGACCGCCACGCCATTCTGCAGGTCTTCGTTCTTCCCGGAGGGTTTCGCCTCGTCGTCGGACGCGACGTGGAGGAGCGTGACCGGCTGCGCTCCATCATCGCGACGACCTTCGGCTCTTCCGTGGCCCTGGTCGTCATCCTCGGCGTCGTCGGGGGATGGTTCGTGGCCAGCCGCGTCCTCCGGCGGGTCGACGCCATGACGGAGACGACGCGCCGGATCATGGCCGGCGACCTCGACGGGCGGCTGGCGGTCGCCGGAAACGGCGACGAACTCGATCGCCTGGCGAGCAATCTCAACGAGATGCTCGAGCGTATCGGTGAGTTGATGCGCGGCTTGCGCGAAGTCTCCGACAATATCGCCCATGATCTCAAGACGCCGCTGACCCGGCTGCGAAACCGCGCCGACGAAGCGCTTCACGGCGCCGATACGCCCGAGCAATTGCGTGCCGCCATGGAGGGCGTCATCGAGGAGAGCGACGGCCTGATCCGGGTCTTCAATGCCCTGCTGATGATCGCGCGGCTGGAGGCCGGAAACGCGCAGGAGATCATGGCCCGGTTCGACCTCGGCCTCGTGGCGCAGGAGGTGGGCGAACTCTATGAGGCGCTGGCGTCCGACCGGGGAATGGAACTGGCCATCGAGGCGCCCGAAGGGCTCATGATCCGTGGCAATCGCGAACTCGTGGGCCAGGCCCTCGCCAACCTCATCGACAATGCGGTGAAATATGGCGGCGCCGGAGGAACGGTGCGTGTCACCGCCGAAGAGCGCGGATCGGGCATTGCGGTCATCGTCTCCGACAATGGTCCGGGCATTCCGGAAGACGCGCGCGGGCGCGTGCTCGGCCGGTTCGTCCGCCTGGAGGAGGCGCGGTCCCTGCCGGGATTCGGGCTCGGGCTCAGTCTCATCAATGCGGTGGTGCGCCTTCATCAGGGCGCGCTCGCGCTGGAAGACAACCGACCGGGACTCCGCGTCGTCATGACCCTGCCTGCCTGAAAGTGCCTTACGAAACTCCCGGTCACCGTCGGTTTTCGCTCACGGCACGACGGTGCAGCGGAGGCGTTGTGAGAGATACGAAGCAGGTTCGCGACGGTCTCTCACGATGTGAAGTAGGGACGTCCCGTCACAGACGTATTCTTGACCTTTGAGAACCGCACACAGTTTTCAGGCGCGAGCGGCCTTGGGCAGGCTAACCGCACGACACCAAGCCAACCTGTCAGGCTTTCGCTTAATTTGCGGACATAAAAAAGGGCTGCCGTCAGGCAGCCCCTCTCAATATGTGATTGGACGTCAGACGACGAACGACCCGTTATCCAAGGTCTGCTGGCCCTGGAGGAGAACGGCGAAGTCAGCCGCTCCATCTCCGTTCGTGTCACCCTGGAGAAGGGTGTTGCCACCACCGAACTTCGTCCGCAGTTCGCCTGCCTGACCCGAGAAGCCGTCCGTTCCGATGAACTGGAAGCCCTGGTCTCCGGCCTGTCCGAGGTTCGCATCGATCCCACTGAGGTCGATGCGATCGCCCTCGGCGAAGTCGAAGTCCTTGATGATGTCGCGTCCGGACACCGCGACGTCACTGTCGGTGACGGCCTTGAACACGAAGGTGTCGGCACCATCACGGCCGAAAAGGAGATCACGGCCGTCGTCGCCGTAGATCGTGTTGTCGCCGTCATTGCCGTAGATCTGGTTCCGGATCTCATTGCCGTTGGCAGTCAGATCATCGGTACCGGAGAGCACGAGCTTTTCGGTGTTGGCTTCCATCGTGTGGTTGACGGTGGATCGAATGGTGTCGAAGCCTTCGCCTGGTTGTTCGATGACACGATCGCCAGCGTTGTCGATGACGTAGGTGTCGCTCCCAGTGCCGCCGATCATAGCGTCGGCTCCCGTGCCACCCAGCAACGTGTCGTCGCCGTCGCGACCCACGAGTGAATCGTCTCCTGCGCCGCCGCTCAGACGATTGTCGCCGTCGTTGCCGGTGATGCGATTGTCGAGGTCATTGCCGGCACCGTTCAGATCGCCGTCTTCCCTGAGGACGAGGTTCTCGACGTTGTCCGACAAGGTGTAGCTCACGGACGAGCGAACGGTATCGTTGCCCTCGCCTGCCAACTCGATAACCTGATCTCCTGCTCCATCCACGGCGTAGACGTCGTCGCCCGCACCACCCTGCATGACATCGTCGCCGATGCCTCCTTGAAGGACATCGCTTCCGCCGCCACCGGTGAGACGATCGTTTCCGGCTCCGCCGTCCAGCCGGTTATCGGCGATATTGCCGGTGATGCTGTTGTCGAGGGCGTTGCCGGTTCCGTCGATGGCGCCGGTACCCGTGAGGGTGAGGTTTTCGACGGTGTCGGACAGGGTGTAGCTGATGGAGGACAGAACGGTGTCGGTGCCTGCGTCGGCGCCTTCGACCACCGTATCGCCGAGGGAATCGACGACGTAGCTGTCGTTGCCGAGGCCACCGATCATGGTGTCGTTGCCGGCACCGCCGACGAGGAAGTCGTTACCGGTTCCGGCGGTGATCGTGTCGTCGCCCTGGCCCGCATTGTAGTAGAAATCCTGCCCGGCGCGGAAGGGCGGGAAGAACGTCAGCGCATCGTCACCGTTGGTCCCGAGCACCACGCCCTCGAACGTATTGCCACGCTGAGTGCCCGAGACGAGGTCGCGAACGTCGAAGGTGATGCCCTGCGTTCCGGCCACGAAGGTGATGCCCTCATCGTCGTAGCGAGAGATGGGACCGGTCAGATTACCGTCGGCATCTTCTGCCTGTACGCGAACTGCAAGCCCGCCATCCTGGTTGGTCAGGCTGCCGGCATCGTTGGTATTGCCGTTGCCCACCTCGGCCGAGGTGAAGGTCAGGCGCACGTTGCCGGCACCACCATCGGCGCGATCGAACCGGACGGTGTCGTTGCCGTCGCCGAGATTCACCTGGTCACTGCCATCGGTGGAGACGTTGACGCCGAACGTGTCGTCGCCGTCGCCGCCGAAGACGGTGTCGATTCCGGAACCGCCGCCGATCGTATCGTTGCCGCCGCCCGTCGAGATGACGTTGTTACCGCCGCCGCCATAGACGACATCGTCTGCCGAGCCCGTGGTGAGCGTGTCGTTTCCGTTTCCACCCGTCAGCTGCGCCCGGACATTGCCGGTATCGACGACGTTATCGCCCGTGTCGGACAGGTTGAAGTTCACCGACTCAAAACCATAAATGACGGTGCCGTCGGACGCCCTGCCCGTACCGTTCTCGTCGAGCGTCAACGTAATTGGGGTTGCCGAGCCGACAACCGGTCCATTGAAATTGAAATTGACCGACAGGAAATCATTACCCTGGCCGCCGACCAACCGATCGAGCTTTCCGCCAGTGACGTTGTCGTCGCCAGAACCGGCGCGAACGATATCACGCACAGGATCGATGGATCCGGCGAAAATATTGGCGGGACGATCGACAGAGTCGATCGTATCGTTGCCGCCGAGGCCATTGATGGTGTCTTCGTCTTCGGTGCCGGTCAGGAAATTATCGCCGTTATCGCCATTGATCGTAGCCATTGCGTCGTCTCCCTTACTCGCAGCCTGAGATGCACGTGCGGCTCACAGGTTTGCGGCGACGCTGATACGCATGGTTAGCCATAGAGGTTTCAGTTCGCGATAATAATATTGAATAAATATTTATAGTAACCTTAGTTAGTGTCGTAATATAGACTGTTGCTAATTGGACTGTCACTAAATTACTACATAAATTTGCAGCGAGTTAGGGATTAAACTGACTACTTATTTCTTGTCGGAGGCGGGAAGACTATTCCCGGCCTTCCCGAACCATAAATGCGATTGTGCGAACCGCGATGTTACATAACGCCCAACCCACGAACGTCCGCTTCCCAGGACGGCACGGACGCTCAAGGCGGTTGCCATCCGTCAGATTTCCACCACGAGCTTGGGCTTGTGAAGTCTCGCGCGTTTTCTGACGTAGAACCAGTGCCCGCTTTTGCTGAACCCGCTGAGCCGGGAAAGGACAGCACGTGACCGAGGAAGCGCCGTTGACCCAGCGCCTGACGAGGGCGCCCGTGCTGATG
Organism: Methylobacterium bullatum; assembly: GCF_014845095.1. Classification (GTDB taxonomy): domain Bacteria; phylum Pseudomonadota; class Alphaproteobacteria; order Rhizobiales; family Beijerinckiaceae; genus Methylobacterium; species Methylobacterium bullatum. The sequence goes on along the minus strand of NZ_NKUG01000010.1, from coordinate 53,596 downwards.
GATGCCGAGCGTGCGGCGGCACGGCTCAGAGAGGTCGATGCCTCGTTCGGCCATCTCGACGAGGCGGGACGAGCTTTGCTTCTCGGCCTCGCCGACCATTCTCCCTTTCTCTGGCAGCGTGTGGTGCGGGACCCCGGGCGCGTTGCCGCGATGCTGGAGAGGCCGCCCGAACGCGTGGTGGCCGACCTCATCGCCCGGCAGCGATCCGCCGCTCGCGGTGAGAGCGGAGAGGTCCGCGATCTCGATGCCGTCGCCGCCGAGCTTCGACGCAACCGCGGTGACCATGCTCTTCTCGTGGCCCTGGCCGATATCGGCGGGCTCTGGCCCCTGGCGACGGTGACCGAGGCGCTCTCCGATTTCGCCGATGCCTCCGTTCATGCGGCAGCCGAAGCTCTCTTGTTGCAGGCAGCCGAGGCCGGGCGGTTTCACCCCCATGACGTCGCGAGCCCGCAGCTCAAATCCGGCCTCGTCATCCTTGGCCTCGGCAAGCTCGGGGCCGGCGAGCTCAACTATTCCAGCGATATCGACCTCGTCGTGTTCTTCGATCCCGATATCGCGCGGTTGAAGGAAGGACTGGCTCCGACGCCGTTCTTCTCCAAACTCGCGCAGGGAATCGCCAAGCTGCTGCAGGAGCGTACCGCCGATGGCTACGTTCACCGCGTCGATTATCGCCTGCGCCCCGATCCCGGATCGACGCCGACGGCCATCTCGCTAAACTCCGCCTATCTCTACTACGAGAATCTCGGCCAGAACTGGGAGCGTGCCGCCTATATCAAGGCGCGCGCGATCGCCGGTGACATCGATGCGGGCGAACACTTCCTGGCCGGCCTGCGGCCCTTCGTCTGGCGCAAGTATTTCGACTTCGCCTCCATCGCCGATGTCCATGCCATGAAGCGCCAGATCCATGCCGTGCGCGGGCACGATACGATCGCGGTCGCCGGACACGACATCAAGCTCGGGCGCGGCGGCATCCGCGAGATCGAGTTCTTCGTCCAGACCCAGCAACTCGTCTTCGGCGGGAGACGGCCGGACCTGCGCGGCCGCCGCACCATCGCGATGCTGGCGGCGCTCACCGAGGAAGGCTGGATCGACGGCACCGCGCGCGACGAACTGGGCCAAGCCTACGATTTCCTGCGCACCATCGAGCATCGCCTGCAGATGGTGAACGACGAGCAGACTCAGCGTCTGCCGATGGATGCCGCCGGGGTCGAGGCGTTCGCGCGCTTTGCCGGTTTCGCCGATGCGGAGGCGTTCGAGGCGGAACTCATGCACCACGCCCGGCGGGTGCAGGCGCATTACGCGCTGCTGTTCGAGGCGGAACCGGACCTGTCCTCATCGGTGGGGAATCTCGTCTTCAGCGGGACGGACGACGATCCCGCGACCCTCGCCACCCTCCGGACCCTGGGCTTTTCCGATCCCGAGCGCGTGGCCGAGACGGTGCGCGGCTGGCATTTCGGTCGTCGCCCCGCCGTCCGCACCGCGCGTGCCCGCGAGGTGCTCACCGAACTCGTCCCGGCCTTGATGCAGGCGCTCGGCGGCACGCCGAACCCCGATGTGGCCCTGGATACCCTCGACCGCGCCTTCGCGCGCATGCCGGCGGCGGTGGAACTCCTCACCATCCTGCGCTCGAACGACCGTCTGCGCCTGCTCTTCGCCGACCTGCTGGGGAGCGCGCCGCGCCTGGCAGAGACCGTCGCCTTCAGTCCCCATGTTCTCGACACGGTCATCGACCCGGCCTTCGTCGTGCCGAAAGTGGATGCCGAGGACATCGCGGCGCAGTATCGCGGGCTGGTCGGCAAACCGGCGGCCTACGAGGATTTCCTCGACCGCAGCCGGGACGCGGCGCGGCAGTTGCGCTTCGTGACCGGGGCGCGGCTGCTCACGGGCATCCTGTCGCCGCAGGCGGCGGGGCGGGCCTATGCCGGCATCGCCGACGCCGTGGTGGAGGCGAGCCTCGAGGCGGTCTCGCGCCAGTTCGCCGTCGAGCATGGGGAGGTGCCCGGAGGGCGCTGTGTCGTCCTCGGCCTCGGGCGGCTCGGCGCCAACCAGATGACGGCGGAATCCGACATCGACCTCGTCGTGCTCTACGATTTCGATGCGGAGCACCGGACGAGTCTCGGCCCGAAGGCCATCGATGCGGTCATGGCCTACAACCGGCTGACGCAACGCCTCGTCGCGGCGCTGACGGCGCTGACCCGGCGCGGCGGCCTCTACGAGGTCGACCTTCGCCTGCGTCCCGGCGGCGGGCAGGGGCCCGTGGCGGTGCAGGTGCGGAGTTTCCTCCCCTATCAGCAGGGGGAGGCCGATCTGTGGGAGCACATGGCGCTCACCCGGGCCCGGGTCGTCGCCGGGGATCGGAGTCTCGGCGACGAGGTGATGGGGCAGATCCGGACCATCGTCGGGCTGAAGCGCGAGGCGGCGGAGGTCCATCGCGCGGTGCGCGACATGCGCCGGGTCGTGGCCAGCGAGAAAGGGTTTTCGGGGCCGCTCGATCTCAAGCTGGCGCCCGGCGGATTGCTCGATCTCGACTTCATGGCCCAGGCCCTCACCCTGGCCCATGCCGAATGCCATCCCGGTCTCATCGGCCTCGATGCATCCTCCGTCTTCGCCGAGACTGGTAATCGGGGCCTTCTGCCGGTGAACGAGGCGCGACCGCTCGGCGAGGCCTATCGCCTCTTCGACGATGCGCTCCATTGGCAGCGTCTCATGGGCGAGGCGGACTCGAAGGCGGGCGCCTCGGTGGCGCTGACGCGGCTCGCCATCGCCATGGGCCTGCCCGATGCCGCGACCCTGGCGGCGGAACTCGATGAACGCCGCGCCGAGGTCAGATCGCTGTTCGAGCGGCTGCTCGGCTGAGCCTCGCAGGCCCGCTTTCGCGGGTCTTTTGCACCGGAATCGGACCCATTCGCTGCTTCGTGGGAAATCGCGTCCGATGGCGGTCGAAAGGGGGGGCCGATGGCGGTGGTTTCAGAGGAGTCCGCGCGCCTTGGCCAGGGCCACGAGGTCGTGCTGCGGCCGGGCGCCGATATGCTGGATCACCTCCGCCGCCGCCAGCGCTCCGAGCCGGGCGCTCGACACGTTGTCGAGGCCGCGGGCGTGGCCGGCGAGGAAACCCGCCGCGAACAGGTCCCCGGCGCCGGTCGTATCCACCACCTCATGCACCGGTGAGGCCTCGATGGAGCGGATCTCGCCGCCCTTCACCACCATCGCGCCCTCGGCGGAGCGGGTGACGAGACCGAGGAGATGCATGCCGCGCTGGTTGCGCTCGTCACGCAAAGCTTTGAGGGCCGCTTCTTCGTCGTCCGTCTCGTAGAGGCTCTTCAACTCGCCAATATTGGCGAACAGGATATCGATGCTTCCGTCACGGATGAGGCCCAGGAACTCCTCACGGTAGCGGCCGACGCAGAACGCATCGGACAAAGTCAGTGCGACGGCGTTGCCGGCATTGTGGGCGATCTTGGCGGCCTTGCGGAACGCCTCCTTGGCCGCCGGCGGGTCCCAGAGATAACCTTCGAGATAGACGGTGCGGGCACTCGCCACGGTGGCCTCGTCCACATCGGCCGGCGACAGGCCCTGGCAGGCACCGAGATAGGTGTTCATGGTGCGCTCGCCGTCCGGCGTCACCAGGATGAAGCAGCGGGCGGTGGCGGGGCCTTCCGACGCGGCCGGCACCGCGAAGGAGACGCCCGTCGCCTTGAGATCATGGGCGAAAAGACCGCCGAGCTCGTCGTCGCGGACCTTGCCGATGAAGCCGGTCTTCGCGCCGAGGAGAGCCGCGCCCACCGCGGTGTTCGCGCCAGAGCCGCCGGAAACGATGGTGGCCGGTCCCATCACCGAGAACAGGCTCTCCGCCCGGTCCTCGTCGATGAGATGCATGGCGCCCTTGGGGACGCCCTGCTGTTCGAGAAATTTCTCATCCGTCCGCGCGATCAGGTCGACGATGGCGTTGCCGAGAACGAGAAGGTCGAGGGGAGCGGACATCGGACATCCTGTCTGGCGCTGGCGATGCCGCAGGCTGTGGCATCGCACCCGGAGAGGGTCAAGCGAGGGAGGGCGTCACGGGTCCGCGAAGACGCCCCCTATTGCAGCGCCTTCACCTCGCACTGCGCGTAGTCGCTGCTCGCTTTCACATAGGCGTTCAGCGCCTTCACATAGGCCTCGGCCAGGGGACGATAGGCCGCGATTTGCAGGTTGTAGGCCTTCACCGTGTCGTTGAACGTGTAGGCCTCCCAGCCGGGGCATCCGCCTTTGGCGTCGAGGCAGGCGGGCTTCGCGGGCGCGGTCGGCTTCGTCGGGCGTGTCGCCGGGTCCGGCGGCACGGCCTTCGTGCATTCCGCCATGGCGAAGGACGGCAGAAGGGCTGTCAGGACGAGAGCCGCTCCAAGAAGCCTGACACGCATCGCTGGAATTCCCTCACGTTCGAAACGCCCACTCACCGAGACGGTGCTGAGCTTGTGCGCGAGGGATTCGCCTGTCGCAAGCACTCAGCGCGCCTGGACCGCTTCCCGCCCGGACTGGTGGGAGACAGGCCTGCCCTTGCCGCCCCCACTCATGGCGGGCCGCATGAGGTTGAGCAGCGGCAGAGCGATGCCGCTGATGAGCACCCACCAGGCCGGGCGCAGGCCATCGTAGAATTCGAGGTTGGCTCCGAGCACCGCGCTGGCGGGAACGCCGCTCTTGAACCCATACCACGCCGCCTCCACCAGGGCGGTGACGAGGGAGGCCGCGATGGCTAGGCCGAGCAGGGTGATCGCGTTCATCGGCAGGCGGAAGCGCTGCATTTCCCGCCACCCCATGAGCAGAAGAAACAGGCCCGTCCAGTAGACCGGCGCCGACACGTCGATCTTGGCCTGAAGGAAATAGTGGAACAGGCCGAGCACCGCGATGACGTAGACGGATTTATGCAAGCGCGGCCAAGCCTTACCGAGACGGCGGATCATCCCGTCCGTGGAGGTGATCCCCAAGACGGCAAGGCCCAGCAGAGCCACGAAGCCGATGGTGAGGTAGAACCGCGAGACGATCTCGCTCACGACCTTCGACAGGATGAAATTCTGATCGACGATGTAGAGGCCGAGATGGACGATGCCATAGGCAAGGACGGTCAGCCCGAGCATGCGCCGGACCAGGATGAGCTTCGGATAGTTCGCGATCCGCCTCAGCGGCGTCACCGCCAGCGACAGCAGCAGGAAGCGCACCGCCCACTCTCCTGTGCTGTGGATGAGGGCCGTGATCGGCTTCGGCCCGAGGGCGTCGAACCCATAGGCGGCGGCGAGCCAGATCCCCGGCGCCAGCGCGAACAGGAATGTCGCGAGTTTCAGGCCCGAAACGCGGCCGGCGCGGTCATGCCAGGGAGCGGAGAAAGCGGGTTTGGCAGGCATCAGGGTCCGTCAGCGAGTAAGTCTTCGCCCTCAGGTAGGCGAGCGAGGGGACGAAATGGGGTGGCCCGGCCACACGTTCGCGCGAGACCGCCTTTTCCATTCGTATGACTACCGCTGAAGGTTACCTATCCGCCGTACCGTCGCGGCGCATCTCCGGGGCCTCCCGTCGCCCCGCCCGGATGTGGTAAAGCCCGCGGCGCCCCAGCCAAAGCCGTGAAACGCGTTCATGCCAGCTTCTGCCTTGCCCGCCCCGATCGATGCCATGAGTGCCGAGGAGGCTCGCGCCGAGCACGCTGCCCTGTCGGAGCAGATCGCGGAGGCCGACCGGCTCTATCATGGAGAGGATGCGCCCGAGATCACGGATGCGGAATACGACGCCCTCCGGCGCCGCCTCGAGACGTTCGAGACCCGCTTCCCCGATCTCGCCGGCACCGGACAGGCAAGCGCCTCCGTCGGCGCAAAGGCCTCGGAAAAATTCGCCAAGGTCCGGCACGCGGTGCCGATGTTGTCGCTGGGCAATGCCTTTGCGGACGAGGAAGTCCACGATTTCGTGGGCCGCGTCCGTCGCTTCCTCAACCTGCCCGATGAGCCGCTCGCCTTCACCGCCGAGCCGAAGATCGACGGCTTGTCCCTTTCTCTGCGCTACGTCGAAGGCAGGCTTATCACGGCGGCCACGCGCGGCGACGGCGAGGTCGGAGAGGATGTGACCGCCAATGCGCGAACCGTCTCCGGTATTCCTGAGACGCTGGAGGGGACGGGCTGGCCGGAGATCTGCGAGGTGCGCGGCGAGGTGTATCTCTCGCACGCAGATTTCGCCGCCATCAACGCCCGCCAGGAAGAGGCGGGAAAGTCGCTTTTCGCCAATCCGCGCAATGCGGCGGCCGGGTCCCTTCGCCAACTCGATTCCCGGATCACCGCCTCGCGGCCGTTGAAATTCTTCGCCTACGCCTGGGGCGAGATATCGGAGATGCCGGAGACGACGCAGCATGGGATGATCGCCGCCTTCGCCTCATGGGGATTCGCGGTGAACGACCGCACGGTTCTCTGCGCCGACGCGGATGCCATGCTGGCGCATTACCGCGCCATCGAGGAGGATCGCGCCAGTCTCGGCTACGACATCGACGGCATCGTCTACAAGGTCGACGATCTCGCGTTGCAGCGCCGGCTCGGCTTCGTCTCGCGTAGCCCGCGTTGGGCGCTGGCGCATAAGTTCGCGGCGCAGAAGGCCTTCACGATCCTGGAGGCCATCGAGATCAATGTCGGCCGGACCGGGTCGCTCAATCCGCTAGCGCGGTTGAAACCGGTGACAGTTGGCGGCGTCGTTGTCTCGAATGCAACCCTCCATAACGAAGGGTACGTTCAGGGCGTCGGCGGCGACGGTGAGCCGATCCGTGACGGGCGAGACATCCGCGTCGGCGATACAGTTGTCGTCCAGCGCGCCGGCGACGTGATCCCGAAGGTGATGGATGTCGATCTTGCGCGGCGACCGCCGGATGCGACGCCCTATGTCTTTCCGGAGACCTGTCCCGCTTGTGGCAGCCGCGCCGTCCGCGAGGTCAATCCGCGCACCGGACAGCGCGACGCGGTACGCCGCTGCACTGGTGGACTCATCTGCCCGGCGCAGGGACTCGAGCGCCTGAAGCATTTCGTCTCGCGCAACGCCTTCGATCTCGAAGGCTTCGGCCAGACCTATATCGAGGTGCTGTTCGAGGCCGGGCTGATCAAGCAGCCCGCCGACCTGTTCCGCCTGGAATTCGCGCCGTTGAAGGAGGCCATCGTCGCCCGTCGCGAAGCGCTCTCGGCCGAACGCCGCGCCGAGGGCGAGCCACCGCCGAAGAAGGCGAAGAAGAAGGGTGACGACGAGGACAAGGCGATCAAGAACCTGCTGGCCTCCATCGACGAGCGCCGCAGCCTGGCCCTCAACCGGTTCCTGTTCGCCCTCGGGATTCGCCACATTGGTGAGTCCACCGCCAAGGCCTTGGCCAAACGCTTTCCGGATATGCCGAGCCTGATGCAGGCCCTTGCCGCCGCTGCCGCCGCTCAGGCCGGACCGGACTGGCTCGAACTCTCGGCGGTACCGAGGGTCGGCCCGACGACGCGGGACCGGTTGCTCGAATTCGGCTTCTCGGGCGAGGTGGAAGGCGGCGAGGTCGCGACGGGTCGGCGTCCGACTACGGCGCAGCGTGCGAACCTGATCGCCCATTACGGCGACGAGGCCGCCGTGGAAGCGGCTGTGAGCCGCGCCCGCGAGCAGCGACCCGGCGATGCCTATCGTCTCTTCGCCGACGATGGCGAGATCGGTCCCGTCGCCACGGATTCCCTCATCGCGTTCTTTGCCGAACCGCACAATGCCGATGCGGTCCATGCCCTGATCCAAGAGGTGAAGACCGAGCCGATGGCGGCGGCGGCAACCGCAACGGCCTTCGCAGGCAAGACCGTGGTCTTCACCGGCTCCCTGGAGCGCATGACTCGAAGCGAGGCCAAGGCGACGGCCGAGCGTCTCGGTGCCAAGGTTTCGGGCTCCGTCTCGGCCAAGACCGATCTCGTCGTCGCTGGGCCGGGGGCGGGCTACAAGCTGAAGGACGCCGAGAAGCATGGGGTCAAGGTCGTGAGCGAAGAAGATTGGCTCGCCATGGTGGAGACGGCGTGACCACGCTCGCCATCGACTTCGAGACGGCCAATGAGAGGCGCGACAGCGCCTGCGCGGTTGGCCTCGCCTGGATCGAGGGCGGCGCGGTGGTGCGACGTGAATCACGCCTGATCCGCCCGCGCGAGATGCGGTTTTCTCCGGGCAACATCCGGGTCCACGGTATTTTGCCAGCGGATGTCCGGCAGAAACCGGAATTCCCGGACGTGATGGCGGAGTTCCTACCCGACCTCTCGTCCGGGCTGGTCCTCGCCCATAACGCCGGGTTCGACTTGGGCGTGCTACGCGCCTCGCTCCACACCTATGGCATGGCAGTTCCGGCCTTCGCTTCGCTCTGCACCCTTCAGATCGCGCGAAGAGTGTTTCCCGCATCGGAAGGTTGCGGCCTCGGCAAGGTGGCCGCCCGGCTCGGTATCCGCTTCGAGCACCACGATGCGGGCGAGGACGCCTATGCCTGCGCGGAGATCGCCCTGGCGGCGGCAAGGGAGCATGGCGCGCCCGATATCACCGCCTTAGCGAGGGCGATCCATCTCCCGATCACGCAACTGCCGGCCGGCTATGTCGAGCGGGAAACGCGATCGTTCGGCGCGCCCGGCCCGCAGATCGCGGCGATGCGGTTTTCCGTGCGGGGAAGTCGTGGCGCACTCTACGCGGTGACACTGGAGGACCGCCCAAGCGGCCCGCGTCTGCGCTGCACTTGCATGGCTGGACGCTACGGCGTCGCCTGCCGCCATACCAAAGCGCTACTCGTTGGCGACATCACCGATCTCGTATCTGGCAACCACGCGGACGTGGTCGCTCTCAGCCGGATGTTCGACGAGACTGCAATGCCGCGGCCCCGCGACATGTGACCGTTCAGATGACCTTGAGCAGGGCGTCGACGCCGGAAATCTCGGTCTTGGCCGGGGATTCCTCGACGTTCAGGACGCGCACCACGCCATCATCCACCAGCATAGAATAGCGCTTCGAGCGCGGGCCGAGCCCGAACCCCGCACCGTCCATGTCGAGGCCAATGGCCTTGGCGAACTCGGCATTGCCGTCGGCGAGGAACTCGATTCCCTCGGCGTTGCTGGCTTTCTGCCAGGCTTCGAGCACGAACACGTCGTTGACCGAAGTGACGGCGACGGCATCGACGCCGCGTGCCTTGATCTCTTCCTGCTTCTCGACGAAGCCGGGCAGATGATTACGGTGGCAGCTCGGCGTGAATGCGCCGGGCACGCCGATCAGGACGATGCGGCGCCCCTTGAAGATGTCGTCGGTGGTCTTCGCCTCAGGCCCCCCGGCGCCGCTCACGCGAAAGGTCACCTGGGGAAGGTGGTCGCCAACCTGGATCGTCATCCGTCGTCGTCTCCTCAGATCGCCTGGAGCCCATGCCCGGTCTTGAGGACCGGTTCTCCTTACCGCGCGTGGCCCCATGGACCAACGGCGCCATGATGGCCCCCGGTGGGCGAGAAGGGTCTACCCCGAGCCCATGGGTGTGTCGAGGAGCGCCTCGTAGAAGCGGGCGCCGTCCACATTCCTTCTGCGGGTCGCGACCCGATCAAAGCAGAATGGAGAGGTGGCCACCCTCAGCCTCAGCGAGTCCGCGCTGGACAAGCCAGCCCACCTAGGTAGCATGATGCAATGCGACAAGATCCGGATTCCGCCTATCTCGACGGCCAGTTCCTGGTGGCGATGCCCGGCCTTACGGACGAGCGCTTCGCAAGATCGGTGATCTATCTCTGTGCTCATTCAGCGGACGGCGCGATGGGAATCATCCTCAACAAGCCGGCCAACGATCTGAACATGCCGGATCTCCTGATTCAGCTCGATATCGCCAGCGAGGACGATGCGATCCGCTTGCGCGAGAGGGTCGGCCATATTCCCGTGCTTATGGGCGGTCCGGTGGATGCCAAGCGCGGTTTCGTGCTCCACACCGACGATTTTCACATAGACCAATCGACACTCATCATCGACGACGGGATCTGCCTCACCGCCACGGTGGAAATCCTGCGTGCCATCGCAAACGGTGCCGGACCCGCGAGCGCGGTGCTCGCCCTCGGCTATGCCGGATGGCAAGCCGGGCAGCTCGAGAACGAGATCCTCGCAAATGGCTGGCTCAACTGTCCGGCCGATCCGGCCATGATCTTCAATTCTGCGCTCGACACCAAGTACGAGCGTACCTTGCGAAGCAATGGCATCGATCCAGCGATGTTATCCTTCAGCGCAGGCCGGGCCTGACGGACCGGCTTGAGGGGGTCATTCCCCGATTGGCGAGCCGTCGCTGTCCGGGTTCATCCCTTCGACCGCCGGCTTCGGCTTGCGCGGCCGAAGCGTCGTGCTCGCGGTCGGTGTTGCCGTGCTGGCACCGAGACGCGCGGCAAGGGAAAGGGCGCGGGCTTCGGTGAAACGCACGTTGCAGAAACCATGGGCGCCCTCGCGGGCATAGGTCCGGCAGGTCTGCTCCCGGTCTGAGGAGAAAGCCGCCTGTTCGGTGACGATGGTGCGGACGTCCTGCCCGCGGGCGCGCTGGGTCATGACCTTGTAATTGTCCCGAACCGCCTTGTCGGCGACGCCTCGTCCGGAATCGAATTCCGCGGAGCGGGGAATCAGCGTCGCGGCAGCAGGCCCCCACAGGCCGACCGGCGTGGTGGCACAATCGGCGGCCGTGAAACTGCAGACCCGGTTGCTGCCCAGCGGCGTAACCAGCACGCTGCCTTCCAGGATCTCGAACCGGAGCGGGCATTCACCGCCCGCGATCTCGTAGCGCGCCACGCCCTGAGGACGACCCTCTGAGGAAAGGGAGATCGGCGATCCGCCCGAGAGCGGAACCTTGCAGGTCTCGTTTGGCTGCGAAACCTTGGTGCCGGGCAGCGTGATCCGTGCCGTTGCCGCGCCGCCGGCTCTGTCGATCTTGAGGCTGCCAGTCAGGCCGTTCAGCATGAGTTCCTGGCCGAGAATGTTGTCATCGCTCGGCGTCTTAAGAACGACGGGTCGCAGGGGAGCCGGAGCAGCCTTCGGAGCCTCCGGCGCAGGTTCTCCCGGCGCGCCCGGCGGCAGCAGCGTCCCAGGCTGAGGCGATCCGGTCGGAGGCACACCGCGAGGTGGCACCGGAGGCTTGGCCGCCTTGCCGATGCCGAACAGCTCCTCGAAAAAATTCTGCGCGTTTGCTTCGTTCGCCGGGAGGGCGACGAGGGGCAGGACGAGAAGGGCGGGGAGCAGGCGCAGGCCTCGGGACGGACGCATCAGGTCTTTCATGCCTCTGGAACTCGCAGCACCGGACCGGTGAACAGTGAACGTGCAGCGGGCTCTCGTTCTCGCATCAGCTACTTCGAAAGCGGGTATCATATCTGGGGCTGAGGCTTCGTAAGGCGAGCCTGCCTTCGATCCGCGTTGACGGTCCGAAAGCTGGTCTGCCATCCTCGAACCTAGCATGTGATCGATGGCGCTGACGTGGCGTCCCTGCAACATTTTTGAGGTCCAAGGCGCCGGATACCGGCCATTCCAGACGCAAAGGTCTTGGTCGGCGAGGGAGATAGGATCGGCGTGGCCGTTCGCGGTGCTTCGCCTTGCGGCTCCGCATCACCCTTCTTATATCCGGCGGGACGCGGGATTAAGACCTGGATGAGCGCGTTTCAGGCGCTTCGGCTGGTTCGAATTCCGCTCTCACAATCTTTCGTTCTTCACCGCCATGGGCCGGGCCGCTTCGGGGCTCGGCGGTCTGCTTGACCAAATGACATGAGAGGGATCCCGCCATGGGTAAAGTAATCGGCATCGATCTGGGCACCACTAATTCCTGCGTGGCCGTCATGGAAGGCACGCAGCCCAAGGTCATCGAAAACGCGGAAGGCGCGCGCACCACGCCGTCCATCGTCGCTTTCCTCGACGACGGCGAGCGTCTCGTCGGCCAGCCGGCCAAGCGCCAGGCGGTCACCAATCCCGAACACACGTTCTTCGCCATCAAGCGTCTCGTGGGCCGCACCTACGACGATCCGATGACGCAAAAGGACAAGGGTCTCGTGCCCTATAAGATCGTTCGCGGCGACAACGGCGATGCCTGGGTCGAGGCCGACGGCAAGAAGTATTCCCCCTCGCAGATTTCGGCCTTCACGCTTCAGAAGATGAAGGAGACCGCCGAGGCGCATCTCGGCCAGCCGGTGACGCAGGCCGTCATCACGGTTCCCGCCTACTTCAATGACGCCCAGCGTCAGGCCACCAAGGACGCTGGTAAGATCGCCGGCCTCGAAGTGCTGCGCATCATCAACGAGCCGACGGCGGCTGCTCTAGCCTACGGCCTCGACAAGAAGAAGACCGGTACGATCGCGGTCTACGATCTGGGCGGCGGCACCTTCGACGTGTCGATCCTGGAAATCGGTGACGGTGTGTTCGAGGTGAAGTCCACCAATGGCGACACCTTCCTTGGTGGCGAGGACTTCGACAACCGCGTCGTCGAGTACCTGACCTCCGAGTTCAAGAAGGAACAGGGTATCGACCTGACGAAGGATAAGCTCGCCCTCCAGCGCCTCAAGGAGGCCGCCGAGAAGGCGAAGATCGAGCTGTCCTCGGCGACGCAGACCGAGATCAACCTGCCCTACATCACGGCCGATGCGACGGGGCCGAAGCATTTGGCGCTGAAGCTCTCTCGCGCCAAGTTCGAGAGCCTCGTGGACGACCTCGTCCAGCGCACAATCGAGCCCTGCCGCAAGGCGCTCAAGGATGCCGGCGTCTCGGCCTCCGAGATCGACGAGGTGGTTCTGGTCGGCGGCATGATCCGCATGCCGAAGATCCAGGAAGTGGTGAAGTCCTTCTTCGGCAAGGAGCCCCACAAGGGCGTCAATCCGGATGAGGTCGTGGCCATCGGCGCTGCGGTCCAGGCCGGTGTGCTCCAGGGCGACGTCAAGGACGTGTTGCTTCTCGACGTGACCCCGTTGTCGCTCGGCATCGAAACGCTGGGCGGCGTCTTCACCCGTTTGATCGACCGCAACACCACGATCCCGACGAAGAAGTCGCAGACCTTCTCTACGGCCGAAGACAACCAGAACGCTGTCACCATCCGCGTCTTCCAGGGTGAGCGTGAGATGGCGGCTGACAATAAGATGCTCGGCCAGTTCGATCTGATGGGCATCCCGCCGGCCCCGCGCGGCATGCCGCAGATCGAGGTGACCTTCGACATCGACGCCAACGGCATCGTCAACGTGACGGCCAAGGACAAGGCGACGAACAAGGAGCACCAGATCCGTATTCAGGCTTCAGGCGGTCTGTCGGATGCCGACATCGATCGGATGGTGAAGGACGCCGAGGCCAATGCCGAGGCGGACAAGAAGCGTCGCGAGTTGGTCGAGGTGAAGAACCAGGGCGAAAGCCTGATCCACGCCACCGAGAAGTCGGTGAAGGAGTATGGCGACAAGGTCTCGGCCGATGACAAGGCTGCGATCGAGACCGCCATGACTGCTCTTCGTACGGCTCTCGAGGGTGACGACGTCGAGGTCATCAAGTCCCGCACTACGGATTTGATGCAGTCATCGATGAAGCTGGGCGAGGCTATGTACGCTGCGAGCAGCCAGGCGCCCGAAGGCGGGGCTGAGGGTAGCGAGGGTCACGAGGCGAAGAAGGACGACGTCATCGATGCCGACTTCCAGGAAGTCGATGACAAAGACCAGAAGAAGCGGGCATAACGCTCGTCTTAGAGAAGGAGGGGGACCGGAGCGATCCGGTCCCTCGTCATGTCTGGTGGGATGACGGTGTGGCCCTCCGTAGAGGCGGGCGCGCCGGGGGACGTTGAGGGCGGGTATGTCGAAGCGGGACTATTACGAGGTTCTGGGCGTCTCCAAGACTGCGACAGACGGCGAGATGAAGGTCGCCTTCCGCAAGCTCGCCATGGCCTACCACCCGGATCGCAACCCCGGGAACGCCGAGGCCGAACTCAAGTTCAAGGAAGTCAACGAAGCCTACCAGACGCTCACCGACGGGCAGAAGCGTGCGGCCTATGACCGTTTCGGCCATGCCGCATTCCAGCAGGGCGGAGCCGGCGGCCCGGGATTCGGGAACGAGTTCGGCGACTTCATGTCGGACATTTTCGACAATTTCTTCGGCGACGGCCGTGGTGCGGGCGGCGCTGGCGGTGCGCGCGGTGGTCGTGGTGGCTCGACACGCGAACGTGGTGCGGATTTGCGCTACAATCTCGAGATCTCCCTTGAGGATGCGTTCGCCGGTAAGACCGAGACGATCACGATGGCCACCGCCGTCACCTGTGAGGTCTGCTCCGGCAGCGGTGCGAAAGCCGGCTCCAAGCCCAAGCCGTGTCAGACTTGCGGCGGCTACGGTCGCGTGCGCGCGGCGCAAGGGTTTTTCGCCATCGAGCGTACGTGCCCGGCCTGTCACGGACGCGGTGAGATCATCGACAACCCGTGCGGCAATTGTTCCGGCGCAGGCCGTGTCACTCGGGAGCGCACGCTTTCCATCAACGTACCGGCCGGCGTCGATGACGGCCTGCGGATCCGTCTGGCCGGCGAGGGCGAGACCGGCCTGCGCGGTGGCCCTGCCGGCGACCTCTACGTCTTTCTCTCGATCAAGCCGCACACGTTCTTTCAGCGGGATGGTGCCGACTTGTTTTGCCGCGTCCCGATCTCGATGGTCACTGCTGCCCTGTCTGGGGAGATCACCGTGCCCGTAATCGACGGATCGCAGACCGAAGTCCGCATCCCGGCAGGCACGCAGACAGCCAAGCAGTTCCGGATCAAGGGCAAGGGCATGCCGGTTCTTCGGTCCCGCGATGTCGGCGATCTTTATATTCAGGTGTTCGTCGAGACGCCTCAGAACCTGTCGAAGCGTCAGCGTGAACTGCTTCAGGAGTTCACCAGCACGGCATCGGACGAGAACCACCCTGAAAGTGCGGGGTTTTTCTCCAAGGTCCGCGATTTCTTCGATGGGTTGAGCGGCGTTGCGCGGTCGTGACGCTCCGCGATCTCACAGGCGGCGGATCGAAACGGCCTGGCTCCCGTTGTGGCTGTGGCAGCGCTGCATCGTCGCCAGTAGCACAACGCGTTGCTCCCGCCCTATGCTGAGCTTCGACCTTGACGGGCACTGGCTTTCGTCGTCTAGCCTTAACTCCCCATGCGTGATCTGAGGACATTGGATCTTGCCTCCGCTCCATCGACCCAGTGCTAAAGCCTATGCCGCCACCGGATCGGTCCGTGAACGGCGGGAGCCGCTGGAAGATGAGGCGCGTTTCCTGCGATCTTGGTTCGAGCGGCCGCTTGTCACCGGCTCGGTAACGCCGTCGGGTAAGATGCTTGCCCGCATGATGGCGTCCTACGTCGACCCCCGCGTGCCCGGCCCCGTCATCGAGCTCGGTCCCGGTACCGGTCCCGTCACCGAGGCCCTGATACGTCGTGGCATCGAGCAGGAGCGGCTCGTCCTGGTCGAGTACAATCCGGATTTCTGCAAGCTGCTGCAGAAGCGCTTTCCACGCGCCACCATCCTGCGCGGTGACGCCTACAACATTCGCGAGACCATCGGCGACCTTCTCACCGAGAAGGCTGCGGCTACCGTTTCCAGCCTGCCTCTGTTCACCAAGCCTTTGGAACAGCGTCTCGATCTTCTGAACGCCACACATACGCTCATGCATGCGGGCTCGCCTTTCGTGCAGTTCACCTATGCGGTGGTGCCGCCGATCCCCGAGCGTTGCGATACGGGTAGCTACACGGCCAGCCGGTCCAGCCGGGTTTGGCTCAACCTGCCGCCAGCGCGAGTCTGGGTCTACCGCCGTCCCTGAGGGACCGCCGCAGAACGTCGCCTGAAGACGTGGCTCATCCGCGGTTCAGCCCATCGCTCCTACCGTTCGATCACTGCGCCGGGATCGCCCCGGCGTCGCAATCGATGGAGACTGACATGGCGTTTCGCGCATTCGCACAGCGGACGAGGGGTTGGCTCGCAGCCGCAGCCCTCGCCCTCGGCGTCATCGGCATCGCGCCGGGTATCGTTCAGGCGGCACCGCTTGCTCCGGCCGTTGCCTTGGCCGAGCCGGCGCAGACGGGCATTGTCCCAGTCCAGTATGGCTGGGGCGGTCACCACCACCACCATCGCAGACACCATGGCTGGGGTGGACATCACCGCCATGGCTGGGGCGGTCACCGGGGGTACGGCTGGGGCGGTCATGGCCATCACGGATGGCGTCCGCGTCACCATGGCTGGGGTCACCACCACCATCATGGGCATCATGGGCATCGCCACGGCGGACATTACCGCTTCTAGTAGAAAGGCCCCGGCGGGTTCATCCGCCGGGGCCTCGCTCTTTGTTCTCCCATCGCGGCCGGTCGGATGGCGGATGGTTCGAGGGATCGATCTCACATCGGCTTTCCACCTTCGCAATCGGTCGGCAAAGCCAGTCGATCTCTGGAATGGACGCGCGCGGCGTCGTTTCACAGCGCGTGCCGGCTGCCGAGCTCTTCAGGCTATCCGCTCGATGATGGCCAGTCGCGGTAAAGGGGCGTTGGGTGTGATCCGGTAAGCAGCCCGCAAAGCTCTTTCGGCGGCATCGGCTTGGGTTTCGTTGCGGGCATGGACAATGCCGAGAAGGTCGGCGGCATCTCCGGGACGGGCCAGAGACGAAAGACCTACCGCCGGGTCGATGCCGTCCTGAGGCCTAGTGCGCCCGCCGCCCAGTGCGATGACGGCAAGCCCGATCTCGCGGGTCTCGATTTGCGAGACGACGCCCGTCGTGAGAGATCTCACCGCGCGGACCACCGGTGCGACGGGGCAATACCGGTCGGACTTTTCGATGAAATCGGCAGGGCCACCCAACGCGGAAACCATGCGCCCGAAGATCTCGGCGGCCCGTCCGGAATCGCGGGCGTCTTCGACCTTTCGGGACGCCTCGGCGATGTCCGTGGCCAGACCGCCGAGCAGCAGCATCTCGGCGCAGAGCGCCACGGTGACGGCATGGAACGCTGGTTCGCCGGAGCGACCGGTGAGGTAATCCACGGCATAGGCCACTTCGAGGGCGTTGCCCGCGGTGGAGGCAAGGGGCGCGTCCATATCGGTGATAAGCGCAACGGTCTTCAGGCCGGCACCGTTGGCGACGGCGACGATACTTTCGGCGAGAGCCCGTGCTTCATCGGTTCCCGCCATGAAGGCGCCGGAGCCGGTCTTCACATCCATCACGAGGCCGCCGAGACCGGCCGCGAGCTTCTTCGAGAGGATAGACGCCGTGATCAGGTCGAGGGATTCCACCGTGCCGGTCACATCGCGGATGGCGTAGAGTCGCCGGTCGGCCGGGGCGAGATCGGACGTCTGTCCGATGATGGCGCAACCGATGGAGCGGGTGACGCTGCGGAAACGGTCGAGACCGGGCGTGGCGTCGTAGCCGGGAATGCTCGCGAGCTTGTCGAGGGTGCCGCCGGTATGCCCGAGGCCCCGGCCGGAGATCATCGGCACGTAGCCACCGCAGGCGGCGACCATCGGGGCGAGAGCGAGACTCACCGTATCGCCGACGCCCCCGGTCGAGTGCTTGTCAAGGACAGGGCCTGGCAAGTCCCAATCGAGCACCGTGCCCGAATGGGTCATCGCCCGCGTCAGGGCCACGCGTTCGGGCAGCGACAGGCCGCGGAAGAACACCGCCATCGCGAAGGCGGCGGCCTGTCCTTCTGTCACCCGCCCGTCAGTGAGCCCTGAGATGAAGTCGGTAATTTCAGCATCCGTGAGTACGCGTCCGTCCCGCTTGGCCCGGATCAACTCCTGCGGCAGCATCAGGCGCGCTCCCCGAGTCTTTGGGTCAGCGTATCGTGCAGGCTGCTCGCCCCGATGCGGAAGGTCTTCGGTTCCACCCAGTCCGGTCCCATGATCCTGTCGGCTATGGCAAGATACAGGGCGGCATCGGCCACGGTCCGTAATCCGCCCGAGACCTTGAATCCGACAGGTCGCCCGCTGTCCCGGATGGCAGCGAGCATCGCTTCGGCGGCTTGCGGCGTTGCCGAGACGGCGCTTTTGCCCGTTGAGGTCTTGAGGAAATCCGCTCCCGCAGCGATGGCGAGTTGGCTTGCTTCGGTGATCTGCATGACGTCCGGCATCGCTCCGGATTCGAGGATCACCTTGAGGATCGCGCGACCGGAGACCTCGCGCACGGCGGCGATCATGTCAGTTGGCGTCCGCGCGTCGCCAGCAAGGAACGCCCGATAGGGTAGGACGATGTCGATTTCATGCGCTCCGTCATGCAGCGCCTCGGCGGTATCTTCCGCAGCGCGCTCGATATCCGTGCCGCCTGCGGGAAAGTTGATCACCGTGGCGATGCGGACGGGCGTACCGGCCAGCAACGCGACGCAGCGCCCGATATGCTGGGGCCAGACGCAAACCGCGGCGACGCAGCTCGCTCGGGCCTTTCCGCAGAGCGTCGCAATAGCCTGATCAGAGCAGGAATCGCCGAGATCGGTGAGATCGAGGAGAGGAAGGGCGCGCCGGGCAATGGCGGAGTCCAAATGATGGGGATCGACGATCATGCTCCTTTCCTACAGCCGTGCGACGAACCCGTCGATGAGACGGGCGAGATCGAAAGCAGCGGCGGCCGCCGCGCGCTTGGTCTCGTCGTGATGCGGATCGCCGTCTCCGATTCCGGCGGCGAAGTTCGTGACGACGGAGATCGCCGCGACCTTCAAACCGAAGAACCGGGCGAGGATCGCCTCCGGCACTGTCGACATGCCCACGAGGTCGGCGCCGAGGCGCCCCGCCATGCGGATCTCGGCCGGGGTCTCGAAGCTGGGGCCCGAGAACCATGCATAGACACCCTCGTGCAATGGGATCCCGCAATCCTGCGCCGCTTCGTGGAGGGTCTTGCGGGCCGCTGCATCGTAGGCGCCGACCATGGGGATGAAGCGGTCATCGCCCGTCTCGCCGATCAGAGGATTGAGGCCAGACAGATTGATGTGGTCGCTGAGGGCCACGAGGCTGCCTGGCCCCGCCTGCGCCACCAGCGATCCGGCCGCGTTGGTGAGGAGAAGGAGCGGGACTCCGAGCGCCTTGGCGACGCCCAGCGGCACCTTCATGACGGCGGCGTCGCCGGTCTCGTAGGCATGGCTCCGCCCTTCGAAGACCAGCACGCGGCGCCCGGAGAGGCGCCCAGCATGGAGGGTGCCGCCGTGACCCGTCACGCCGGGAGAGGGAAAGCCTGGAATCTCCGAATAGGCGAGGGAGAGGCGGTCTTCGAGCTTTCCGGCGACGAGTCCGAGGGCCGTGCCGGTGACGATGGCGGCATCGTAGGGCCCGCCGAAACCGTGGCTCAGGACGGTGTCGGCTGCGAGCGAGATGGCTGCGTCAGGCATCGGCGAGCATATTCTTGCGGTGCAGATTGTCTGGGCCGAAGGAATCCGGCAGCAGCGCCTCCAGGGTGAAGCTCTGGCGGATGCCCTCCGGACCGGCGATGTGGATCGGCGTTCCGGGTGCGGCGAACTCCCTGATCCGCTGGCGGCAGGCGCCGCATGGCGTCACCAGATTCGGGCCGTTTCCGATGATGAGAATGGCGGTTATGGCGCGTCCGCCGCCGGCGATCATGGCCGCGATGGCGCCTGCTTCGGCGCAGGTGCCGACGGGGTAGGCGGCGTTCTCGACGTTGCAGCCGGCATGCAGGCGGCCGTGCTCGTCCCTCAGGGCGGCGCCGACGGGGAAGTCGGAATAAGGCGCGTAGGCCAGGGACTTAGCAGCCGCGGCCGCCTCGAACAGAGCCGCGAGGTCCGCGCCGATCGTGTCCGTCATCGCATCGGATCCGGTGGGAGGGTTCACGTCCCGTTAGAACAGGAACGCCACCCCCCTGTCGAGCGCCATCGGACCCCCTGTTCGAGCGCCATCGGACGCCTTTTCGCGCGCCATCGAACATCATCGACATGGCGCCGCCACGATCCTAGAACGCTCCTTCGATGGTCTCAGTTGGGAAGCGGGCGAGACATGCTGGGTCGGTTCGAACGCAAGGCCTCCGGCGAGGCGACGGTGGAGTATGGCGACGGCACCATGCGCATCGTGAAGCCAGGCAGTTTCGTGCGCTGCGCGGTGACCGGCGAGCCGATCGCCCTCGACAGCCTTCGCTACTGGAGCGCCGAACTGCAGGAGGCCTACATCACGCCCGAGGCGGTGATGAAGCGTCTGGCCGAGCTGGGACGGTCGCCGGGCTGAACGCCTCGCCCGCGCGGCGCAGCTGGGCGAGGACGCTCCCCTCGTCGTCGAACCGAAGGGTGACGCCCAGTGCCGTCACCCTCGCGGCGAAATCCGCCGGCAGGCGCACCATGTCCTTCTCCGTCGTCACCAGCATCGCCCCCAGGGCGTCGGCCCATGCCGCGAGCGCGGCGAGGTCCGCGGCACGATAGGGATGGTGATCCGGAAAGGTCCGGGTCTCTATGACGCTCGCTCCGGCCTCGGCCAGGGTTTCGAAGAATTTTCGCGGTCGACCGATCCCGGCGAAAGCGAGCACGGGCTTTCCCGCGACGGCTGTCGGCGCTGTCGGAACCAGCTTGCCCCGATGGACCGGCAGCCCCCGCGACGCCGCCTCCACCGCCAATGCCTCGCCCTGGGCGCCCTCGCCGATGACGACGAGGCCGTGGACATGGCGCCATTGCCGCGCGAGCGGTGCCCGCAAAGGGCCGGCCGGGAAGGCCAGGCCGTTGCCGATGCCGCTACCCGCATCGACCACCGCGAGGGACAGGTCCTTGGTGAGGCTCGGATTCTGGAGCCCGTCATCCATCACCACCACATCGGCACCGAGAGCCCGGCAGAGCCTCGCCCCTTCGGGCCGGTCACGGGCGAGGATCGTGCGGGCACCACGGGCGAGGAGAAGCGGCTCGTCTCCCACGTCCAGAGAGGTGTGCCGGGTCGGATCCACCGCCACCGGGCCGGCCAGGCGCCCGCCATAGCCACGGGTCAGGAAGGCGGGCTCCGCCCCGATTTTCCTCAGCAATGCCGCCACGGCGAGAGCCGTGGGGGTCTTGCCCGCCCCGCCCAGGGTGAAGTTGCCGATGCAGATGACGGGGCATGCCGCCCGCTCGCCAGCGCGGTCCATGCGGGCGGCGACGCGCGAGCCATAGAAATGCCCAAGGGGTGCCAGGAACCGGCCGAGGGGATGACCGGGGGCATCCCAGAAGGCCGGGGGCCGCATCAGGAGCCGGCCATGGCCGCGAGCTTCATCTGGGCGATGAAGGGATCGAGAATCGCGAGGGTTCGCTCCACCGCCCCTTCGAACGGCCGCAGGGCGGCGTTGCCGGCCTCCGCCATGGCGCGGGATCGGGGCGTGTCGTGGAGGAGGTCGCCCACGGCGGCTGCCAGCTCCCCGGCATCCGCCACCATCATCGCCCCACCGGCCTCGTCGAGGGCGCGATAGACCTGGGCGAAGTTCTGGACGTTCGGCCCGTGCAGGATCGCCGCGTGGAGGCGGGTCGGCTCGATCGGGTTCTGGCCGCCACGCCGCGTCATCGAGCCACCGAGGAACACCAGAGGTGCGAGGCGATAGAACAGGCCCAGTTCCCCGAGCGTATCGGCGACGTAGAGATCGACGCCGCCATGGGGGCGGCCGCCACGCGAGCGCAGGGCGCTCCGCAGGCCGACGGCGGCGGCGCATTCCGCGACCTCCCCGCCACGGTGGGGATGGCGCGGCACGACGATGGTCAGGAGGTTCGGCAGTCGTGTCCTGAGGGTCGCGTGGGCCTCGGCCACCATGGCATCCTCGCCCGGATGGGTGCTGGCCGCGACCCAGACCGGCCGGTCGCCGACGATGTCGCGCAGATAGGCGAGCTGCTGCTCGTCCGCCGGGGGCACGGCCGAATCGTATTTCAGGTTTCCGGCGACGCTCACGCGGGGCGCGCCGAGCCTTTCGAAGCGCTCGGCATCGTCCTTGGTCTGTGCGAGGCAGATGGCGATGCGCGAGAGCAGGGCTTCCGCCGTGCGCGGCGAGCGCGCCCAGCCCTTGAACGAGCGTTCCGACATCCGGCCGTTGACGAGGAGGAGGGGGATGCCGCGCTGGTGCAGGGCGATGACCGTGTTCGGCCAGATCTCGGATTCCGCCACCAGCGCCAGATCCGGCTGCCAATGCTCGATGAAGCGCTCGATCCAGCGCGGCGCGTCGAGGGGCATGTATTGATGCACCGCGCCCGCCGGCAGGCGCCGGCCGATCAGTTCGGCGGCACTGCGGGTTCCCGTGGTGACGAGGACGCTGAAACCCCGGGCGATCATGCCGTCGATCAATCCGACGAGGGAGAGCACCTCGCCGACGCTGGCGCCGTGCATCCAGGCCAGGGGCCCGACGGGGCGGGCTCGTCCGGGAAGGCCACGTCGCTCGGACAGGCGGCCGGGGTCTTCCTTGCCCTTGCGCGAGCGCCAGGCCAGCAGGCCGGCCACCGCCGGCTCACCCACATAGAGCCCGTAGCGATAAGCCTGGAGGGCGATGGTGAGGGGAGGCGTCTTCACGCAAACGGCCCGAGGGCGAGGGAACCGGCCACCGGATCGACGACCCGGTCGAGGCGACCGACGAGGGTGTAGGCCCGGTCGTGGACCCGGTTCATTTCGTTCTCCAGCCGCTGGCGCAAACGCTCCAGTTCCTCCGGTTCGACGTCGCGCGGGACGAGGACCGGCTCCCCGAAGACCATGGCGCCCCTGCCGAAGGGCAGCCCGAAACAGGCCTTGTCCCAGCTGTCGAAGCGCAGGTGCCGGCTCGTCACCACCGCGACGGGAATGATCGGCCGGCCGGAGAAGCGTGCCAGGGTGAGGATGCCGACGTCGCATCGGCGCGACACCTTGGGCACATCGGCGCTGAAGGCGACGCTCTCGCCGTCCTTCAGGGCGCGGATCATGGCGCGCAGGCCTTCCGCCCCACCCTTCGCCCGAATGTCCCGCACGGCGCGGCCACGGGCTCCGGAGGCCCGGATGACGCGAACCCCCATCCGGGTGAGGGCGATGGTGTTGATGTTGCCGTCCGCCGAGCGCGAAATGATCGTGGCGATCCGGTCCTGCGGCCGGCGCATGAACGAAATCATCGTATGCTGGCCGTGCCACATCCCGGCGATGAACGGCGACAGCCCGTCGAGCCACCGGTGTGGCTCGGTCGGCTCCACCGTGAAGCGGTTCGTGGCGCGCACGAGGCGCAGGTAGTGATAGGCGGCAAAGCCGAGGCTTTTCTGAACCGGTGGAGACCGGCCGATGCGTTTGAGAAGGCTCATTCACTCGGTTCCACGGGCCGCCGGATCGGCCATCCGTCCAGTCGGTGCCCGAGACGTCCACGCCCGGTTGCGCCGCCGGCGCATCCGTCGAACGTCGCCCGCTCGGGAGCCATACCGGTCCCGCAGGGTCTAACGCCGTTCGAATTGCCCGCGCAACCATGCCGGGACCGCTTCACCCCGTCCTTCCCCGCCGCTCGATCTTCACATGCGTGAGAGCGTCGCGGCGGGAGCGACGCCGCTTCAAGCCGAGCGCGTCCCTCTCCCCCTTATGGGCGGAGGTCAGGAGTGCGGGTGGTTTGGCCAGCCTCCGCACGTCGAGGGTCGCCCGACCACCCCCACCTCCAACTCCTCCCCACAAGCTCGACGGATCTCGGGCAGGCCCGAGATCCGCTGGGCAGGAGGGCAGGGCGGCGCATTCCGCGAGATGCGTGACTATCTGGGGAACGACGCTGTGGGTGTCGAAACCTGTATGATCGTTCCCCCGGATCAGATGGCGTCGGCCCGAAATCGAAGCGCCGGCCGAAAAGGGGCGAGGCTTGACGCGGTAGCCGGGAGTGACGAAGGCGGGCGCCTGTTTCGAAACGGAGACCGATGTTCCGCCTCGCTCACCTCACCGATCCGCATGTCGGCCCCATCGCCCGTCCGCGCCTGCGCCAGCTTCTGAGCAAGCGGGCCACCGGCTACGTGAACTGGCGGCGCGGGCGCAGCCGCCACCACGACATGGAGATTCTCGCCGCGCTGGTGGCCGATCTGCGGACGCAGCCCCACGATCACGTCGCCTGCACGGGGGACCTGTGCAACATCGGCCTGCCGAGCGAGTGGGCGACGGCCAGGGACTTTCTCCAAGCGCTCGGCACCCCGGACACGGTGAGTTTCGTTCCGGGCAATCACGACGCCTATGTGCGTGGCTCGCTTGAGGGGCTGTTGAAGGCCTGCGGTGCCTGGACCTCGGGCGACGACGGCACCGACGGGGTGTTTCCGTATCTCAGGCGGCGCGGTCCGCTCGCCCTCATCGGAGTGTCGTCGGCCATTCCGACGAAGCCCTTCGTCGCGAGCGGCCGGCTCGGCCCCCCTCAGATCGAGACCGTCGAGGCCATTTTGACACGCTTGGGCCGCGAGCCCGAACCGCCGTTTCGTGTGGTCATGATCCATCATCCGCCCCAGCCCGGGGGCGCCTCGCCGGGGCGCGAATTGAAGGATGCGGAGACGTTCACCGCGATGATCGGACGTGCCGGCGCGGACCTGATCCTGCACGGGCACAACCATGTTGGAAGCATCGGTTTCGTCCGCGGGCCGGACGGCACCGGCGTCCCCGTGGTCGGCGCTCCCTCAGCCTCGGCGGTGTCGCATGGCGGCGCGTTGCACCGTCGGGCGAGCTATCATGTCTATGCGGTGACCAGAGCGGACGACCGCTATGTCATTGAGGCCAAGGAACGCGGCCTGACGGAGGCCGGGACGATCGCCGACCTCCGGGTGTTGAAGCTGACGCGGCGATGATCGCTCATCCGCCGGCCGCGCCGGATCAGGCCGTCAATGCCACGAGGGGGCGTTGCGCCTGACGGGTGATGCTGGCTTGATACAGCTCGGCCTGGAGCCGGGTGAGGCCGCTCACGAGGGCCGTCGGCCCGCGATAGACCGTATAGGTGCCGTCATGGGTCGGTTTGACGTGAATCGTCTGGGACATGGCGTGTCTCCCGGCCTCAACGAATCGGTCGATTCGTTCTTTCGGAGTAGGCAGTGTTAATCGGGCGTTCATGAGTCGCAAGGCCGGCGGCCGCCTATCCCGGCGATATTCGTCATTGCGCCGCACTTTGACGATGTGGGGCGCCGGGCGGCCTGCGGCGTGAAACCCGCACGTGTTCAACGGGTAACCGACGGGCGAGTGCAGCGCACAACGATCCGCGAGCGTTGTCGTCGCGATCAGCCTCGGGCGGGTCGGCGGGGCTCTTTCGGATGAGGAGCCATGCCGGGACGCGCAGCTCCGATGTCGACGGGGAGGGCACCCCGAGTGTCCGTCGAAGGATCGGCGACTTTCAGGACGTAGAAGCGCCTCGTCACGCCATCCTGCCGAAATATGGGGTCTGCGACGGAGAGCCGAGGACGGCGTTCATGGCGTGACCGGAGCGACCGGGGCGGACCCCGAGGGCGGGCCACGAACGATCGCCCGAGCGACCGGGGAGGCTCCTCGAACTCGACGCCTTGCGCGGGATCGCCGCAATCCTCGTCGTCGTCTTCCACACCCCCCCAGAACATGCCCTAGACGCCGGCATCCCACCCTTGTGTCATGGGATCCCCCACGAAGACGAGGCGGTGCGCGCTGAGATCCTGTCCGCTGAGATCCTGTCCGCTGAGCCGCGCGGAGCGCTACGCTCGCGCAGTTCGGGCACCGCCAGCGCTCGAGGCCTTGCCTCCTGCGGCATCGGCTGACGTGCCGGAAGCGCCGGACAACGCGATCACCTGTTTTGCAGCGCAGAAAGGGCGAGACCGAAGAGTGTAGAGAGCAGGGTTCTGTGTATCGCTGGCCTCGAGCCGATCCGGGGGAGGGGCGAGGCCGTGTCGTCAGGACGACTGACTTACAAGAACCGCTGGCGCTCCCAAGGGGAATCGAACCCCTGTTTTCGCCGTGAGAGGGCGACGTCCTAGACCGCTAGACGATGGGAGCTTTCCGGCCGGTTGGCGATCGTATAGCGACGGTCGGGCGGGGGAGCAAGAGCTGCCGCGCGCTTAAATGTCATCGGCATCGAAAGAGATCACATCGTGCAAGAACCGCAGGATCGCCGCGTCGTCCTCGACCTGGACGCGCAGGCGGAGCGCATCGACAGGGCGCTCGCCCGCGCGCTGCCGGACGTGTCGCGCTCGCGGCTGCAGGACCTGATCCGCACCGGCCAGGTGAGCAAGGACGGGATCGTCGTCCTCGACCTGTCGCTGAAGGTCGGCGCGGGCGCCGTCCTCGACGTGACCATTCCCGCGCCGGTGGACGCGACGCCGGTGGCGGAGACCCTCGATCTCGTCATCGTGCACGAGGACGACGACCTGATCGTCATCGACAAGCCGGCGGGGCTGGTGGTCCACCCGGCCCCCGGCCACGATGCCGGAACCCTGGTGAACGGCCTCATCGCCCATTGCGGGGAAAGCCTGTCGGGCATCGGCGGCGTGCGCAGACCCGGGATCGTGCATCGGCTCGACAAGGACACGAGCGGTCTCCTCGTCGTCGCCAAGAACGATCTCGCCCACAAGGGGCTCACGGCGCAGTTCGCCGACCATGGCCGCAACGGACCCCTGGAGCGCGCCTATCTCGCCCTGACCTGGGGAGCGCCGGAGCCCCGGCTGGGCACCATCGACGTCGAACTCGGACGCAGCCAGCGCAACCGCGAGAAGATCGCCATCATGCGCCCGGGCGAGGGGCGCACGGCGATCACGCATTACGTCGTCGAGGAGATCCTGGATGCGGGAACCGAAGTCGCCCTTGTCCGGTGCCGGCTCGAGACCGGGCGAACCCACCAGATCCGCGTCCATCTGAGCCATCGCGGCCATCCGCTTCTCGGCGATGCGGTCTATGGCAACGCCTTCAAGACCAAGGCCGCGCGGCTCGGGGCGTCAGCGCGGGCCTCGCTGGAAGCCTTGGGCCGGCAGGCCCTCCATGCCGCCATTCTGGGGTTCGAGCATCCTCGCACCGGCGAGGTCCTGCGCTTCGAGAGCCCGATCCCGCCGGACATGGCCGCCCTCATCTCCGCGCTGAGGGCGAACGACCGATCTTGAGGAAGTGGGTGGCGCCCGGGTGCGAGCCTGTGGCCGGCTAGGGGAACCCTCGACCACCGGTCCTGTTGCAGAGGTGTCGCTGTCAAGGGTCGCCGGCAAACAGGTGTGCCGGCGCACCCCGGGGCGCGGCCTTTCGTGTCACCTTCGGGCGATCGGCTCGCTGGCGCGTTGATGGCGATGGTCGAGTCACGGACCGCTACCGCACCGTTTCCTTTCCGAGTAGTCTTGGGGAGTGGGACGGTCGGCTCGAAGAGCGGCGGTTCGTTTCTGGTCTGCCCGTTCGGGGGACCTTGCAAGGAGAGATGACTATGGCAGGCGCACTACCCGTGCTCGCCACCGAGGGTGGCCTTTCGCGCTACCTCGATGAAATCCGCAAGTTTCCGATGCTCGAGCCGAACGAGGAGTTCACGCTGGCCAAGAGCTGGCGTGAACAGGGCGACCGCGATGCGGCGCACCGCCTCGTCACCTCGCATCTTCGGCTCGTGGCGAAGATCGCCATGGGCTACCGTGGCTATGGCCTGCCGATCGGCGAGGTCGTGTCCGAGGGCAATGTGGGCCTGATGCAGGCCGTCAAGCGCTTCGAGCCGGACAAGGGCTTCCGCCTCGCCACCTACGCCATGTGGTGGATCAAGGCCGCGATCCAGGAATACATCCTGCGCTCGTGGTCGCTGGTGAAGATGGGCACCACGGCGAACCAGAAGAAGCTGTTCTTCAATCTCCGGAAGGCCAAGGGCAAGATTTCCGCCCTGGACGAGGGTGATCTCAAGCCGGATCAGGTGGCTCAGATCGCCGTCAAGCTCGGCGTGCCCGAGCAGGACGTGATCGACATGAACCGCCGCCTCTCGGGCGACACCTCCCTCAACGCTCCGTTGCGTGAGGAAGGGGAGGGCGAGTGGCAGGATTGGCTGGTGGACAACAGCCCGAGCCAGGAGACCGTGCTCGCCCGCGAAGAGGAGGGCCAGAACCGTCTGACCGCCCTGCGCGACGCATTGTCGGTCCTCAATCCGCGCGAGCGCCGCATCTTCGAGGCGCGCCGTCTCGCCGATGACCCGATCACCCTCGAAGACCTGTCGGGTGAATTTGGGGTGTCACGCGAGCGCGTCCGCCAGATCGAGGTCCGGGCGTTCGAGAAGATTCAGGAAGCGGTCAAGCGCAACCTCGCCACTCGCGAGGCGCCACGGGCCGCCGCCCACGCCTGATATCAGGCCTCGGTGAGCCTGACTCAGCGAGGCCTGTCTGCGCGACTGCGCGGCGGCGGTCGTCCGCCGGACCTCATGGATACGGACCTGTGTTTCAGGGTCGTGAAAGGTGGACGAGACGCCGCATCGGGGGGCGATGACGGACAAGCCGGTTCCGCCGCTGCGGGACCAGCTTTCTTTGTGTCGCCCCTATCGACGCCACTGCTCGAAGGCGGAGCGGATGACCTGATTGCCCGATGAACCCTTCTCGAAGGTCAGCACGCCGCGAGGCCCGGCGGCGAACTTCATCGGCAGGTCGAACCAGTTGCGGTGCTCCAGAAGGTCGGTGTTGCGGTCCACGTCGGCCTGCAGCGACGACAGGCCGATGAGGAACAGGTTCTCCTTCACGCGCACCGGCAGGCCCGAGACCGGCGAGCCCCGGCCGCTCTCTTCTTCCTTCGCACTCAGCAGGCCGACATCCTGGACGGAATGCGTATCCCCGGCCGGACTCGTCGTGGTGAAGGCCAGTTCGATGGTGTGGGAGGCGGGGAAGGTGGCGTCGAGGTTCCGCCGGATGGTCATGACCAGAGACAGGCCGGCCTCGGCGAAGGTCACACGCCCCCGGATGACGGTTTCCAGCGGCTGGCCCTGCTCACCGTTCATCGCCTCCAGGCGCCATACGACCATGCCCTGGAAGGTGATTGGCTGGGCGTTTCCGCCCGCCGTGTTTTCCTCGAAGAGAACGGCGCGCTGCGCGACGGCCACGTCGGGCTGGGCCGGCGGTTTGGTCGGATCGGCCGGCGTCGTGGCTGGCGGCCGGGCGAGCGTCTGGCGGGCGGAGGGGTCGCGTCGTTCCGTGGAGGCGGGAGCATCCCCCCCGATCCGGTCGGCATACTTCGCGGCACCGGACTCGGAAGTCTCTTCCTGAGCCTCGGTAGTGCCGGGCTGCAGGTCCGAGGGCTTGTCGCGCAGCATGAAGGCTGCCACCGCGATCAGCCCGACGACGATGAGCAGGACGCTTCCCACGAAGACGTTGCGGATCAGACGAGGGCGGCCCTTGCGCGGGGCGACGACGTCGATGCGTGGGCGATTGCGCGCATGGCCGCCATCCGCCGCTGCGGGCATCGTTGCGCCTTCGGCGACCGGCGGCTCGGGCGTCGGCTCGCCGGCCGGTTCCGGCTGGATCCCTTCGCTCGCGGTCTCATCGTTCGATGCCTTCCGCGCGGCTTCCCGGGCGGCCTTCCTCTCGGCAACCCTGTCCACTGATTTCGCCTTGCGGGGCTTGATCGGCAGGACCGTCGCGGGCTCCTGGGAGACCGGAGCTGGTCCATCCCCCACCGGCGGCAGCGGCGCGGGCGCCGGCGCATCGGGCTGCGCGCCCGGCTGGCGATCCGGCCGGGAAGGGCGGATCCCGAGATTCGGCTCAGGGGCCGGTGGCAGGCCCGGCTCGGTGATGCGGCCTCTCTCGGTGTCGGCGGATCGCTCGGGCGCCGCCGCTTCCGGCAGCACGTCGCGCTCCTCCGGTACGGCGAAGACCGGTGGCGCGACATCGTTGGCGACGGTGGCGGGCGGCCCACCATGCTCGCTCTCGACCCGGCTGATCGCGGTTTCGAGGGCCTTGCTCTCGAGGTCGATA
This sequence comes from Methylobacterium bullatum, assembly GCF_014845095.1. GTDB lineage: Bacteria > Pseudomonadota > Alphaproteobacteria > Rhizobiales > Beijerinckiaceae > Methylobacterium > Methylobacterium bullatum. Next base: position 23,834 of record NZ_NKUG01000010.1, on the reverse strand, counting down.
TCGGCTTCGGACAGGGGCGGTTCGAGCGAGCGGAGTTGCCCGATCAGGGCGCCGCGTGCCCGGTCGTAGACCGCCTTGCGCAAGGCCGGAGAACGATCCGGCATCGCTTGGAGCGCTCGTGCCAGCAAGGGGTAATAGTCGGCCATCGAACCTCGGTCCGCCCTATACGGGCCGGCCGGCAGGCCGCCCTCTTCTCACTGCAGGGATGGAACACCCTTGGGCGAGGCACGTCGGCATCATCCGCGATGTCCGCCCTTCGGACGAGGCTTCATCCACCCGCACGGCGCTTCATCCCCTGTCATTCGTCCACCGGTTGCCCTGGAGGAACCGGTGGGCCTCGCCTCGGCCGGACGTTCAATCCTCGAAGGGATTGTGCATCAGGATGGTGTCGTTGCGCTCCGGTGACGTGGAGAGCAGTGCCACCGGCGCTCCGATCAGTTCCTCGATCCGGCGCACGTACTTGATCGCCTGAGCGGGGAGGTCGGCCCAGGAGCGTGCTCCGGCGGTGGTGCCGGACCAGCCCTCGATGGTCTCGTAGATCGGCTCGACCTTCGCCTGCGCGGCCTGGTTGGCGGGGAGGTGGTCGAGCACCTGTCCGTCGAGGCGGTAGCCGGTGCAGACCTTGATCTCGTCGAACCCGTCGAGGATGTCGAGCTTGGTCAGGGCGATCCCGTCGATGCCGGAGGTCCGCACGGTCTGGCGCACCAGCACGGCGTCGAACCAGCCGCAGCGGCGCTTGCGCCCGGTATTGACGCCGAACTCGCGGCCCTTGGCGCCGATCGTCTCGCCGATCTCGTCGAAGAGCTCGGTGGGGAACGGCCCCTCGCCGACGCGGGTCGTATAGGCCTTGGCGATGCCGAGCACGTAGCCGATCGCCGACGGCCCCATGCCGGAGCCGGTGGCGGCCTGGGCGGCGACGATGTTCGAGGAGGTGACGAACGGGTAAGTGCCGTGATCGACGTCGAGAAGGGCACCCTGCGCGCCCTCGAACAGGATGCGCTTGCCCGCCCGGCGCTCGTCGTCGAGGAGCTTCCATACGGTGGTGGCGTAGGGGAGGATCGTCGGCGCGATCGCCTTCAGTTCGGCGAGGAGCGCGCCGGCATCGACCTCGTCGATCCCGAGGCCCCGTCGCAGGGCGTTGTGGTGGGTGAGGACCCGCTCGATCTTCGATTCCAGCGTGCTCTCGTCGGCCAGATCCACCACGCGGATGGCGCGGCGGCCGACCTTGTCCTCGTAGGCAGGGCCGATGCCGCGCTTGGTCGTGCCGATCTTCAGGCCGGCATTCGAGGTCTCGCGAAAGTGGTCGAGCTCGCGGTGCAGCGGCAGGATCAGTGTCGCGTTGTCGGCGATGCGCAGGGTCTTGGGCGAGATCTCGACGCCCTGCGCCTGGAGCCGGGCAATCTCGTCCACGAGGTGCCACGGATCGACGACGACGCCGTTGCCGATCACCGACAGCTTTCCGCCCCGGACGACGCCGGACGGGAGCAGGGCGAGCTTGTAGGTCACGCCGTCGATGACGAGCGTGTGCCCGGCATTGTGGCCGCCCTGGAAGCGGACCACCACGTCGGCCTGCTCGGAGAGCCAGTCGACGATCTTACCCTTGCCTTCGTCGCCCCACTGGGCGCCCACGACGACGACGTTCGCCATTCACTTCAACCTGTCCGGTGCCCGCGTGGAAACGCCCCGCCGCGAGGGCGGGCCGACACGCATCTCCGGGGTCTTTCCGCGATCCCTCGCAGGAAATCAAGCAAACCGCGCCCGAACGCTTGGGGTGCGCCCAATTCCTAGCGCGCTTCCGTCCCCGGTTCGCTGCCCGGCAACTGGCCCGGCTTGATCACCGGCATGCCGCTGTTCCCGGTCTCGGGAGGCTTGACCACCAGGCCCGGGGCGGAATTACCGGGTGGCGTGATGACGCCGTCGTTCTTCTCGAGCTTGTCGCTCAAGGTCGAGCCGCCGGTCCCCTCCTCGGACGGACGAACCTTCTCCGGCACCGTCTCCGTGGAGGGCGGGATGTTCGGGGAGGTGTCGCGCCCTTTCAGCGGTGCATCGGGCGACTGGGCATAGGCGCCCGACGCCGTGAGGGCGAAAGCGAGCAGTGCGGCGTGACGAAACGGTGTCGGCATCGATGTCCCCCAGGAAGTCGGGAGACAAACCGCTCCGGCGGCGATGCAGTTCCTATGGCGGCGCCGGATGACGGATGAGACCGGCTGCCCTCATGCCCCGGCCATCTCCAGATAAAGTGCGCGCAGGCGCTTCGTCAGCGCGCCCGGCTTGCCGTCGCCCAGTTCGTGCCCGTCGATGTCGATGACGGGCATCACGAAAGCCGAAGCGCTGGTGTAGAAGGCCTCCTGCGCCGCGAACGCCTCCTCCACGGAGAACAGCCGCTCCTCGATCGTCAGGCCTGCTTCCTCGGCAAGGCGCATGACGGCAAGGCGCGTGATGCCGGGCAGCAGGGCGGTGGAGAGCGGGCGGGTGACCACCTTTCCGCCGGTGATGATGAAGGCGGTCGACGAGGAGCCCTCGGTGACGAAACCGTCCTCCACCATCCAGGCTTCCGCGACGCCCGCCTTGGCCGCCTCCTGCTTGGCCAGAACCTGGGCGAGGAGCGCCACCGACTTGATGTCGCGCCGCTTCCAGCGGATGTCGGGGACGGTGATGACCTTGGCGCCCCGCTCCGCCAGCGGGTTCCTGGCCACGGTCTTGGCCTGCGTGAACATCACCACGGTGGGTTCGGTCTCGGCCGGCGGGAAAGCGAAATCCCGCTCGAAGGCGCCCCGCGTCACCTGCATGTAGACGAGGCCCTCGTCGACGCCGTTGCGACGGACCAGTTCGGTCTCGAGCCGGATCCACTCTTCGGTCGGGTAGGGATTGCGGATGCCGATCTCGCCCAGCGACCGGTCGAGCCGGGCCAGATGCGCCTCGTTGTCCACGAGACGGCCGCCGAGGACGGCGGACACCTCGTAGATGCCGTCCGCGAACAGGAAGCCCCGGTCCATGATCGACACGGTGGCGGCCTCGAAGGGCACGAACTCGCCGTTGACGTAGACGATGCGCGACATCGAACTTCCTCTTCTCCGGATAGAAACGGCGGCCTCGCCGCTACGCGATCCGCGAAGCATGAAGCGTGCTCCGCGGATCGCCGAGTCGGGGACGGTCCTGGCTCAGGCCGTACCGAAGACGCGCGAGAAAATCGTGTCCACGTGCTTGAAATGGTAGCCGAGGTCGAAGCACTCCTCGATCTGCTCCGGGCTCAGCGACGCGGTGACGTCCGCATCGGCCTTCAGCAGGGTGAGGAAATCGCCTTCGCCGCGCCAGACCGGCATGGCGTTGCGCTGGACCAGGCGATACGCGTCCTCGCGGGACACGCCCGCCTGCGTCAGGGCCAGAAGCACCCGCTGCGAGTGGACGAGGCCGCCGAGCTTGTCGAGGTTGCGCTGCATCTGCTCGGGGTAGATCAGCAGCTTGTCGATCACGCTGGTGAGACGCGCCAGGGCGAAGTCGAGGGTCACCGTCGCGTCGGGGCCGATCATGCGCTCCACCGAGGAATGCGAGATGTCGCGTTCGTGCCAGAGCGCCACGTTCTCCATGGCGGGCAGCGCGAAGGAGCGCACCATGCGGGCGAGGCCGGTGAGGTTCTCGGTGAGGACGGGGTTGCGCTTGTGCGGCATGGCCGACGAGCCCTTCTGCCCCTCGGAGAAGAACTCCTCCGCTTCCAGGACTTCCGTGCGTTGCAGGTGGCGCACCTCGATGGAGAGACGCTCCACCGAGCTCGCGACCACGCCCAGGGTGGCGAAGAACATGGCGTGGCGGTCGCGGGGGATGACCTGCGTCGAGACCGGCTCGGGCGTGAGGCCCATCGCCTTGGCGACATACTCCTCCACGCGCGGGTCGATATTGGCGAAGGTGCCGACGGCGCCCGAGATCGCGCAGGTGGCGACTTCCTCGCGGGCGGCGACGAGGCGGGCGCGGGCGCGCTCGAACTCGGCATAGGCCTGGGCGAGCTTCAGGCCGAAGGTCACGGGCTCGGCATGGATGCCGTGCGAGCGACCGATGGTCGGGGTCAGCTTGTGCTCGAAGGCCCGGCGCTTGATCGCGGAAAGAAGTGCATCGACATCCTTGATCAGGATGTCGGCGGCCCGGACGAGCTGCACGTTGAAACAGGTGTCGAGGACGTCCGACGAGGTCATGCCCTGGTGCACGAACCGCGCATCGGGGCCGACGATCTCGGCGAGATGCGTCAGGAAGGCGATGACGTCGTGCTTGGTGACCGCCTCGATGGCGTCGATGCGGGCGACGTCGAACACAGCGTCGCGGCCCTTCTCCCAGATCGTGGCGGCGGCCTCCTTGGGCACCACGCCGATCTCGGCCAGCGCCGTGGTGGCGTGAGCCTCGATCTCGAACCAGATGCGGAAGCGGCTCTCGGGAGACCAGATCGCCGTCATCTCGGGGCGGCTATAGCGGGCAATCATACGGGCGCCTCGGGTCGGACGGATCGGGACAAGGAGGCTGGCGCCTAGCATGAGCGGGGCCTGCGCTCAACGCGCGGCCCCAGGGGGCGCTCTGTGCGAAGTGATACATTTCTGCATCGCCTCGGTGAAACCAGATGTGCTCGACTCTCGGCGCTGCTTTGCGGGCGAGGCGTTTTCCGCCGCGCGTTCCGTCGCTTAGTCGGTATCTTAGAACGCTTATTAAATGACCTGCAAAATTACAGCGTTGTCAATCCGATTATGACAGGTTGCCGATCAACTATGCGTGTCTATTAGACGAATGTGATCTGCAGATAAGCGTAATATTTCTCCGCTTATGCAGAATAGTACCAATAGAATTGAGACGCGCCGATGCATCCTTTCGCCCGTATACGTCTGATCACGGTTCTCTCGGCCGTGCCTTTCCTATCGGACATGCGGGTCGCGGAAGCACAGGCCGTTGCCGCCGATCCCGGCAACCACACTGAAGTGACTCTCGACCAGCTCAGTGTGGACGGGGTGGGGGGCCCTACCGTTGGCTACCGCGCCAACCGCAGCCGGAGCGCGACGAAGACGGACACCCAACTGATCGACACCCCGCAGGCGGTGACGGTCGTGACGCGCGAGCAGGTCCAGGATCAGGGGTTTCAGGGCGTCACCGAAGCATTGCGCTACGTGCCCGGCGTGTTCCTGCACCAGGGCGCCGCCAACCGGGACGAGGTCGTGATCCGCGGGCAGCAATCCAGCGCCGATTTCTACGTGAACGGCATGCGCGACGACGCGATGTATTACCGCGATCTCTACAACGTCGAACGGATCGAAGTGCTCAAGGGGCCGAACGCGATGATCTTCGGTCGCGGCGGCGGCGGGGGCGTCGTCAACCGCGTGCTCAAGGACGCCACCGGAACCCCGGTCCGGGAAGTCATCCTTCAGGGTGGCCAGTATTTCAACAAGCGGGTGGCCGTGGATGTCGGCGACCGGGTCTCGGACAGCGTGTTCTTCCGCCTCAACGGCATGTTCGAGGACAGCGGCACCTATCGTGACTACGTCGACCTGCGGCGCTGGGGCATCAATCCGACGGCGACGATCCTGCTCGGGCCCGAGACCACGCTGAAACTGTCCTACGAGTATTTCCACGACGACCGGACGGCGGATCGCGGCATCCCGTCCCAACTCGGACGTCCCTATCGCTATCGCGACAACATCAGAACGTTCTTCGGCAATCCCGACCTCAGCTACTCCCGTGTCGATGCGCATATCGCGACGGCGGTTCTCGATCACCGCTTCGCCTCGGGCGTCGAGATGCGGAGCCAGTTCCGCTACGCCGATTACGCCAAGGCCTATCAGGTCGTGTATCCGAGCATCCGCTCCGGCGGCGCGGTGAACGCCGCCGGGACGGCCGTCGATCTCAGCGCGTTCAACAACGACACGCCGAGGACGAACTTCTTCAACCAGAACGATTTCACCTACAAATTCGCCACGGGGCCGCTGGCCCATACGCTGCTCGCAGGTTTCGAACTCGGCAAGCAGGACGGCATCACCTACCGGGAGGACGGCTTCTTCGCGACGACCGGAACGCAGACGCTGACCGTCAATCCGCTCTCGCCGGTCTCGCGAGTCCCCGTCACCTTCCGCAACCTGGCCTCGGCCTCCAACAGCCGCTACGACCTCGGATTGGCTGCGGTCTACGTCCAGGATCAGGTCGAGATCGGTCCGCATGTCCAGGTGATCGGCGGCCTGCGCTACGATCACTTCGATTTCTCCTCGACGGACCGGCGCACCAACGTCACCAATTCCCGCATCGATGACCTGCTGTCGCCGAGGGTCGGGCTGGTGTTCAAGCCGGTGGACACCCTCGCCTTCTACGGCAACTACAGCGTTTCGTACCTGCCGTCCGCGGGCGACCAGTTCACCGCCTTGTCCGAAGGGCTCGCCATCGCCGAGCCGGAGCGGTTCGAGAACCGCGAGGTCGGCGTGAAATGGGACGTCTCGTCGACGCTCCAGCTGACGGGCGCGCTCTACGACCTCGACCGGTTCAACCAGCGCCTCGCCGATCCGAACCGCCCCGGCTTCTTCCTGCTGAGCGGCCAGACCAACGCGAAAGGCGTCGAGATCGGCGCCAACGGCTACGTCACCGATTGGTGGCAGGTCGCGGGCGGCTATGCCTTCACCGATGCGCGCATCGTCAGCGGGTTCAGTTCCGCGGCCATCGTTCCGGGCAACCATGTGGGGTTGGTGCCGTTCAACGCGGTCACCGTGTGGAACAAGTTTGCGGTCACGCCGTCCTTCTCGTTCGGCGTCGGCGCGATCCACCAGACCCATACGTTCGCGGCGGCCGACAACACGGTCAGGCTCCCCGGCTACACCCGCTTCGACCTCGGCCTCTTCTATCAGGTCACGGATCTGGTGCGGGCGCAGATCAACATCGAGAACGTCTTCGACCGGGGCTACATCGCCACGGCGGACGGGAACAACAACATCAGCCCGGGCGCGCCGAGGATCGTTCGCGCTCAGGTCATCGCCAAATTCTGACCCGTGGTTCGCGTCGACGCCGTTCCGGCGAATGATCGGGGCGGCGGCCTATTCCACCCGCTGCCAGCCCGGTCCCATCAAGCGTTCCTGAGGCCGGAAGCGGGCCTTGTAGTCCATCTTGCGCGAGCCATCGACCCAATAGCCGAGATAGAGATACGGCAGGCCGAGGGAGGCGGCGCGGCGGATATGGTCGAGGATCATGAAGGTCCCGAGCGAACGCTGGGCCTCCGCCGGATCGTAGAACGAGTAGACCATCGACAATCCGTCGGAGAGTACGTCCGTCAGGCACAGGGCCACGGTCGGCCCGGTGCCCCTTCCGTTGATCGCCGTATCGGGACCGCGCCGACGATAGGCCACGAGATGGGTGTCCACATGGCTGTCCTCGATCATCATGGCGTAGTCGAGCACGGTCATGTCGACCATGCCGCCATCGCCATGGCGCGCATCGAGATAGCGGCGAAACAGGGCATATTGCTCCGAGGCCGGGCGGTTGGGCTCGGGATTGCCAATGAGATCGGCGTTTCGCTGAAGGATGCGGCGATGACTCGCCGAAGGCAGGAAATCGGCCACCACCACCCGCACCGAGATACAGGCCCGGCAGGTCTCGCAGGCCGGCCGATAGGCGATGGTCTGCGAGCGCCGGAAGCCGCCCTGGGTGAGGATCTCGTTGAGGTCGCGGGCGCGCCGCCCCACGAGATGGGTGAACACCTTCCGTTCCTCTTGCCCCGGCAGGTAAGGGCAGGGCGAAGGCGCCGTCAGATAGAATTGCGGTGTGTCGCGGGGATGGCTCGTCACGCTTGCAGCTGACCTCGGGGCCGGCGGGAGCGTTCCCCGCACGAGACGAGTGTACCCGCCCCGTGGCGGGGCTCAAGTGGGTGAGCGTCGCAGCGCCCCATTTTCGCGAAGGGTGGCTGGCATGGCAGGGCTGCTGCCCCTATCAATGGCGCCATAGGTAGACCGGTCGCGTTTCCGACCCAATTCGGGATGAATGCACCCGTTGTCGCGGGGTGGCCATCGGTGACGGGCGGAAACACGGTGGCAAAGTTCGCGCGCGCATGGTGCCCGCCGCCTTCCGGGGGTGGGCCGGAACACGTGAGGCGGCTTCACGGGATCGCCGGTCCCCGCCGCTGCCGAGCGTGACCCGATCTTTCAAGACCGGATAGGGAAATCGTCTCATCAACGCTCTCGCAACATCGATGCCGCGTTCCGACCGTTCGCGTGAAGCCTCGGCCGGTCCCTCGCGTGAGGAAGCCGGACCTGCGGATTACACCCGTCGTGTCGTCGCTGTCCTGATCGCCTCTTTCCTCGCCCGTCTCGTGGTGGTGCGGTTCCTCGACCTCACCTTTATGGAAACCTACGGTGCGGTCGTCGCGAGGCAGCCGTCGCTCTCGTTCTTCGACCAGCCGCCGCTGACATGGTGGACGATCGCGGGCGCCATGCGCCTGTTCGGCTCCGACGATGCCTTGATCGTGCGCCTGCCGTTCCTCGTCATGTCGGTGATCTCGGGCTGGCTGATCTATCGGATCACGACGCGTCTCTTCGATTCCCGTGCGGGATTCTACGCGGTCTGCGCCTATCTGCTGTCGCCGCTTCTCGGACTTTCGGATGGGAGTCTCGCCCAGACGAACGGGCCGATGACCGTCTTCATTCTCGCGGCCCTGCTGACGTTTCTTCACATCGACTTCGCCGCGTCGCGCATCCGCGACAACGGGATCTGGTACACCTGCGCATTCCTGTTCGGATGCGCCCTCGCGTCCAAGTATCTCGCGATCCTCCTGGTCCCCGGACTGCTCGTCGCCGTGGCGAGCCGGGCGGAGGGGAGGCGCTGGCTCCTGCGGCCCGCCACCTATCTCGGCCTCGTTGTCCTGCTGGTGCCGCTTCTCCCGGTCATCGTCTGGAACGCCGAGCACGGCTGGGTCTCCTTCCTGTATCAAGGTGCCCGCGCCGGTGGGGACGGCAGCATCAACATGGCGCGGGCATTCCGCTGGACCCTGACACAGGTCTTGATCGTCCATCCTCTCGTGTTCGGCCCGGCACTGTACATGCTGTATCGCGGCCTTCGAAACGGGCCGAGGCAGGAGGGGCCGTGGCTTCTGGCCTGCATGTCCGCGCCGGTCCTCCTGTTCATCTTCGGCGTCATGGTGTGGAGCAGCCACCCGCTGCGCGGCTATCACTGGGCCTCCATGGGCTATCTTCCATTGCTGCCCCTCGTCGGCGCCTGGGCGGGTGGCCTCGCCGCCGATCGGCCGGACGCCGCACGGCGCTGGCTCGCCACCCTGGCCGCGACGACGATCCTGGTGATCGGTCTTCTCATGACCCATGTCTTCACCGGCTGGGCCGAGCGGGTCGCCCCGGCCAAGGCTTTCCGGTCGCAGGACCCGATCCTGCTGGAACTCTACGATTGGGACGATCTTCCCGTCGCGCTGACGGCGCGCGGGTTCGATCCCTCGCGCACCTTCATCGCCGCGACCCGTTGGGAGGATTGCGCCAAGGCCTTCTATGCCGTCGGGGACAGATTCCGCAGTCTGTGCCTCGCGGGCGACAACATCCACTTCACGTATCTCGCCGATGCCGAGAAATTCCGCGGCATGGATGCCGTCATCGTAGACAGGTATGCCAATCTCGATGCGGTCAGATATAATCTCGACGGGCATTTCGAGACGTTCTCGGAAGATGTGCCCATCCGCCTGAATTTCCACGGGCGTAAGATGCATGATCTCAGGATCGTCCGGGCGACCCATTTCGATGGGACCTGGCCAAAGCCCAGGATCGGCGCGAAAGGCCGCCAGTGACGCTTCCCTCTACCCAGACATCGTCCGCTTCGCAGGCGGATCGGCCCCTCCTCACGATCGTCATCCCCACCTTCAACGAGCGGGACAACATCGCCGTCATCTGCGGCCGGATCGCCACCGCGCTCGCGCCGCACCGTTTCGAGGTGATCGTCGTCGACGACAATTCGCCCGATGGCACATCCGCCGTCGTCGAAGAACTGGCGAGGAGCGATCCGCGGATCAGGATCATCACCCGGACCGGCCGGCGGGGGCTCGCGGGAGCCTGTATCGAGGGGATGCTGGCGGCCCGTTCCGACCTCGTCGCCGTGATGGATGCGGACCTGCAGCACGAACCGGCGACGCTGACGCCGATGCTCGATCTGATGATGTCCACCGATTGCGACGTGGTCATCGCCAGCCGCTACCTCGACGATCCCGACGTGGCGGCCTTCTCGTCGGTCCGCAAGGCCCTGAGCAATGCCGGAAACCGGCTGGTGCGCGCCTTTCTCCGGGTCCAGACCAGCGATCCCATGAGCGGCTTCTTCCTCATGCGCCGGAGCATTCTGGTGAAGGCCGCGCCACGCCTGAGCCGCGACGGCTTCAAGCTCCTGGCGGATATCCTGGCCCAGGGCGGCCGGTCGCTGAAGATCGGGGAAGTCCCCTATGTCTTCGGCCCTCGACTGACCGGACAGAGCAAGCTCGACGAAAGGGTTCTCTTCGATTTCGCGGTCCTTCTCATCGCGAAATCGGCCTTCGGCGTGCTCCCGACCCGGTTCGTCTCCTTCGCCCTCGTCGGCGGCCTCGGCGTCCTCGTCCACCTGTCGCTGCTGGGGCTCATGCTCTTCGCCCTGAACGACAATTTTCTGATGTCCCAGACCATCGCCACGCTCGGCGCGATGACGGCCAACTTCTTCCTGAACAACATCCTGACGTATCGGGACCAGCGGATCGTCGGCGCCGACCTCCTGCGCGGGCTCGCGGTCTTCTGCCTGTCCTGCTCCTGCGGCGCGTTCAACAATATTCTCGTTGCCCACCTCATCTACACCGGGACCGGCATCTGGTGGCTGGCCACGGGAGCGGGCATTCTGGTGGGCGCAGCCTGCAATTACGTGCTGTCGGCCCTCACCGTATGGCGGCGCTTCGAAAAGCAGCCGGACCGGGAGAAGCAGGTCCACCAGAGCGATGCCGCTCTGGCGAAGGGCGGCGGAGACCTCGGCATTCCCCAGCCTCCCTCCCTGTCGCGGTAGTGGCGAAGTCCCAGCTGGATTTCGCCCGGTAGGCTCAGACCCGCACCACCGCCAGACCGACGAGCACGTCGTGGCCCAGGCGCCGGTCCGACCTCATGAGCCCGAACAGGATATCGACGAACCACAGCAGGAACGTCGAGATGGCGACGTAGAACAGCAGGGCGTGGATGGCGGCGGTGAGGAAATCCACCCGCAGGCCGCTGGCCGGAGTCACCACGCGCAAACCCATCATCCGCATGCCCCAGGTGCTCTGGGCGGCGCCGCCCACCGTCACCGCGCTGTAGAGGATGCCGCTGGCGGGAAGGATCGCAAACAGGGTCCAGCCGAGGCCGAAGGTCAGCACTCCGAGCACCGTGATCGCCAGGGTGAGGAGCGCGGTGAAGCCCAGGATGAAGAGGATGTCGAGGAGATAGGCGACGAAGCGCGCCCCGAGGCTCGCCCTGACGAAGGGGACCGGGAGGGCGTTCGGGAACCCGGTCCCGTAGCGCTCGGCATAGCCGGCGGGGTCGTAGCCTGGGGGCGTATTGAGCATGGCCGATAGCCTTCGAGAGGGGAGACGATTCTCCCTCATGAAGAAGACATGGGAGGACCCATGCCTTCGCTCAAGGTCGCACGGGCTTTGTCGGGTTCGAGGTCAGGCGGATTGCTCGATCACGCCGCGCCATCCCAGTCCGCGATACGTCTCGTAGCCCGGGGTCTCGTGGAAGGCGACGAGGCGCCCCGCTGCATCGATGTAGCTTCCCTGGCTCCGTCCGTCCGTGCGGAGGGGATAGCGCTCGGTGAGGAGGCCATTGCCCTTGGAACAGGCGATGACGCGGTTCTCGGCATCGAGCAGCATGACACGGCTATGGGCCCGCTCCGCCGGCGCGAGGCGGACGCCCTCGACGATGGTGCGTGCCTGCGGTTCCCAATCGAAATGGATCGCGAGAAAGCCGATGGGCTTGCCGTTCGCCTCGCCGCCTTCCCGCACCGAGGCGACATAGGTGGCGCTCTGTGCGCCGTTGAGCGCGGCGACCCGTGCCACGTTGGCCACCGCGAACTCATCGCCGGAGGCCAGCGGCTTGGCGCGGGCGAACCACGGCTCCTGGCTCACATCCTGGCCGACGACATTGAACCGGTCGGGCCGGCCATTGGCGATGACTTTGCCGTCGAGGCTGCACAGCCAGAGATCGAGATAGACCGTGTAGGCGGAGAGGATGACTCCGAGCCGGTGGGAGGCGTGGTTTCTGACCGCTTCGGTCGGAGAGACCGCGCATGCGACCACCGCGGCATCGGTCGCCCACCACCTCACGTCGCAGGTCCGCTCGTAGAGATTGCGGTCGATGATCTCCACGGCGTTGAGGGCGAGATCGATGCAGCGCGCGGAACGGCTCTCGCTGGCCAAGTGCTCCACGGCTTGGGTCAGGCTGTCGACGCCGTCGCCGAGAGCGCTGCCGAGGCCCGAGACCAGACCCTCGATTTCGCCCGCGACGCTGCGAACCTCATTGGCGACGACGGAGAAGCCGGCGCCGCGCTCGCCCGCATGCGCCGCTTCGATGAGGGCGTTCAGGGCCAGCAGATTCATGCGCCGTGTGATGGACTTGATCGAGCCGACGCTACGATGGGTGAGAGACTTCAGCTGCTGGGTCGATGTCTCGACGAGCATCGAGAGACTGTCGGCCGGGTGATCTATCTCGTTCAGTTTTGTCGACATCGCATCCTCAAAATGGACCGCCCAAGCTCAGCGCTTGGTATTTCGTATATGTATTCAAGACTGAGATTGGCCGGCAGGCGACTGCGAACGTTTCGAGGTCTGCCGGTCAGAGACAATCCTGCCGCCTCCCCAAGCAAACCGAAGCAATAAGAATGCCAGGGCCGCGCGAATGCCTAGCGCGCCGGCGCGGGGTCGTTTGCTTCGGAATCTAATGTTTCGAGATAGTATTTCTTAAGCATGAAAAGCGCCCCGCCCGACACCGCCTTGTGGTCCATGCGGATGCCGATGAGACCCGCGCCGCCGTCGAACAGGCAGTCGATGCGGTGCTGGCGTTGGCCCAAAGCGTAATCGACGCGCACGCTGTCGGGCGCCGATCCACGGCCGACATGGAGCAGACGGGGCGAGAGGTCGGCTGCCACCAGCGCGGGAAGCGTCCGCCGGCAGGTGGTGATCCGCAGCCGGTCGACGGAGCTGTCGCAGGCCGTCAGGAATGCGACGACCGCGATCGGCAGGAGCGCGCCGGCGGGCCAAGCCGCCCGCGGGCGCATCTCAGATGCCGTCGCGCAGGCGTTCGGCCACGCGGGGCGCGTAATAGGTCAGGATGCCGTCGGCGCCGGCGCGCTTGAAGGCGAGGAGGCTCTCCGTCATGGCGCGAGTGCCGTCGAGCCAGCCGTTGAGGGCGGCGGCCTCGATCATCGCGTACTCGCCCGAGACCTGATAGGCGAAGGTCGGAACGCCGAATTCGTCCTTCACCCGGCGGATGATGTCGAGATAGGGCAGGCCCGGTTTGACCATCACGGAATCCGCGCCCTCCTCGAGATCGAGGGCGACTTCCCGGAGGGCTTCGTCCGAATTGCCCGGATCCATCTGGTAGGTGCGCTTGTCGCCCACCAGGGCGGCCGAGGTGCCGATGGCGTCGCGGAACGGGCCGTAGAAGGCGCTGGCGTACTTCGCCGCGTAGGCCATGATCTGGACGTCGCGAAAACCGGCCTTGTCGAGGCCGGTGCGGATCGCGCCGACGCGGCCGTCCATCATGTCGGAGGGGGCGATGATGTCCGTGCCCGCCTCGGCCTGGATCAGGCTCTGCTCCACGAGGAGCGCCACCGTCTCGTCGTTGAGGATGGCCCCGTCCTCGATCAGGCCGTCATGGCCGTGGCTGGTATAGGGATCGAGGGCGACGTCGGTCATCACGCCGATTTCCGGCACCGCCTTCTTCACGGCACGCACGGCGCGGCAGACGAGGTTGTTGGAATTGAGGGCTTCCGATCCGGTCGGGTCGCGCAGGGACGCTTCGGTATAGGGAAAGAAGGAGATGGCCGGGATGCCGAGCCGCGCCGCGCGTTCCGCCTCGCGGACGATCTCGTCCACGCTGAGGCGCTCCACGCCGGGCATCGAGGCGATGGGCTCGCGCCGTCCGGTCCCCTCGATGACGAAGAGCGGCCAGATAAGGTCATCCACCGTCAGGGTATTTTCGCGCACGAGGCGGCGCGACCACTCCGCCTTGCGGTTGCGCCGGGGGCGCTGGGTGATGCTCAGCGACGCGGCGGAACTCGCCTTGGCGCTCTCGATGGCGAGGGGACGCGGGGTCGGGGTCGCTTCGGTCATGGTCTCTACGTCTCGAAGGCCCGTCGCGGGCGCGTCGGGGCCGGCCTAACACATCCCCAAAACTCTTCGAAACCCGGGCCGATCGCCGCCCCCCGATTGACGGGTCACGACAGAGTTCGTCTAAGCGACACGGTGAACGCGGCGTTTCCTCAACCCCGCACCGCGCGACGCGCGGAATCCCGCGAGCCCCCGAGGGTGAGGCAGCCGCCGACCGGAGGCCAATCGGAGACGATGGATGACAGGCGCAGACGAACCGGAGATCCTGTTCGAGCGGCGCGGGCACGCCGGCCTGATCACCCTGAACCGGCCTAAAGCCTTGAACGCGCTCACGGTCTCCATGACGACGGCGATGTATCGCGCCCTGTCGGAATGGGAGCGCGACGACACGATCACCCGCGTAGTCGTCCGCGGCCGGGGCGGGAGGGCGTTCTGCGCCGGCGGTGACATCCGCCAGATCCACGACCTCGCCCGCCGGGGGCTGGACGACGAGGTGAGGCGGTTCTGGCTCGCGGAGTACCACCTCAACGCCTATGTGCAGCGCTATACGAAACCCTACATCGCCCTGATCGAGGGGATCGTCATGGGCGGCGGGGTGGGTTTGTCCCTGCACGGGAGCCACCGGGTGTCCTCGGAGCGCTACACCCTGGCGATGCCGGAAGTGGGAATTGGGTTTTTTCCCGATGTGGGAATGACCCATTCGCTTCCGCGCCTGGCCGGTCGCGCAGGGGTCTATCTGGCCCTGACCGGCGCCCGGATCGGTGCCGGCGATGCCCGCGCTCTGGGGCTCGCCACCCACCATGCGGCGGCGGAGAATTTCGACGCCATCACGGACGAGCTGGCCGGCGGTGGCGCCATCGAACGGGCTTTCGACCGCCACGCGACGGCCTTTCCCGAGGTCGGTCCGATCACGGCGCATGGCGCCACGATCGAGGCTTGTTTCTCCGCCGACAGCGTCGCCGGGATCCTCGCGAGACTCGACGCGGACGGGTCGCCCTTCGCCACCGAGACCGCCGCGCTGATGCGCACGCGCTCTCCCCACTCCCTGTGCATCGCACACGAGCAGATGAGGCGGGGCATCGGCATGGACTTCGCCGAGGCGATGCAGGCGGAGTATCGCCTCGCCATGCGGGCCATGCATTGGCACGACTTCCACGAAGGGGTCCGCGCCGTGCTGGTGGACAAGGACAACCGCCCGGACTGGCGGCCCGCCGCCCTGGCCGACGTGGACCCGGCCGGGATCGCCGAGGCCTTCACCGACCTGCCGGACGGCGACGCGCCGAGATTCGATGGATCGGCGACATTCGATGGATCGGAAAGGATGCCGTCATGAGGGGACTGACCAAGGTCGGCGCAACGCGGGACGGGCGCGGGCGCGCCAACGACGTGGCCGGTGACCGCATCGAGCGGTCGCCGCGTGCGCCGCAGACGGGGTGGGACGTGGTCCTGGTCTGGTTCATGCGCGTCACGGCCGTGTTGTGGCTGGCGAAAGGCGTCTCGACCTGGGCGACGATCCTCGACATCTTTCCGGGGGCGCGCCCGTTCGAAGCCGAATCGCTCGGCCGCCAGACGGTCATCGTCTACTTCGCCGTGATCGACTTCATGGCGGCGATCGGGATGTGGCTCACCAGCGCCTGGGGCGGTGTGGTCTGGTTGCTGGCCGCCACGAGTGCCGTCACCCTGGCGATCCTCACGCCGCATCTGCTGCCGATGTCGATCCCGGTCCTCGGAAGCCTGGGTGCTATTGTTGTGATCTATTTCGCTTTGTCTTGGGCTGCGGCGCGCGAGGTCAGGTAAACAACACCTTACTGGATTACTTTCATTTTGCATTTACCGACAGAGGTAAATTGCAAATTCATCGTATCGCTTAAACCGTCTTTCACCCGTGACTCGTAGATTGGCTTCATAAGCGGTGCCGAACACAACGGCGCCCGACCCAAGAACCCTGACGAGGCACCCCGATGAAGTCCCAGTCCGCCAAGGTGATCGAGAGCAACACCTCCGCCGAGACCAGCCCGGCGCACGGTTCCTACCTCGAAGCGCTGCACCTCGTGGAGCGTCTTCACCGCCGCCTGCTCGACGTGATCAAGGACGAGTTCGAGCGTCGCGGCCGCGAGGACGTCAACAGCGTCCAGGCGCTGCTGCTCTACAACATCGGCGACAAGGAACTGACGGCCAGCGAGCTGCGGACGAAGGGCTATTATCTCGGCTCCAACGTCTCCTACAACGTCAAGAAGCTCGTGGAGGCCGGCTACCTCCACCACGCCCGGTCGAAGACCGACCGCCGCTCGGTGCGCATCAGCCTCACCGACAAGGGCCGCACGATCCACGACATCATCCAGGGCCTCTACGACAAGCACGCCCGCACCATCCAGCCGATCGGCGGCATCTCCGACGACGATTTCGGGCGCCTCAACGTCGCCCTCGGCCGCCTCGAGCGCTTCTGGACCGACCAGATCCGCTACCGGCTCTAAGTACCTGTTCGAGCGGTTCGTCCAAGGTTTCACCTCATCCTGAGATGCCGCGGAGCGGCCTCGAAGGAGGCTTCCAGGGATCGCGCGACGACTGGAGGGCTCCCTCGAGGCCTCCGCTACGCTCCGGCACCTCAGGATGAGGTGGTTGGTTTGGACGATCGACTTTGGCAGCTGTTCGGCGCTGGCGCGAGCATCCGCTGAGAAATCTCATCGAGCGGGTTTTGAGAACCGCTCCGAGACGAGCGCGCACCGCCAACCCGCTCGTCATCGACGTCCCGGAACGTCCCGGATCCGTCTCGGGCCATTCCTCGTATCGACCCAGCCCTATGAGGGCTGCTCCTCGCCGACATGTTCTTCCTCCTCCGTGAGAGGGGGCTTTTCGTCGGCATCGTCTCCGACCAGCTCATCGAGTTCGTCGATGAGGTCGTTCACCTGATCTTCCGTGGCGAGGATGCGGAAGATCTCGCCGTCCACGGTTTCGATGGTCAGGCGATAGCCTCCGTCCGTCTCGTCGGTGAGGACGCGAGCCAGCTTCTTCGTCGGTGTCATGCGGTTTCCCTCTCGTGCGAACGGGTTCGGTTAGGGATCAGATCAGGTCGGAAAAGACGCGATCGGACCAGGCCGTGGAGGCGGCGGGGCGGGGCGGGGCTTGCCCCGGTTCGGCGCGCGCGGGCTTCGTGCGCCTCGGGCCGGGCGTCGTCTTCGCCTGCCGCGCGGGCTTGTGAGGGCCGCCCACGGCGTCGTGTTCGAAGAGGAGGCAGGCTCCGTGCTCGTCCGAGATCCAGCCTCGGTCCGCCCAGCCGATGAAGCGGCCGTCATAGGCGTAGACCTTGTCGTCATGGATGAAGGCCGCGGCTCGGCCGTTCCAGAGGTAGAGGGAGTGCCCGTCGTGGCAGTACGCCGCCTCGCCGCCCTGTCTGTCGAAGAACTCGATCATGGACGATTCAAGCCCCGATCTGGCTGTTGTGCAGCGTGCGGAGCTCGACATAGCTCATGGTCTCGCTGCTCCAGGTCGGTCCGTCGGAATCGTGCAGGCGCTTTGCGAGCGGCTTGTGCTTGTCGCCCTGATAGAACCCCATGATGACGGTCTGGCCGTCGGTATCCTCGGCCTCGATCCGGTAGGCCGGCTGGGTGCCCGATCCGAGCCGGCTCAGGCGAACGCGCAGGGTCGGATTGCGGGTCTGGTCGGGGACCATGTTGAGATAGACGCCCTTCAGATATTCGAGGCGGTCCGCTTTCCGTCCGGCGAGATCCGCGATCGAGACGTTCTCGGCGAGCATGTCGGGCTTGTTCATGAAGGATCTGCTTTCTGGTGGATGTGATGGGGCGCGGGCCACTCGCATAGACAGGGCGCATCGACCTGCGATGTTCCATGCGGCGACCGGAGCGGTGTCGGGTATGGGCCGGGCCATCGTCGGCGTGTTCGCCCTCTGAGGCCGGCGAGAGGGGGACGACACCACCGCCATCCACC
Source organism: Methylobacterium bullatum (assembly GCF_014845095.1). Taxonomy (GTDB): domain Bacteria; phylum Pseudomonadota; class Alphaproteobacteria; order Rhizobiales; family Beijerinckiaceae; genus Methylobacterium; species Methylobacterium bullatum. The sequence goes on along the minus strand of NZ_NKUG01000010.1, from coordinate 5,578 downwards.
ACATCGCTTGCTGCGTGGGGCGGCGGAGGGCCGATCCGGATCGTGTCAGTGCAAGGTCGGCGGCGGTTCGAGGAACGCGCGCATGCCGTCACCGTCCTCGATGGCCTCCATGAAGGCGTCGAGGGCGTCTTCGTCGGAGGCGAAGGTCGTATCCCAGACGGTGGACCAGCCGGTCTGATCGATGACTTCGAGCGTCCACGGATCCTGCGTGCCGGCGAAGCGATAGACGTTCACCGTCACCGTGATGCCGTTCTGGGTCGCCCGTCCGGTCAGGTCCGAGAATTCCATAGTTGGCATCTCTTGGGTCATGGGGTGTTTCTCTCGAATGACGAGTTCACCGCAGGGACCCGAACGTGTCCCTATCTCATGAGCCGAAGTGCCAGTTCTAGCAGAGTTCTTGCCGGAACGGTTCCGAAAACTTTGAAACGGCCGGGCATCGAGCCCAGGCGAGCACGAAAAAGGCGGCATCCCTGCTGGAACGCCGCCCTTTCATACCGCTCTTAAAAGCGATCGACTTAGTTGAAGGTGTCGATCTCAGCCGACTCGTAGCTGGTGACTTCCATGCCGACGCACACTTCCTGAACGATGGGGGCAGACCACGTCATGACGTTTCTCCTGGCTGGTGATGATGGGGCTTGGTGACACGGGCCCGTGAGGGCGCCGATCCCTCAGTTGAAGGGATCGATTTCCGCCGACTCGTAGCTGGTGACTTCCATGCCGACGCAAACTTCTTGAACAACGGGGGCAGACCAACTCATGGCGAAACTCCTTCGTGTCCGACGCCCTCAAGATAGGCGATACATTGGGCGCAATACAAGCGGGCGCGAGACTTATATTTTTCATATGATGGCTCGTCGTGGCCGGATTTTCCCCGATAAGCGGACGATCTTCCTCCCATAGAGAAATATGTTGCAGGATTGTGCTCCGTCGGCGCGCGATCCCGGTCGCGTCGCTGCCCGTTCCGAAGGCGGAAGCGGCGGCTCCCACGGCCGTCCCGCGCGTCCCGCCGGCAGGTCCGAAAGACAGGAGGAAATTCATCTTGACGCGCCCCGTGGCGGAGCGCATGGGGGCGCCGCCGACGGCTTCCCCTCGGCGATCCGCATGTGCGGATCGCAGGTGGACGCCTTGGAGCCCGAATTCCCCATCCATGCCCAGCGACAGTCCCGTCGATCCAGCCCGCCCGGCCGCTATCGTTCTGACCGCCTGAGGCCCTGACGGGTTCACGCGCGGCTCACCGCGATCCGGCCGAACACGGCCCGATCGCACTCCTCCCCCGAGGTGAGCCCATGAACCAGATCGCCCCCTTCCCGACCAAGATCGATCCCTCCGTGCTGGCCGCCCGGTTGTCGGACGAACGCGCGCCCGACATCGTCGAGGCGCTGAACGAGGAGGCGCCCGAGGTCGCCGCCGCGATTCTGCTGGGGCTGCCCCACGACCGGGCGGTGGAGGTGCTCGACCAGCCCGAGCTCGACCTCGCCGCCGACATCATCGAGATGCTGCCGCGCGACCGGGTGGCGTCCTACCTGTCGGGCATGTCGGCGGACCGGGTGACGGACGTGTTCCGCGAGATCGAGGAGCCGGGCCGCTCCGATCTGAGGGCGCGGCTCGATGCGGAGACGCGCGGCACGATCGACCGGCTCAGCGCCTATGGCGAGGAGAGCGTGGGCTCGCTGATGACCACGGAATTCGTCACGGTGCCGGGCAACTGGACGGTGCAGCAGACCCTCGACCATGTCCGCACCGTCGAGAAGACCCGCGAGACGATCTACGCGATCTTCGTCCTCGACCCGCGCACCCAGGCGCTGACGAAGGCCGTGCCCCTGCGCCGGCTGATCTCCGGCAATCCCGACGACAACGTCCTCAGCGTCGCCGCCGGCCGGCGGCCGCTCGCCGTCTCGCCCACCGCCAGCCGCGAGGAGGCGGCGCGGCTGATCTCGAAATACGATCTGCTGGCCCTGCCGGTGGTGGATGCGGTGGGCCACCTCATCGGCATCGTCACGGTGGACGACATGATCGACGCCATGGTGGAGAAGCAGACGCAGGACGTGCAGCGCTTCGGCGGCATGGAGGCCCTGCCCGAGCCCTATATGGATATCGGCTTCGGCACGATGATCCGGAAGCGCGCCGGCTGGCTCTGCGCCCTGTTCCTCGGCGAGATGATGACCGCCACGGCGATGCAGGGGTTCGAGGGGCAGCTGGAGAAGGCCATCGTCCTCACCCTGTTCATCCCGCTCATCATGAGTTCGGGTGGCAATTCGGGCAGTCAGGCGACCTCGCTCCTCATCCGCGCGCTCGCGCTCCACGAGGTCCGCCTGCGCGACTGGTGGCGCGTGGCCCTGCGCGAGGTGCCCACCGGGTTGCTGCTGGGCGCGATCCTGGGGACGATCGGCATCGTCCGCATCGTGGTCTGGCAGAAGGCGGGGCTCTACGATTACGGCGAGCACTGGATGCTGGTGGCGGCGACGGTGGGGGCCGCCCTGGTCGGCATCGTCACCTTCGGCTCGCTGACGGGATCGATGCTGCCCTTCGTGCTCCAGCGCCTCGGCTTCGATCCGGCGACGGCCTCGGCGCCCTTCGTGGCCACCCTCGTCGATGTGACCGGCCTCGTCATCTACTTCTCGGTGGCGATGCTGATCCTGCGCGGCACGCTGCTCTGACCCTTATCGATCCTCCCGGGCGGAGTGAGCCCGGGAGGAGACGACGGCTTACGCCGGCACGCGGCCGTCGGGCGTGTAGCGGTCGATGGCCTGCGGCAATTCCCGCGACAGGCGGGACAGCAATTCCTCGCGGGTCAGTCCCGTCTGCTGCGCGAGGGTCGCCAGGATCTCCGGGCCGATCGCCTTTTCGAGGTTCTGCGGCGCGATCTCTTGGTTCGGACCCTGGTTGACCCAGGAGGACGCCGTCTCGCCGTGGCCGTTCTGGGTGAAACGCTCCACGAGCTCGCTCAAGCCCCCGCCGAGGAGGCCGCCGGCCCCGGCACCCCCGAGGGCGCCTCCCAGCTGGCCGAGGATGCCGCCGAGACCGCCCTGGTTGTCGGTCGCGGCTCCCGGCGTTCCCGGAGCCGCCGTCTTGTTCGTAGCACCGCCCAGGAATTCGGCGATCTTGTCCCTGTTCTGGTAGCCCGCCACGGCGAGCAGACCCAGCAAGGCGGTCATGGACGGATATCCGCGGCTCATGCGCTGTCTCCCTTGAGGTTCGCCGCCGGCTCATCGGCGAGGCGACGCTCACTCAACGTGCCTATGACGCGGCGGGATGCATCGGGCCGCCGGAATGCCCACGATCGAGGCGCCATGGCGCGCCGCACACAAAACTTGTCCGCCCGGCGGTTGTCGACCGTGACCCGCGCATTACGTCGCAAGCGAAGCCGTATGGCGAGGGAACCAGACCCTCGCGGACGGCCTTCTCCCCCGTGGCCGGTGCGACCCGGCCGCGAGGTTTTCCAATGAGCGAGATGGCGGTCTGATGCGGCGCACACACGACATGAACTTCGGTGCCGCGATCGCGGCGGACGGCGTGCGCTTCGCCCTCTGGGCACCCACGGCCAAGGACGTGGCCCTCGTGGTCGACGGGGCCGAGCATCCCATCCCAGAGGCCGGCGAAGGCTGGCGCCGCACCACCGTGCCGGATGTTCGCCCCGGCGCCCGCTACGGTTTTCGCATCGACGGCGACCTCGTCGTGCCGGATCCCGCCTCGCGCTTCCAGCCCGACGACGTGTCGGGCCTCAGCGAGGTCATCGACCCGAAGGCATTCGACTGGAGCGACGGCGAATGGACGGGTCGCCCGTGGGAAGAGGCCGTCCTCTACGAGCTGCATGTGGGCACCGCCACGCCGGAGGGGACCTATGCCGCCCTGGAGGCCAAGCTCGAAGACCTGACCCATCTCGGGGTCACCGCCATCGAGCTCCTGCCGCTCGCCGACTTCAAGGGCACCCGCAACTGGGGCTATGACGGCGTGCTGCCCTACGCGCCCGATGCCGCCTATGGACGCCCGGACGAGCTCAAGCATCTGATCGACACAGCCCATTCGCTCGGGCTGATGGTGTTCCTCGACGCGGTCTACAACCATTTCGGCCCGGCCGGGAATTACCTCCACGCCTATGCCAAGACCTTCTTCACCGAGCGTCACCAGACGCCCTGGGGCGCCGGCATCAACTTCGACGGCGAGACCAGCGGCAAGGTCGTGCGCGACTATTTCATCGAGAACGCGCTCTACTGGCTCGAGGAATACCATTTCGACGGCCTCCGCTTCGACGCGGTCCACGCCATCCTGGACGATTCGCCCAAGCACTTCATCGGCGAGCTCGCGGAGACGATCCGCACGCGCCTGCCCGGACGGCACATCCACCTCGTCCTCGAGAACGAGGCCAACCAGGCCCGCTGGCTCGAGCGCGACGATCAGGCCCAGCCGCTCCAGCACACGGCGCAATGGGCCGACGATCTCCACCATTGCTGGCACGTGCTGCTGACCGGCGAGGACGCGGGCTATTACGTCAGCTTCGCCGACAAGCCGGTGGATCATCTCGCCCGCTGCCTCGCGGAAGGCTTCGCCTATCAGGGCGAGCCGTTCCCGAGCCTCGACAACCACCCGCGCGGCGAGCCCTCCGCCCATCTGCCGCCCTCGGCCTTCGTCACCTTCCTCCAGAACCACGATCAGGTCGGAAACCGTGCCCTCGGTGAGCGCCTGAGCGCGCTCAGCGACCCGGACAAGCTCAGCCTTGCGCGAGCCGGCCTGCTCCTTGCTCCGCAGATCCCGATGCTGTGGATGGGCGAGGAATGGTCGGCCACTGCGCCGTTCCTGTTCTTCGTCGATTTCGCGCCGGACGAGGAGTTGAACAAAGCGGTGCGCGAGGGGCGCCGGCGTGAATTCAAGAGCTTCGCGGCTTTCGCCGACGACACCTCGGTCATCCCCGATCCGACCGCCGAGCAGACCTTCGTCGATTCGAAGCTCGACTGGGCGGAGCCGGAGCGGCAGCCCCATCGCGGTGTCTGGGCCGACACCCGCAACCTGCTCCAGATCCGGCACCAATCCGTCGTGCCCCTGACGAAGACCCGCTATCTCGGGGCCGACGTGACCCGGCCGTCCCCGGATTCCCTCGACGTGACATGGCGCTATGCGGGCGGCACCCTGCGCTTCGTCGCCAATTTCGGCGAGGATCCCCTCGCCGTCGATTCCCATGGAGGTCAGGTGATCTGGTCGAACGGTCATACGGGCAGCGAGATCGAGCTTCCCACCTGGACGGGTATCGTGCTGACGGGAGCCGCCCGATGAGCCGCGACCTCGAACGGCTGGCCGATCTCCTCGGCATCGCATCCGGCTATACCGACGCGTTCGGCCAGCCCGTGGCGACCGACATCGAGACCCGGCGCGGCATGGTCGCCGCCCTGGGTTTCCCGGCGGGCAACGACGACGAGATCGCCAGCAGCCTCGCGGAGGTGGAATCCGTGCGGCTCGGGCTCGTCCCGTCGCTGATTCCCGTGGAGGCGCGGCGCGCCTCGACGATCCCCGTTCAGGCCGTGGACGCGCATGGCGCCGTGTCGTGGCGCCTCGTCGACGAGCGCGGCCTCGCGCGGGAGGGGAG
>NZ_NKUG01000001.1 GCF_014845095.1 Methylobacterium bullatum | reverse complement strand
CGCCGCGCCACCGACGGCGCCTGGGGAACCAGGGGGCTCGACAGCCCGAGGGCGCAAAGCGGGCAGGCCTTGCAGGCCGGCGTGGCGGGAGCCCGATCTCCGATGGCGGGGGAGCCCTCCGCATGGCCGCAGATCGCCGAATGGTCGAGGGCGGCGAGCGCTCCCGGAATCCGCAAGCCGGCCAGCGGCGCGATCGCCTGTCCCCACAGGGCGAGCAGGATCAACCCGCTGCCGAGGCAGAGGCGCAGGGTGCGACGCAGGCGGATGAGGTCGGTCACGGGCGCGGTCCCCGCGTCGCTCGGATCAGGCCGCCGCCGGTCGCCGCGCTTGGCGCCGGAGGGCCTGGATGCCGAGGTCGAGCCCGATCATGGCGAGGATGGCGAGGCCGGTCAGCGGAAACAGAGCGCCCAGCCCGAGGACCAGGGCGGTGACCGTGGCGGCGATCCGGCGGTCGCGCGGCCAGGGCGGGACGCCGAGACCGCCGGCGGGCCGGCGCTTCCACCACATCACCGCGGCGGTGACGCTCAGCAGGATCGTGGCGAGGCAGAAGGCGAGCATCGCCAACTGGTTCAGGCGGCCCCAATACTCGCCCTTGTGCAGGCCGATTCCGTACTGGATCGCCTGCCCGACACTGCCGAGATCGGCGAAGGCCACGTCCACCAGAGGGGCGCCGGTATATTGGTCGAGGGAGATCAGCCGCTGGCGGTCGACGTCGCGCGGGTAGATCGCGGCGGCATAGATGCCGGTGGGTCCCTCGGGCAGCGCGACCTCGTAGCCCCGTGGCATGCCGAGGCCGTCGAGGATGGCCAGGACCCGGTCGAGGCCGATGGCGGGCGCGTCCGCCGGTTGCGAGACCGGCATGGGTGCGTCCTCCATGGTCCAGCCCGCCTGGGTCAGCCGGTCCTTCATCGGCACGGCGGACACCGCCTTCCCCGCCCACAGGGCGCGCGGCTGGCCGAGCCCCGCCTCGTTCGACAGGGCGCGGACCTGCTGGCCCCACCAGACCGACCAGGGCAGGCCGGTGATCGCGAGGAAGAACAGGCCGGCGCCGGCCACGAGCCCGGTCACCGCGTGGAGGTCCCGCCACCAGACGCGCTTGGACGGCCTCGCGCGGACTGTCACGACACCACCCCCCTTCCCGCCC